>NZ_JBEYVI010000012.1:0-227415 GCF_040643955.1 Streptomyces sp. NPDC047061
ATCTCGCCGACCCACTCACCCATCGCCACAAGACAAGTCTGGTCCCGCCGCTCACGCGGCAGGACCAGAACCCAAGATCTTCATCGACCTTCTAGGGCCTGTCGTTTGGATCATGCCGGCGTCGCGGGTCGTGGCACGCACATCTGCGGCGTTGTCGTCGGTTGTCGCCGCTCCGCGTCGCCGCCCTCCTCCGCCTTGCAGCTGCACGCACCACGACCCGCTCGGGTCAGTCGACAAGGCACCGTGAGCCAGGCCGGCCTGATCCAAACGACAGGCCCTAGTCACGCGATGGCCCCCGCGGTCCTGACGAGTTCCCCGGTCGTGCCGTGGAAGGTGTCGAGGAGCTGGGCGAGTACCGCCCAGGCCTCCTCGCGGTCGCCCAGGTGGTCCCGGACCAGCGGGCGCAGCGCGTCCCCGGCCTCGGCGGCGCGGCGCGGGAACATCACGTGTCCCAGGGAGAGCACCTTCAGCACGTCCAGGGCCGGTCCGTGGTCCAGTGCGTAGTCGGCGGGCCCGTCCAGGATCCCCGCCTGGCGGACGCGGAAGTCGAACTTGCGGTGGCTGCCGAACTGGGCGCGCAGCGAGGGTGGGCAGTCCGGGCGGACGGACAGGGCCCAGCGGACGTAACCGGGCAGGGAGTTCTCGCGGTCCGCCTCGGCGACCGTCTGCCAGTGCTCACGCCGGTAGACCATGGAGGTGGCCTGCCGCGCGGCGGGCATGGAGGCGCACGCGCGCAGGGCGGGCACCAGTCCCAGGCGGGCGACCCGCTCGGGGACCGGCGGTGCCTCGTAGTCGTCGCGCAGGACCGGGTCGACCTCCACCGCGAGCAGTCGCCCCGGGCCGAACGGCACCCCGTCCAGAACGGCCCGCCGCAGCGCCGTGTCCTGGTGGGTGAGCAGTCGCCAGACCACGGTGTTGAGATCCGGGTCGTCCTCCTGGAGCATCCACAGCAGCACCGAGGACGGCAGCGCCGGCAGCCCCCAGGGGATCCGGCGCCTGGCCTCCCGGAGGTCCTCGGGTGCGGGCACGGGCAGGCCGACACGCGCGCGTACCCGGTCGGCGTCCGCGGAGTCGATCAGGTCCAGGAGGAAGCCGACCGCCCGGCCGGAGGTGGTGTCAGCACGCATGCGCGCATGATGCCGCAGGCCACCGACAGGGCGCACCGGGAAATCCGGGCGCCCGTCCCTGGTGGCGTCACGCGCCGGCGCGCGCCGCCATCCGCGCCTTGCGCGCGGCCAGCTTCTCGTCGAACTTCGTGGCCTCCGCGTCCAGCCCGCCCATGAACAGGCCGAGTTCCTCCTGCGCCTGCAGGCCCTCCGGGCCGAGGCCGTCGATCTCCAGGACCTTCAGGTGGCGCAGCACCGGCTGGAGCACGTCGTCGTGGTGGATACGCAGGTTGTAGACCTCGCCGATCGCCATCTGGGCGGCGGCGCGCTCGAAGCCGGGGATGCCGTGGCCGGGCATGCGGAAGTCGACCACGACGTCCCGCACCGCCTGCATGGTCAGGTCGGGGGCCAGCTCGAACGCGGACTTCAGGAGGTTGCGGTAGAAGACCATGTGCAGGTTCTCGTCGGTCGCGATGCGGGCCAGCATGCGGTCGCAGACCGGGTCGCCGGACTGGTGGCCGGTGTTGCGGTGCGAGATGCGGGTCGCGAGCTCCTGGAAGGCGACGTAGGCGACCGAGTGCAGCATCGAGTGCCGGTTGTCCGACTCGAAGCCCTCGCTCATGTGCGACATCCGGAACTGCTCCAGCTTGTCCGGGTCCACCGCGCGCGAGGCGAGCAGGTAGTCGCGCATCACGATGCCGTGCCGGCCCTCCTCGGCGGTCCAGCGGTGCACCCAGGTGCCCCAGGCGCCGTCCCGGCCGAACAGCGAGGCGATCTCGTGGTGGTAGCTGGGCAGGTTGTCCTCGGTGAGCAGGTTCACCACCAGCGCGATCCGGCCGATCTCGGTGACCTTGGACTGCTCCTTCTCCCAGACCTGGCCGTCCTCGAAGAAGCCGGGGAAGTTACGGGCGTCCGTCCACGGCACGTACTCGTGCGGCATCCAGTCCTTGGCGACCTTCAGATGGCGGTTCAGCTCCTTCTCGACCACTTCCTCCAGGGCGTACAGCAGCCGCGCGTCGGTCCAGGCGGACGAACTGCCGAGATGGGGAGAAGTGATCGTCACGAGAACTCCATGGGGACGCCGAACAAGAGCGGATGAACGGGAGGAGACCGGCGAGCGGTGCCGGAACCTACGTGATCGTAGGCTACGAAACCGTAGGTTACGAAGCCGTAGGTTAAGTGCGCTGTAAAGACTGCTGATCAGGCCCGGTGCGCAAGGCGAATCGGGACATGCCAACCCGCCCCGGGACTCGCAGGTCCCGGGGCTGAAGAGGTGAAACGATCACCCGTCAGGCGTACAGCTCCCGCAGCCGCACCGAGAGGCACGTCACACATCCCTCCAGTTTCTCGAACTCGGAGATGTCGACCGTGACCACCTCGTGGCCGAGGTCGGTCAGCAGTTCCGCGGTCTTGGGGGCGCTCGCCGACATCAGCAGCTTGCCGCCGCCGAGCAGCACCACATGGGCGCCCGCGTCCTCGGGCACCGCCAGGAAGCCCGGGAACAGCGAGGGCCGGTCCACGTTCGGGATGTGCCCCAGAATTGTTCCGTCGGGCAGCGCGGTCACCGCCGACTTCAGGTGCAGCACCTTGCTCACCGGTACGGCGACCACGCGTGCGCCCAGCGGCTCGAACGCGGCCCGCAGCTGCTGCACCCCGGCCGCGTTGGTCCGCCCGCCGCGGCCGACGTAGACGGTGTCGCCGACCTTGAGGACGTCACCGCCGTCCAGGGTGCCCGGCTCCCAGATCCAGTTCACCGAGCAGCCGAGGCGGGCCACCGCCTCCTCGACGCCGGCCGTCTCCGCGCGCCGCGACTCGGCGCCGGGCCGGGTGATCAGCGCCACGTTCCTGTACATGACGACCGTGTCCTCGACGAACACCGAGTCCGGGCAGTCGTCCTCCGGGTCCACCTCGACGGTCTCCCAGCCGTGCGTGCGCAGGGCCTCCGCGTACGCCTCCCACTGCTCCTGGGCGAGCTCGACGTCGACCTTCTCCCGCTCGATGTGCGTCACCAGGCCTTCGGCGAGGCGCGGGCTGGGGCGGCGGATGAGGGCCTTCTTGCTGGGCACGACGGGTCTCCGGGGTCGGGGTTCGGCCCGGCGCCGATGGCGGGGCGCCGGACCGCCATCATGCAGGGCGGGTACGTGTCGACAAAACCCCCCGTTGTCAGGCTGTGCCCTCCCCGAGACGCGCCACCTCCTCCGGCGACGTGGCGGTCAGCTCCCCGTCCGCCATCAGCAGCCATCGCGTGATCCCGATCGACTCCAGGAACGGCAGGTCGTGACTGGCCACGATCAGGGCGCCCGCGTACGACTCCAGGGCGGTGGTGAGCTGCCGGACGCTCGCGATGTCCAGGTTGTTCGTCGGCTCGTCCAGCATCAGCAACTGCGGCGCGGGCTCCGCCAGCAGCAGGGCCGCCAGCGCGGCCCGGAAGCGTTCGCCGCCGGAGAGCGTCCCCGCCTGCTGGTCGGCCCGGGCGCCCCGGAACAGGAAGCGCGCGAGCCGCGCCCGGATCCGGTTGTTGCCGGCGTCCGGCGCGAACCGGGCCACGTTCTCGGCGACGGTCAGCTCCGGGTCCAGGACGTCCAGCCGCTGGGGCAGGAAACGCAGCGGCACGTGCGCGTGCGCCTCGCCCGCGACCGGCGCCAGCTCCCCGGCGATCGTCCGCAGCAGCGTCGTCTTGCCCGCGCCGTTGCGCCCGATCAGCGCGATCCGCTCGGGCCCGCGCAGATCGAGGATCCCCTTCACCCGCGAGCCGTGCGCGAGTTCCAGGTTCTCCAGCGTCAGCACGTTCCGGCCCGGTGGAACGGCCGTGTACGGCAGTTCGACGCGGATCTCGTCGTCGTCCCGCACCGCCTCCACCGCCTCGTCGAGCCGCTCCTTCGCCTCGCTGAGCCGTTCCTCGTGCATGATGCGGTGCTTGCCCGCGGACTCCTGGGCCGCGCGCTTGCGCGCCCCCATGACGATCTTCGGCTCGCGCTTCTGCTCGAACATCTTCTGCCCGTACCGCTTGCGGCGGGCCAGTTTGACCTGGGCGTCGGACAGTTCGCGCTTCTGCTTGCGGACATCGGCCTCGGCGACCCGCACCATGCGCTCGGCCGCCTCCTGCTCGACCGCGAGCGCCTCCTGGTACGCCGAGAAGTTGCCGCCGTACCAGGTGACCTCCCCGGTGCGCAGGTCGGCGATCTGGTCGACCAGGTCGAGGAGTTCGCGGTCGTGGCTGACCACGATCAGCACGCCCGGCCAGGACGCGACGGCCGCGTACAGCCGCTTGCGGGCGTACAGGTCGAGGTTGTTGGTGGGCTCGTCGAGCAGCAGCACGTCCGGGCGCCGAAGGACCAGCGCGGCCAGTCGCAGCAGCACCGACTCGCCGCCGGACACCTCGCCGACGGTCCGGTCCAGGCCGATGTGGCCGAGCCCGAGTTCGCCGAGGGCGGCCAGGGCGCGCTCCTCGACGTCCCAGTCGTCGCCGACCGTCTCGAAGTGCGCCTCGGACACGTCACCTGCCTCGATGGCGTGCAGCGCGGCCCGCTGAGCGGCGATGCCGAGCGCCTCGTCGACGCGCAGCGCGGTGTCGAGCGTGACGTTCTGCGGCAGGTGCCCGACCTCGCCGGCCACCTTCAGGGTGCCGTCGGAGGAGGTCAGCTCACCGGCGACGAGCTTCAGAAGTGTTGATTTCCCTGATCCGTTGACGCCGACCAGGCCGGTGCGGCCGGGGCCGAAGGAGATGTCCAGGCCGTCGAAGACGGGGGAGCCGTCGGGCCAGGCGAAGGACAGGGACGTGATGGTGACGGATGCAGACATGGGCGCCTCGCGGTTGCTTGCGGTGTCGGGGGGCAAACGCGTGTCGAGACACCGCGGGGCAGCAGCCGAGAGGGCCAGGGAGAGATCCTGTGCCGGGAGGACGGCTCACACGCCGAGGTCGAACGCCACAGACACACCTCACGGGTGTGACGCGGTGTCTCAGGACCTCAGACGAGCAACGTCCTTCTCCAATCGGCGACAACAGGACGTGCACCACCGTAGGAGCGGGCCCGGCGAGGCGTCAACGCATTAAACCGCGGCGTCAACGCGTCGAACGCGAGCCCGGCCGGGCTCCACATGCATGTCGGATTCCTGCCAGCCTCCCTCCGGCACCGGGTGGTTGAGTCGTCCGCATGACGACGAACCAGAGCACCCTCCGGGACCGCGCCCTCGCCTTCCACGCCCTGCACGTCCCGGGGCGGCCGCTCGTCCTCCCGAACGCCTGGGACGCGGTGAGCGCCCGGCTCGCCGAGGACGCGGGCGCCGCCGCGGTGGCGACCACCAGCGCCGGGCTCGCCTGGGCCCTCGGCGCCGCGGACGGCGACCGGCTGGACCGGGAGCGCGCGCTGGAGGCCGTGGGGCGCATCGTCGCCACGGTGCGGGTTCCGGTCAGCGCCGACATCGAGAGCGGGTACGCCGAGGACCCGGCGGGCGTCGCCGACACCGTCCGCGCGGTGCTCGCGGCGGGCGCGGTGGGCGTCAACATCGAGGACGCCCTGTACGGCGACGAGGAGGGGAACGGACCACTGCGGTCGGTCGCCGGGCAGGCCGAGCGGATAGCCGCCGCGCGTGAGGCCGCGGACAAGGAGGGTGTGCCGTTGTTCGTGAACGCCCGGATCGATACTTTCCTGCGCGCCGCCGGGGGAGTGGACGCCACCCTGGAGCGGGCCACCGCCTTCCGGGCCGCGGGCGCCGACGGGATCTTCGTCCCCGGGGTGGTCGATCCGGAGACGGTCAAGGAGCTCGTCGAGGGTGTCGACGGGCCGCTGAACGTGCTGGTGGGCCCGGGCGCGCCGGCCGTCGCCGAACTGGCCGCCCTCGGTGTGGCCCGGGTGAGCGCGGGCTCCGGCCTGGCCGAGGTCGCGCACGCGGCCGTCCGCCGCGCCGCGCGGGAGCTGCTGGACGCGGGAACGTACGGGGCGCCGGCGGGCGGGCTCGGCTACGGCGAGCTCAACGCCCTGCTGGCGCGGGAGGGCTGACTCAGCAGGCGTCCCGCATCAGTTCGGCCAGGTCGTGGTCCAGGTCCAGCTGGAGGTGTTCGAGACCGGTGGGGACCAGGTCGCCGGTCGCCTCCAGGAACCGGCGTATCTCGCCCGTGCGCACATGGATGACGGCGGTGCCCTCGGGGGCGTGGAACTCCAGCACGGTCCGGTCGTAGCCGTACGGCCGTACCCGGACGTCCCCGCTGCCCTCGGGGGCGTGCAGCCCCGCCGCCAGCAGCTCGCGGGAGAACGTCCAGCAGACGTCGACCCCCTCCAGGGTGGCCGGGGCCGGGAAGGTCATGCGCACGGCGAAGGGGTCCTCGCGGTCGTAGCGCAGGGTGGCGGGAATGCTCGGCATGCGCGGTGACGCGGCGACCAGGCGGGCCTCTACGGGCTGCTCGATGACGATGGACAACGCCTTGCTCCCTCGTGACGGCTGTACGAATTTCCGGGCGTGTGAGACCTGGCACTGGAAGAGACGACGGAAGCGGCCGATCCGTGCACGCGAAGTGCGAGTGACCTCCGTCACCGGCGCTATTCACACCCGGGGCTTACCTGCCACGCGGGGCTGAGGGGCCCTCTGGACGGCGCCGTGACGGTCGGCTAGCTTCGCGCGCCATGAGGCGCTTGGGGAGCACGCGACGCACAGGACGAGCCCGACGTACCGGCCGGGCGGCCGTGGTGGGGGTGGCGTGCGCGGCGGCGCTGGCCGCGCTGACCGCCGGTTCCGCGCAGGCCACGACGCGGGCACCGCACTGGGTGCTGAAGGACACCGGCACCCCGGACGTGCGGTTCCGGGGCCTGGCCGCCGTCGACCGGAACACCGCCTGGCTGGCCGGTACCGGCGGCACCGTACTGCGCACCACGGACGGCGGGACGAGCTGGCGGAACGTCTCTCCGCCGGGTGCGGGCGACCTGCAGTTCCGGGACGTCGAGGCGTTCGACGCGCACCGCGCGGTGGTGCTGGCCATCGGCGAGGGCGAGGCGGCCCGGGTCTACCGCACCGACGACGGCGGCCGGACCTGGACGGAGTCCTTCCGCAACACCGACCCCGCCGCCTTCTACGACTGCATGGCCTTCTTCGACCGCCGCCACGGCCTCGCCATGAGCGACCCGGTCGACGGGAAGTTCCGCATCCTGTCGACGAGCGACGGCGGCCGTTCGTGGCGCGTGCTGCCGGACGACGGGATGCCGGCCGCCCTGGACGGCGAGGCGGGCTTCGCCGCGAGCGGCCAGTGCCTGGTCACCTCCGGGCCGAAGGACGCCTGGCTGGCCACCGGCGGCGGCGCCCACGCGCGCGTGCTGCACTCCACCGACCGCGGCCTGACCTGGACCGCCGCCGACACGCCCGTCCCGGCGGGCGATCCGGCCAAGGGCGTCTTCGCCCTCGCCTTCCGCGACCGCACCCACGGTCTCGCGGTCGGCGGCGACTACCGCGCCGACCAGGCCTCACCGCAGGCGGCGGCGGTCACCCCGGACGGCGGCCGCAGCTGGCGGCCCGCCGCCACTCCGCCGCCCGCCTACCGCTCCGGTGCCGCCTGGCTCCCGCACAGCCGCACCACGGCGCTCGCCGTCGGCCCCACCGGCACCGACCTGACCACCGACGGCGGCCGCAGCTGGCGGACCGTCGACACCGGCTCGTACGACACGGTGACCTGCACGCCGGACCTCGGCTGCTGGGCGGCCGGCGAGCAGGGGCGGGCGGCACGCCTGGAGAACTGACCCGCACTCCACGCGTGTGCGGCGCCGTACGCTCATGTCCACCATGACGACGACCGTAGGCGTACCCGCGGGCTGGCCCGCGACCGAGGAAGCGGCCCTGGCCGTGCAGGACGAGCTGCGGGGGCGGGTGGTCCTCGACGAGCCGGGTCCGGCGCCCGGCACCGGGCACGTCACCGGCGTCGACGTGGCCTACGACGACGAGCGCGACCTGGTGGCCGCCGCGGCCGTCGTCCTGGACGCGGCGAGCCTCGACATCGCCGCCGAGGCTGCCGCGGCTGGGCGGATTGCCGCCCCGTACATCTCTGGCCCGCCTATGATCGGCGTCGCCAAGAACCGCTCCTGTGGACTGGGCAGAATGAGTCCGCTCAGCCGCGCGCCCCGAACGGTCTTGAGCGCACTGGTCCCCGACGTACTCAGCCCTGAGGCAGCGACACGGATCCTGTCCGTGGTCCGAACCCAGGAGGCCGGTTCCCTCACGACCTGACCAGACGAGTACGGCCAAGGAGATAGGGAGGCCCCGCACCATCACTCCGGTGGAGCGGGGGCCCGCACGCCAGCGCCGTACTCGGCGTACCAGATCGCACGCTCACCGTAGCCCGAATGGCCCAGACCGTTGCAAGCCCGGAAGCCGACCATCACACGATCGAGTTAAACCGTGGCCCCTACCTCGGAGCAACCCACTCCCCGAGACCACCCGCCGCGCGGACGCGCTGTGCCGCAGGGCGCTGCGCGAAGCCCAGGCCTGAGCAGCGATCATGAGTAGCGATTCTGAGTACTAGTACGGATGCCGCTGTTACCGTCCGGCGGCAGGCTGGCCCGCTTGACGACACACCGTGCACCCAAGCCCGTGGCCGCCCCCGCCCAGTCTGCCGGGCGCGCCGTGAACGCGGCACTGTTCCTTGCCGTGGTGGCGGGGTTCGCCTGGATCGTCGGGATGCTCTACACCGTGGTGCAGTGGCAGTCCTGACGACGCCCGAGTCGGCTAGAACGTTGCAGCCACCCGGAACCCGATCCCGGCCGCCCGCAGCCGTTCGGTCAGCGCGTCGCCCATAGCCTGCGCGGTGGTGACCTGGCCGACCGTCGGCGGCAGGTCGTCGAAGGCCAGCGACAGGGCGGCCTCGGCGAACATCTTCGCCGTCTCGCCGTAGCCGGGATCGCCGCCCGAGACCTCCGTGAACACCCGTCGTCCGCCGCCCTCGCCGACGAACCTGACCGTGAACCAGCTGCGGGCCCGCTTCTCGGCGTCCGGCCCGTCCCCGGGCCTGAGCCGGTCCGACAGCCAGCGCCGGGCCGGCGGCAGCTGGGCGGCCGCGGTGACCGCGCCGACGGCCGCGACCCCGCCGAGCGCCATCGGCAGGTGTCTGACGGCCGCGTAGTGCCGGTAGCGGAAGTCGGGGCCGTAGCGGTCCAGGGCCCGCGCCGAGCGGCGCACGATCTGGGCGTCTATGGTCGGCAGCGGCAGCGCCCAGGCGCCGACCTCGGACGCGAAGCGCGGGACGCCCGTCGGCGCGCTCGCCCGGCGGCCCAGCAGCCGGGGCTCGTGCCGGGCGCGGTCCCGCGCGGCGGCGAGCATCTGCCGGGGACGCGCGAACTGGTCCAGCGCGGAGGCGAAGGTGCCGCCGGAGAACGTCGCGTCGGCGGTCACGAACCCGTCCACGGTCAGCGGCACGCCCTCCGGCAGTTGCCGGACCGTGAAGTACGCGCCCAGGTCGTGCGGGACCGAGTCGAAACCGCAGGCGTGCACCAGGCGGGCGCCCGTCTCACGCGCGCGTGCGTCGTGCCGGACGTACGTCAGGTCCACGAACTCCGGCTCGCCGCACAGGTCCAGGTAGTCGGCGCCGGTGTCCGCGCAGGCCGCGACCAGGTCCTCGCCGTAGCGGCCGTAGGGGCCGACCGTCGTGGCCACCACGCGCGCGTGCTCCGCGAGGGCGCGGACCGTGGCGGGCTCCGCCGCGTCGGCGCGCAGCACCCCGACCTCCGCGCCGCCCGGCAGCCGCTCGCGCAGCGCCTGCAGCCTGCGCTCGTCCCGGGCCGCGACGGCCCAGCGCAGGCCTTCCGGCGCGTGCGCGGCGAGGTACTCGGCGGTGAGCTCGCCGACGAAGCCGGTGGCTCCGAAGAGCACGAGGTCGTAGGGACGGTCCGTCGTCTTCAGCCTGCTCATGACACCTCTCGGTCCTGCAACCCGTGCCGTTGTCGGTGGCTGAGGCTAGCGTGAGGAGTGCGGACGCACCCCCACCGGGTATCTTGACTAAGCGCTTGCTCGTCCACTCTTGTGCCCAGTGGAACGTGTTCTTAGCATCATCGGTGTTACATCAGTTGTGTCACATGACTGGGGGCGGCATGACCACGGCAGGGACGCCAGGACACGGCCCGCTCTCCGGCGTGCGCGTGGTCGAGCTGGCCGGCATCGGCCCCGGCCCGTTCGCCGCGATGCTCCTCGCCGACCTGGGCGCCGACGTGGTCCGCGTCGACCGGCCCGGCGGCCCGGGGCTCGCCATCGACCCGGCGTACGACGTCACCAACCGCAACAAGCGCTCGGTGCTCGTCGACCTCAAGTCCCCGGACGGCCCCGCCCGCGTCCTCGACCTGGCCGCACACGCCGACATCCTGATCGAGGGCTACCGCCCCGGCGTCGCCGAGCGGCTCGGCGTCGGCCCCGAGGACTGCCACGCCCGCAACCCCCGCCTGGTCTACGGCCGGATGACCGGCTGGGGCCAGCAGGGGCCCCTCGCCCACCGCGCGGGCCACGACATCGCCTACATCGCCCTCACCGGCACCCTCGGCATGATCGGCCGCCCCGACGAGCCCCCGGCCGTCCCCGCCAACCTGCTCGGCGACTACGCCGGCGGCTCCCTCTACCTCGTCGTCGGCGTCCTGGCCGCACTGCACCACGCGCGCGCGGGCGGCACCGGCCAGGTCGTGGACGCCGCCATCGTGGACGGCACCGCGCACCTCTCCGCGATGATCCACGGCATGGTGGCCGCGGGCGGCTGGCAGGACCGGCGCGGAGCCAACCTGCTGGACGGCGGCTGCCCGTACTACGGCACCTACGAGACCGCCGACGGCGGCCACATGGCGGTCGGCGCCCTGGAGCCCCAGTTCTACGCGGAGTTCCTCACGCTGCTCGGCGGCCTGGACGGCCTGGCCGACGCCCGCAAGGACTGGACCCGCTGGGGCGAGCTGCGCGAACGCGTCGCCGCCCGCTTCAAGGCCCGTACCCGGGACGAGTGGACGGCGGTCTTCGAGGGCTCCGACGCCTGCGTGGCCCCCGTCCTCTCCCTCCGCGAGGCCCCGCACCACCCCCACCTGGCCGCCCGCGGCACCTTCACCGACCACGGCGGCATCACCCAGCCCGCCCCCGCCCCGCGCTTCTCCGCGACCCCCACGACCGTGCGCACCGCCCCCGCCCGGCCGGGCGCGGACACCGCCGAGGTGGCCCACGACTGGGACGTACCGGCACTCCTCGACGCTCACGCCGACCACGACAAGGACGCCACCTGATGGAGCTCTCGACCTTCCTCGACTACGCGGGCGACCCGCGTGCCGCCGCGGACCAGGCGGCCGCGCTGGAGTCGGCGGGCCTCGACGCGGTCTGGGTCGCGGAGGCCTACGGCTTCGACTCGCCCACGCTCATGGGCTACCTGGCCGCCCGCACCCGACGGATGAAGATCGGCTCCGCGATCCTCAACGTCTACTCCCGTACCCCCGCCCTCATCGCCCAGACGGCCGCCGGCCTCGACGCGGTCTCCGGCGGCCGCGCGATCATCGGGCTCGGCGCCTCCGGCCCGCAGGTCGTCGAGGGCTGGCACGGGAAGGCGTACGACAAGCCCCTCGGCCGTACCCGCGAGACGATCGAGCTGACCCGGCGGATCCTGCGCCGCGAGGTCATCGACCACCACGGCATCACCGACATGCCCCGCCCCGGCGGCCTCGGCAAGCCCCTGAAGATCCTCACCAAGCCGGTCCGCCCCGACGTCCCGCTCTACGTGGCCTCGCTGGGCCCCGCCAACGTCCGGATGACCGCCGAGATCGCCGACGGCTGGCTGCCCACCCTGTTCATCCCCGAGAAGGCCCACCAGGTCTGGGGCACGCCCCTGGCGGAGGGCGCCGCCCGCCGGGACCCGGCCCTCGGCGAGCTGAAGATCGTCGCCGGCGGCCTGCTCGCCATCGGCGAGGACGCGGCCGCCGTACGCGACCTGGCCCGCCCCCGGATCGCCCTCTACGTCGGCGGTATGGGCGCCCCCGGCAAGAACTTCTACAACGACCTCGCCGTCGCCTACGGCTACGAGAAGGAGGCCCGGCTCATCCAGGAGCTGTACCTCGCCGGCCGCAAGAAGGAGGCCGAGGCGGCCGTGCCGGACGAGTTCTGCGAACTCATATCCCTGTGCGGCCCGGAGGGCTACGTCCGGGACCGCATCGCCGCCTTCCGCGAGGCGGGCGTGACCATGCTGGAGATCGCCCCCGTCGGCCCGGACCCGGCCCGCCTGGTCGAGACGGTCAAGAACTGGCTCTGACCCGCGCTCTCCTGAAAACCCTCGTTTCGTGAAAAACCCTCGTTGAAAGGCTTGTCAGTGAGCACCGAAGCGTACGTGTACGACGCGATCCGCACCCCGCGCGGCCGCGGCAAGGCGAACGGCGCCCTGCACGGCACGAAGCCCATCGACCTGGTCGTCGGGCTCATCCACGAGATCCGCGACCGCTTCCCGGACCTCGACCCGGCGGCGATCGACGACGTCGTGCTCGGTGTCGTCGGCCCGGTCGGCGACCAGGGCTCCGACATCGCGCGGATCGCCGCGATCGCCGCCGGACTGCCGGACACGGTCGCCGGCGTGCAGGAGAACCGCTTCTGTGCGTCCGGCCTGGAGGCCGTCAACATGGCCGCCGCCAAGGTCCGTTCGGGCTTCGAGGACCTCGTCCTCGCGGGCGGCGTCGAGTCGATGTCCCGGGTGCCGATGGCCTCGGACGGCGGCGCCTGGTTCAACGACCCGATGACCAACCTGGCCGTCAACTTCGTGCCGCAGGGCATCGGCGCCGACCTGATCGCCACCATCGAGGGCTTCTCCCGGCGGGACGTCGACGAGTACGCGGCGCTCTCCCAGGAGCGGGCGGCGACGGCCGTGAAGGAGGGCCGCTTCGAGCGTTCCGTCGTCCCCGTGAAGGACCGCGCGGGCCTGGTCGTCCTCGACCACGACGAGCACCTGCGCCCCGGCACCACCGCCGACTCCCTCGCCAGGCTCAAGCCCTCCTTCGCCGACATCGGCGAACTGGGCGGCTTCGACGCGGTCGCCCTGCAGAAGTACCACTGGGTCGAGAAGATCGACCACGTCCACCACGCGGGCAACTCCTCCGGCATCGTCGACGGCGCCTCCCTGGTCGCCATCGGCACCAAGGAGATCGGCGAGCGCTACGGCCTCACCCCGCGCGCGCGGATCGTCGCGGCCGCCGTCTCCGGTTCCGAGCCGACCATCATGCTCACCGGCCCCGCCCCCGCCACCCGCAAGGCCCTCGCCAAGGCCGGACTCACCATCGACGACATCGACCTGGTCGAGATCAACGAGGCGTTCGCGGCGGTCGTGCTGCGCTTCGTGAAGGACATGGGCCTGTCCCTGGACAAGGTCAACGTCAACGGCGGCGCCATCGCGCTCGGCCACCCCCTCGGCGCCACCGGCGCGATGATCCTCGGCTCGCTCGTCGACGAACTGGAGCGCCAGGACAAGCGCTACGGCCTCGCCACCCTGTGCGTCGGCGGCGGCATGGGCATCGCCACCATCGTCGAGCGCGTCTGAAATCCCCGCGGAACCAAGAGACTTCACGGAGACACGACCCATGACCGAGAGCACCACCATCCGCTGGGAACAGGACGACACCGGCGTCGTCACCCTCGTCCTGGACGACCCCAACCAGTCCGCGAACACCATGAACGCGGCCTTCGCCGAGTCCCTCGCCGCGGTCACCGACCGCCTGGAGGCCGAGCAGGACTCGATCCGGGGCGTCATCTTCACCTCCGCCAAGAAGACCTTCTTCGCCGGCGGCGACCTGCGCGACCTCATCCGGGTCACCCCCGAGACCGCCCAGGACCTCTTCGACGGCGGCCTCGGCGTCAAGCGCAACCTGCGCCGCATCGAGACCCTCGGCAAGCCGGTCGTCGCCGCGATCAACGGCGCGGCCCTGGGCGGCGGTTTCGAACTCACCCTCGCCTGCCACCACCGCGTCGCCCTCGACACCCCCGGCACCAAGATCGGCTGCCCCGAGGTCACCCTCGGCCTCCTCCCGGGCGGCGGCGGAGTCGTCCGCACGGTCCGCCTCCTCGGCATCGCCGACGCCCTGCTGAAGGTCCTCCTCCAGGGCAACCAGTACAACGCCACGCGCGCGTTGCAGAACGGCCTCATCCACGAGGTGGCCCAGTCGCCGGAGGACCTGCTGGCCAAGGCCCGCGCCTTCATCGACGCCAACCCCGAGTCGCAGCAGCCCTGGGACAAGCCGGGCTACCGGATCCCCGGCGGCACGCCCGCCAACCCGAAGTTCGCCGCCAACCTGCCCGCCTTCCCGGCCAGCCTGCGCAAGCAGACCAACAACGCCCCCTACCCGGCGCCGCGCCGCATCCTCGCCGCCGCCGTCGAGGGCAGCCAGGTCGACTTCGAGACCGCCCAGGTCATCGAGGCCCGCTACTTCGTGGAGCTGGCCGCCGGGCAGACCTCGAAGAACATGATCCAGGCGTTCTTCTTCGACCTCCAGGCCGTCAACTCCGGCGCCAACCGCCCCAAGGGCGTCGAGCCCCGCAAGGTCACCAAGGTCGCCGTCCTCGGCGCGGGCATGATGGGCGCCGGCATCGCCTACTCGTGCGCCCGCGCGGGCATCGACGTCGTCCTCAAGGACGTCTCCGCCGAGGCCGCCCAGAAGGGCAAGGCCTACTCCGAGAAGCTGTGCGCCAAGGCCGTCGCCAAGGGCCGCACCAGCCAGGAGAAGGCCGACGCCCTGCTCGCCCGCATCACGCCCACCGGGGACCCGCAGGACCTCGCCGGCTGCGACGCGGTCATCGAGGCCGTCTTCGAGGACACCTCCCTCAAGCACAAGGTCTTCCAGGAGATCGAGTCCGTCGTCGCCCCCGACGCCCTGCTCTGCTCCAACACCTCCACGCTGCCCATCACCGCCCTCGCCGAGGGCGTCGAGCGCCAGACCGACTTCATCGGCCTGCACTTCTTCTCGCCCGTCGACAAGATGCCGCTCGTCGAGATCATCAAGGGCGAGCGCACCGGCGACGAGGCCCTGGCCCGCGCCTTCGACCTGGTCCGGCAGATCAACAAGACGCCGATCGTCGTCAACGACTCGCGCGGCTTCTTCACCTCCCGCGTCATCGGCCACTTCATCAACGAGGGCGTCGCCATGGTCGGCGAGGGCATCGAGCCCGCCTCCGTGGAGCAGGCGGCGGCCCAGGCCGGCTATCCGGCCAAGGTGCTCTCCCTGATGGACGAGCTCACCCTCACCCTCCCGCAGAAGATCCGCCGCGAGTCGCGGCTGGCCGTCGAGGAGGCCGGCGGCACCTGGACCGCGCACCCCGCCGAGGCGGTCATCGACCGCATGGTCGACGAGTTCGGCCGCCCCGGCCGCAGCGGGGGAGCGGGCTTCTACGACTACGCCGAGGACGGCAGGCGCGCCGCGCTCTGGCCCGGTCTGCGCCAGCACTTCACGAAGCCCGGCCACGAGATCCCGTTCCGGGACATGCAGGAGCGCATGCTCTTCGCCGAGGCCCTCGACACCGTCCGCCTCCTGGAGGAGGGCGTCCTCACCTCGGTCGCCGACGCCAACATCGGCTCGCTCTTCGGCATCGGCTTCCCCGGCTGGACCGGCGGCGTCCTGCAGTACATCAACGGCTACGACGCCTACGGCGGGGCGGGTGCGGGCCTGCCCGGCTTCGTGGCACGCGCGCGTGAACTCGCCGAGACCTACGGCGAGCGGTTCACCCCGCCCGCGCTGCTGGTCGAGAAGGCGGAGAAGGGGGAGACCTTCACCGACGGCCGCTGAGCCGACGCCGAGCCGGGTGCGCGGAGCGGATCCTCCCCAGGAACCTTCTCAGGATCCGTCTCCGGAGCCGTCGAGCCACTGGTGCACCTCCGCGCTGAGCGACCGCTGGAACGCGGTCAGCAGCGCCTGGACCACCAGCGGCTGCATGTGCGCGGACAGGGACTTCACGTCCGCCTCGGTCCGCTCCGCCACCTCGGCCCGGAACAGCTGGGACAGCTCGTGCGCGGCCGCCCGCGCGTGCTCGGTCAGGACCGTGCGCGCGGCCAGGATCGCCTTCTCGGACAGCGGCACGTCGAGGAGCTGGACGGCGAGCCGGAGCAGGCCGGGGTCGATCCGGTAGGCGTCCCCGTCGGGCCGTACGACGTCCATGGCGACGAGCCGTTCGACGTCCTCCTCGTCGAGCGGCCGTCCGGCCCGCCGCCGCAGCTCCGCGGCCGTCACGGTCTCCTCGGCGTCCGGGGCCCAGGAGGCCACCACGGCCCGGTGGATGGCCAGGTCGTGGTGGCTCAGCCCGGGCGGCAGCTGCCGCAGATAGCGCTCGATCGCCGCCAGCGTCATCCCCTGGCGCTGCAACTCCTCGATCAGCGCCAGCCGGGCCAGGTGCTCGCGCCCGTAGTGGCCCACCCGGCGCGGCCCGATCACCGGCGGCGGCAGCAGCCCCTTGGTGCCGTAGAAGCGAACCGTGCGGACCGTGGTGCCGGCTCGCGCGGCCAGTTCGTCGATGGTGAACGCCGGGTCGCCGGAGCCACCGTCGGTGTCGGTCGTCATGTGCAGCAGTATCGCTGTCACACCGGTGCTGTGACACCGGCGGTGATCGTGATGCACTCGGTCGATATGTATGGATATACGCCGATCAGGGGCTTGTGAGAAGTTCCGCTCTGTGACCTGTGCCATCGCATGTGCCCAGGTGGCCGGGGGAAGGTGGCGCCTTGGTCCGTGCCACCACCGCGTGCGCCGACCGACTACGTTCCGGACACCCGAGCGCGACCCGCTCGGGCGCACCAGAGAGTGGAACCACCTTTGAGCAAGGACTACGTGGACACGGCGCAGGCTGCCGCCACCCGGACCGACGCGGCCCAGGCGCCCGCGGACGCGGGCGACGCCGGCTACAGCAAGGACCTCAAGGCCCGCCACGTCAACATGATCGCCATCGGCGGCGCGATCGGCACCGGCCTCTTCCTCGGCGCCGGCGGCCGCCTTCACAACGCGGGCCCGGCCCTGGCCCTCGCCTACCTGGTCTGCGGAATCTTCGCCTTCTTCGTGGTCCGCGCCCTCGGCGAGCTGGTCCTCTACCGCCCCTCCTCCGGTTCCTTCGTGTCGTACGCGCGCGAGTTCCTCGGCGAGAAGGGCGCGTACGTCGCCGGCTGGATGTACTTCCTCAACTGGTCGACCACCGGCATCGCGGACATCACCGCGATCGCGCTCTACACCCACTACTGGTCGATGTTCACGAGCATCCCGCAGTGGACCCTCGCGCTGATCGCCCTCGCCGTCGTCCTGGCGGTCAACCTGATCTCCGTGAAGATCTTCGGCGAGATGGAGTTCTGGTTCGCGATCATCAAGGTCGCCACCCTCGTCGGCTTCATGCTGATCGGCATCTTCCTGCTCGCCACCCAGCACAAGGTCGACGGGCAGACCCCTGGCCTGAGCGTCGTCTCCGACCACGGCGGTGTCCTCCCGCACGGCCTGATGCCGGTCGTCCTGGTCATGCAGGGCGTGATCTTCGCGTACGCGGCCCTGGAGCTGGTCGGCGTCGCGGCCGGCGAGACCGCCGAGCCGGAGAAGGTCGTCCCGCGCGCGGTGAACTCGATCATGTGGCGCGTCGGCCTCTTCTACGTCGGCTCCGTGGTCCTGCTCGCCCTCCTCCTCCCCGGCTCGGCGTACTCGGCCGACGAGAGCTCCTTCGTCACCGTCCTCTCCAAGATCGGCGTCTCGGGCGCCGGTGACGTGATGAACCTGGTGGTCCTCACCGCGGCGATGTCCTCCCTCAACTCCGGCCTCTACTCCACCGGCCGCATCCTGCGCTCCATGGCGGTGGCCGGCTCGGCCCCGAAGTTCACCGCCCGCATGAACCGCAGCCAGGTCCCCTACGGCGGCATCCTGCTGACCTGCGCGGTCTGCGTGCTCGGCGTCGGCCTGAACTACCTCATGCCCAGCCAGGCCTTCGAGATCGTGCTGAACGTCGCCTCCCTCGGCATCATCAGCACCTGGGTGATCATCATGCTCTGCCACCTGATCTTCGTCCGCCGAGCCAAGGCGGGCCTGGTCGAGCGCCCCACGTTCCGCCTCCGCTTCAGCCCGGCCACCGAGATCGCCACGATCGCCTTCCTGCTGGTCTGCCTCGGCATGATGTGGAACGACCCGGAGGTCGGTCGCAGGACCCTCCTGCTCATCCCGGTGATCGCCGCACTGCTGACGGCCGGCTGGTTCGGCGTCCGCCGCCGGGTCTCCCGGACGGCCGACCAGGAGCTGTCCCAGCTCACGAAGTAGCAGGTCAGCGCCATTGTCAGTGGCATCGCCTACGGTGGCGTCATGTCGGAGATCACATACATCCGGGGTGACGCCACCACGCCGTCGGGCAAGGGCGTCAAGGTGATCGCCCACGTCTGCAATGACTTGGGGGGTTGGGGAAAGGGCTTCGTGCTGGCCATCTCCCGCCGCTGGCCGGAGCCGGAGAAGGCCTACCGCGCCTGGCACCGAGACCGCGCGAACAACGACTTCGGCCTGGGCGCGGTCCAACTGGTCCGCGTCGACCGGTACATCTGGGTGGCCAACATGATCGGCCAACGGGGGACCAGAACCGGGAGCAAGGGCGTCCCGGTCCGCTACGAGGCGATCGACACGGCGCTGGCCAAGCTGGCCGACGAGGCGACCGAACGCGGCGCGTCCGTGCACATGCCCCGCATAGGCTGCGGCCTGGCGGGCGGCAAGTGGTCCCGCGTCGAGCCGTTGATAAAGGAGCGGCTGGTGGCCCGACAAATCCCGGTCACCGTGTACGACTACGGCGACGAAGCGCCTCTTTAGCTGTCTGGAGGCGCCACGCGCAGGCGCCCCTTAAGGGGCGCGGGGAACTGCGCGACCAGCCACAACGGACCCGCAGCCCCCCGCCCACCGAACCCGGCACCCCCTCAGTGCACGTCGTTCGTAGCCTCGATCCGCTTCCACGACTTCGGCTGCGCAACCGCCCCCACGGCCTTCGCCGCAGGCGACACCGGTCTCGTCGGCTCGAACAGCCACGCATCGAACAACCCCGACAGCGACTTCCCCGACACCTTGTCCGCGTACTCCTCGAAGTCGCCCACCGAAGCGTTCCCGTACGCGTGCTCCTGCGGCCACCCCTTCAGAATCGCGAAGAACGCGTCGTCACCGACCGCGTTCCGCAGCGCCTGCACGGCCAGCGCCCCCCGGTCGTAGACAGCGATGTCGAACTGGTCGTCGGGGCCCGGGTCCCCCGGCTTCACCGTCCAGAACGCGTCGTCGGCCGGATGCGACGCGTACACGTAGTCGGCGAGCTCCTGCGTCGTGCCCTCACCCTCGTGCTCCGACCACAGCCACTGGGCGTACCGAGCGAACCCCTCGTTGAGCCAGATGTCCTTCCAGCCCTTGAGGGAGACGTCGTCGCCGTACCACTGGTGGGCCAGCTCATGCACGACCACCGACGTGTTGGAACCGTTCGCGAACTGCTTCGGGCTGTAGTACACGCGGGTCTGCGTCTCCAGCGCGTACCCGGTGGTGGTGTTGGGGACGTATCCGCCCGCCGAGCTGAAGGGATACGGCCCGAAGTAGCCGGAGAGCCAGTCGACGAGTTCCCCGGTGCGCTCCACGCTCGCCCGGGCCGCCCCGTCGTTGTCGCCGAGGTCCTTGCTGTAGGCGTTGACGACCGGTACGCCACCCTCCGACGTACTGGTGGTGATGTCGAACTTCCCGACCGCCAAAGTGGCCAGATACGTCGCCTGCGGCTTGTTCTGCCGCCAGTTGTACCGGGTCCAGCCGAGTTTCGAACTCGTCGACTGGAGCAGGCCGTTGGAGATGACCTGGGTGCCGTCGGGGACGGCCACCGACACGTCGTAGGTCGCCTTGTCCAGCGGGTGGTCGTTGCTCGGGAACCACCACCAGGCGGACTCGGGCTCGTCCGCCGCGACCGCCCCGTCCGGGGTGCGGTGCCAGGTGGTGAAGCCGTACGCGCTCTTCGTCGACGGCACCCCGCTGTAGCGGACGACGACGGTGACCTGTGTGCCCTTCGCCAGCGGCGACCTGGGGGTGACGACCAGTTCGTGCTGACCGGACGTGGCGAAGTCCGCCTTCACTCCGTTGACCCGTACCTCGCTGACGTCCAACAGGAAGTCCAGGTCGAAGCTGGACAGGTCCTGCGTGGTGCGCGCCAGGATCGTCGCCGTACCGGCCAGCTCGTCGGTGGCCGGCTGGTACTGCAGCCGCAGGTCGTAGTGGGCGACGTCGTAACCGCCGTTGCCGTAGTACGGGTAGTACGGATCGCCGATGCCCGGCGCGCCGGGGCTGTAGCTCGCGGCCGATGCCGGGATCGCCAGCAGCAGGGAGGCCGCCGCGAGGGCGCCCGGCGCGAGGATTCTGCGGTGCAAGAGAACTCCAGGTCGGTAGGGGGCCGAGGCGCACCCGCCACACCGCGGCGGGCAGCGCCAAGTCGATGGAGCACGAAACTGTTCGGAGCCTATTCAGTCCCTGTGGCCCCTGGCCTGTCCATGGCACCTGCTGTCACACGATCGCCATTCGGCCGCAATCCGCCCTGACGGTCCCCCAGATGCCCCCTTCTGCACGGGAGTTGACCCGGGTAGCGTCCGCCCCATGCCGAAACGCACGCGCTTCACGATCTGGAGACCGTTCGCCGTCACGGCCGTCGCAGCCCTGATCGCCGCCTTCCTCACCCCGGCCGCGGCCCAGGCTTCCGGCGCCCCTCGCGAGAGCCGACCCGTCTACTCGTACGCGAACGCCATCCGCGAGTCCGTCTGGGTGGACACCGGCCTCGACTCCGACGGCGACGGGAGGACCGACCGGGTCGCCGCCGACATCGTCCGGCCCTCCGAACCCGCCGCGCAGGGCCGCAAGGTACCGGTCATCATGGACGCCAGCCCCTACTACTCCTGCTGCGGACGCGGCAACGAGAGCCAGCTCAAGACGTACGACGCGGGCGGGAACGTCGTCCAGATGCCGCTCTTCTACGACAACTACTTCGTGCCCCGCGGCTACGCCTTCGTCGGCGTCGACCTGGCCGGCACCAACCGCTCCGACGGCTGCATCGACATCGGCGGCCGCTCCGACATCCAGTCCGCGAAAGCCGTCATCGACTGGCTCAACGGCCGTGCCAAGGCGTACCGCAGCCGCACCGGCACCACCACCGTGAAGGCGAGCTGGACCAACGGGAAGACCGGCATGATCGGCAAGAGCTGGGACGGCACCATCGCCAACGGCGTGGCCGCCACCGGCGTCAAGGGCCTCAGGACGATCGTCCCGATCAGCGCCATCTCCTCCTGGTACGACTACTACTTCGCCCAGGGTGCCCCGCTGTACGACTCGGGGCCCGACTGGCTGGCCGGAGCGGTGGAGAGTGACGACGCCTACGCCAAGTGCGGTGCCGTCCAGCAGAAGCTGATCGACGGCGCCCCGCGCAGCGGCGACTGGACCGACCTGTGGACCGAGCGCGACTACGTCAAGGACGCCTCCAAGGTGAAGGCCAGCGTCTTCCTCGTGCACGGCATGCAGGACCTCAACGTCCGCACCAAGCACTTCGGCCAGTGGTGGGACGCTCTCGCCAAGAACGGCGTCGAGCGCAAGATCTGGCTCTCCCAGACCGGGCACGTCGACCCCTTCGACTACCGGCGCGGCGCCTGGGTCGACACCCTGCACCGCTGGTTCGACCACGAACTCCTCGGCTACGACAACGGCATCGACCGTGAGCCGATGGCCGACATCGAGCGTCACCCCGACCAGTGGGTGACCTCGTCGGTCTGGCCGCCGAGCGGCACGCGGACCACCACCCTGCGCCCCGCCACCGGCACCCAGGCAGGCATCGGCACCCTCGGCCTGACCAAGGGATCCGGCACCGAGACGTTCACGGACGACCCGCAGCAGAGCGAGACCGACTGGGCCGCGCAGCTCGCCACCCCCACCTCGGACAAGGCCGGTTTCCTCACCGCGCCGCTCACCCGGGACCTGCGGCTGTCCGGCTCGTCCAAGGTGACCGTCACCGCCACCCCGACCACTGCGACGGCCCACCTGACCGCCGTCCTGGTCGACCTCGGCCCGGACACCATCCGCGACTACGCCGACTCCCACGAGGGCATCACCACCCTCACCGACCGCACCTGCTGGGGCGAGAGCACGGCCGGTGACAGTGCCTGCTTCCTGAAGACCGCGGCAAAGACCAAGGCCGTCGACTACACCGTCTTCAGCCGCGGCTGGGCCGACCTCGGCACCTACGCCGACCCCGGCAAGGGCGTCCCGCTCACCCCGGGCAGGGCCTACACGATCACCCTCGACCTGGCGGCCACCGACCACGTCGTACCCAAGGGCCACCGCGTGGCGCTGATCGTCGCGGGCACGGACAAGGACCTGATCGATCCGCCGTCCACCACCCCGACGCTCACCGTGGACCTGTCCCGGACGACGGCCAGGGTCCCGCTGGTCGGCGGCGCGGACGCCTTCACCCGCGCCACCGCCGCACGGTGGACCGCTCCCGAGAAGACCGCCCTGCACGGCGTGCACGCCCCGCGCACCGTCCAGCGCGTCCCCGCGAGCTGACCGGTCAGGCGGCCGGGCCGGTGTCCACCAGCCCGGCCGCCTCCCGCGCACATCCCCAGGCGACCGTGATCCCGGCCCCGCCGTGCCCGTAGTTGTGGACCAGCACCCGGCCGCCCGGCCGTAGTTCGTGCTCCAGCCGGACCGCCGACCGGTACGGCCGCAGCCCCACCCGGTGCGCCAGCACCCGCGCCCCGGCGATCTCCGGCCGGACCGCCGCACAGCGCGCCACGATCCCGGCCGCGACCTCCGGATCCGGCTCCAGCGACCAGGCGTCCTCCTCCGCCGTACCCCCGAGCAGCAGCCCGCCGGGCTGCGGGAAGAAGTAGGCGGACGCGCCCCCTTCCACCTCGTCGGACGTGTACCAGGTGGTGATCCCCGGGTTCTCCACCACGACCAGCTGCCCGCGCACCGGACGCACCGCCGGATCCGGGACCAGCGAACGGGCCCCGAGCCCGGTGCAGTTGACCACGACCGGCGCGGGCACCTCGTCCAGCGACTCCACCACCCGCTCCTCGACCGTCCCGCCGGCCCGCTCCAACCGCCGCCGCAGCCACTCCAGATGGACCGGCATGTCGATCAACGGCAGCCGGGCCGCCAGACCTTCGGCGGTCTCCGCCAGCCCCGGCACCTTGGCCGCCCACGCACCGAGCCCGTCCAGCCGCAGACCGTCGTGTACGCCCTCGACCAGGCGTACGCCCGTCTCCTCCGGCCGTGCCGCCAGCGCCTCGTACACGACAAGGGAGGCGAGCGCCCATTCCCCGACCAGCGCCTCGGGCTCGATGCGGTAAGGCCACCACAGCGCGCCGGCGACGGCCGAGGTCGTACGCCCGCCGGTCTCCCGGGCCCACACCCGCACCCGGCGCCCGCCCTCGGCCAGCACCACCGCCGTGGTCAGTCCGACGACCCCGCCACCGACCACGATCACTTCGTCACTCAGCTCAGACGGCACACCGTGACGTTAGCGGAATATGTCATGCCGCGCTCAGATCGTCCCGCTCTGGGGATACTCACAGCATGTCTGCCGCATACGCGACCTTCGGCCTGGCCCCGGCGATGCGCGCCGGCGCTGTCCTCGCCGACGGCGGGTACCAGCTCCACCGGGACTTCGTGGACTTCGTCGTCGACGGTCACCCGCTGCTGTTCCAGCTCTCCGACCTGGACGCCGTCTCCCCGCTCGCCTCCGACGTGCCGCCCGCGATCTTCACCGCCCAGGTCCGCGGCCTCTTACTGGAGTCCGAGGCCCCGCTGCCCGACGGCCGGTACGTCGTCTACGGCTGTCCCGAGTGCGAGGACCTGGCCTGCGGCGCGGTCACCGCGGTCATCGAGCACGACGGCGACGACTACATCTGGCGGGACTTCGCCTGGCAGACCTCCGAACACGCCGACCTGGAGCTCAACGGCTACCACGGCATCGGCCCGTTCCGCTTCCACGGCCCCGAGTACCGCGAGGCCCTCGGTGCCCTTCTCGAGGACTCCGGCCCGCCGCCCGGCCGCCGGGTGCTGCTGATCGGCGCCCGCGTCGCCCTCCTCGCCAAGCTGGCCGCCGCCCTGCGCACCATCGGCATCGGCGCCGACATCACCCGCGACGCCCACGGCGTCCCCGCCGAGGAGCTCCGCGGCTACGCGGCCGTCGCCTTCGGCCCCGCGGTCGCCGAGACCGAGCGGACCGCCGTACGCCAGGCGTTCGAGCGGGCGGGCGTGGCGGTGGCCTACGTCGACGGACTCGCCCCGATCGTCCCGCTCCTCGTCGCCCAGATCGAACACGCCCTCGACCGCAGCCCGCTCCCGCAACGCCGGCTGGCCCGGCTGGTCGCCTCCGACGGCACCGCCGGCATCGAGGTCACCTCGCCCTGCCGGGTGCGGCTCACGTCGTACCGTCTGGACCGCCTCTCCCGCCCCCGCACCCAGGAACTCTTCGACGGCGTCCTGGAACCCGGCCGCCACCGCATTCCCCTGGACGGCAAGGCGGTCCGGGGCGGGTCCTTCGTGGTGGCCCGTACCGCCGGGAGCGTGCTGGTGGCGGCGCCCGAGCGCTGACCGGGGGAGAACAGGGCCGAGCCCGGGCCGCCCGGCCCATTAGGATCGGCGTTCTGATGACTGCCACCCTCGTCGCCAAGAACCTCGCCGCCGGGCACGGCGACCGCTCGCTCTTCTCCGGGCTCGACCTCGTCGTCGCGCCCGGTGACGTGATCGGTCTTGTCGGTGCCAACGGCGCGGGCAAGTCCACCCTGCTCCGGCTGCTCGCCGGGCTCACCGCCCCCGAACAGGGCGAACTGCGGCTCTCCCCGCCGACCGCGACCGTCGGCCACCTGCCCCAGGAACCGGAGCGGCGGCCCGGCGAGACGGTCCGCGCGTTCCTCGCCCGGCGTACCGGGGTCGCCGAGGCCCAGCGCGTGATGGACGAGGCGACCCAGGCCCTGGTCGACGGGGCACCGGGCGCCGACGACGCCTACGCCGTGAGCCTGGAGCGCTGGCTCGACCTGGGCGGCGCCGACCTGGAGGAGCGGGCCGAGGAGGTCGCCGACACCCTCGGCCTGGCCGTCGACCTCGACCAGCCGATGACGTCCCTCTCCGGCGGCCAGGCCGCCCGCGCGGGCCTCGCCTCCCTCCTCCTCTCCCGCTACGACGTCTTCCTCCTCGACGAGCCCACCAACGACCTCGACCTCGACGGCCTGGAACGCCTCGAACGCTTCGTGACCGGCCTGCGCGCCGGCACGGTCGTCGTCAGCCACGACCGCGAGTTCCTCACCCGCACCGTCACCAAGGTCCTCGAACTCGACCTGGCCCAGAACCAGATCAACCTCTACGGCGGCGGCTACGACGCCTACCTGGAGGAACGCGATACGGCCCGTCGGCACGCCCGCGAGGACTACGACGAGTACGCCGACAAGAAGGCCGCCCTCCAGGACCGCGCCCAGATGCAGCGCGGCTGGATGGACAAGGGCGTCAAGAACGCCCGGCGCAAGGCGTCCAACGACAACGACAAGATCGGCCGCAAGTTCCGCAGCGAGGCCAGCGAGAAGCAGGCCGCCAAGGCCCGCCAGACCCAGCGCATGATCGAACGCCTGGAGGTCGTCGAGGAGCCCCGCAAGGAGTGGGAACTGCGCATGGAGATCGCGGCGGCCCCGCGCTCCGGCGCCGTCGTCGCCACCCTGCGGGACGCGGAGGTACGGCGCGGCGACTTCACCTTCGGACCGGTGTCCCTCCAGATCGACTGGGCGGACCGGGTCGCGGTGACCGGCGCGAACGGCGCGGGCAAGTCGACGCTGCTCGCCGCGCTGCTGGGCAGGGTGGAGCTGGACGCCGGGCACGCGGCCCTCGGCCCGGGCGTCCTGGTCGGAGAGGTGGACCAGGCCCGCAAGCTCTTCCACGGCACGGAGTCCCTGCTGGACGCCTTCGGCGCGGCCGTACCGGACACCGAACCGGTCGAAGTGCGCACCCTGCTCGCCAAGTTCGGCCTCAAGCAGGACCACGTACTGCGATCGGCGGCCACGCTCTCCCCGGGCGAACGCACCCGCGCCGCCCTGGCTCTGCTCCAGGGCCGTGGCGTCAACCTCCTCGTCCTGGACGAGCCGACGAACCACCTCGACCTCCCGGCGATCGAGCAGCTGGAATCGGCCCTCGACGCCTACGAGGGCACCCTCCTCCTGGTCACCCACGACCGCCGCATGCTGGACGCGGTCCGAGTCACCCGCCGCCTGGAGGTAGCGGCGGGCAAGGTGACGGAACGCTAGGAACGCCCTGACTGCAGGCGCGCCCCTCAGGGGCGCGGGGAACTGCGCGAGCAACCACGACGAACCCGCAGCCGTCCGACAACCCGGCCCGGCACCTTATACCTGGCAGGAGATTGGCCATGAGCACATCGCCGAAGCGACCGGCCCTTCGGATCGTGAACGAACAGGACGTCCTCGCGCAGCTGCGCGGCACCCAGGACCGCATCGCGGACGCGATCACCGCCTTCGCCGGCACCATGATGTTCGTGTACCTGCACGCCCTGTGGTTCACGGTCTGGATCGTGTTCAACGAGGGCGTGTTCGGCGAAGGCGCGATCTGGGACCCGTTCCCCTTCGGACTGCTCACCATGATCGTCAGCCTGGAGGCGATCTTCCTGTCCACGTTCGTGATGGTGAGCCAGAACCGGCAGGCCTCCCGCGAGAACGTCCGCGCCGACCTGGACTTCGAGACCAACGTGCGCTCGGAGGTGTGGTCCATCCACATGGGCCGTGCCCTCGGCATCGACCCCGTGGAGGTCGAGAAGCGCGTCCAGGAACTGCTCGCGGAGAATCGCGCCCGGATGAACGGCACCAGCCAGCCTCCGAAGCAGACATGATCCGTCGGCCGACTGCGTCTGCCCACAGTCATTCGACCGAGGCGCGGGACACCGGCCGCGTGGAACCATGGGCCGACGTCCGGGCGAGCCGGACCTGTGCCCGAAGGAGCGCGCGCATGGGCCGTCCTCGCAGCCCCGCCGGGAGCGGGACATGACCGACCGGCACGGCATGCTGCTCTCCGCCGACCTCGTGGGCGACGGAGGAGCAGGCGGGGCGGCGCCCACCGTCGACGCCCCGCCGCCCCGGGACGTGCGGCGCGCGGCCGACCTGCTGCGACTGCTGGTCTCCCTCGCCGCCCTCGTGCTGACGGTCCTGGTGGCGGTCGCCACCAGGGACTTCGCCCGCAGAGCGCAGCAGGGCCTGCTCTCCGCGGCCACCGCGCTGCCGCCGGGCCTGCGCGACGCACTGCTCGGCACGGTGCAGGCGATCGCGATGCTCGCACCGCTGGCCGCCCTGGTCGTCCTCGTCGTACGGCGCCGCTTCGACGCGGTGTCGAGGGTGCTGCCCGCCGCGGCCCTGGGCGCGGCCGTCGGCTGGCTGCTCACCCGGCTCGCGCTGGCCGAGAGCAGGCCCGAACGGTGGCCGGAGGCGCTCGTCGGCCGTGGCGGACTGGTGCACGCGGGCTGGCCGTCGGCGGTGTACCTGGCGGCCTGCGCGTCCGCGGTCGTCGCCGCCGGCCCCTGGCTGACACGGCCGTGGCGACGGGCGCTGTGGGCGCTGACCGTCGGGTGCGCCACGCTCGGCGCACTGGCCGCCTCACTGGTCCCGCTGGACGCGTTCGGGGCCCTCGTCGTCGGCGGCACCGCCGGATCGGCCGTCCTGCTCATGGCCGGCGGCCCGCCCGACCGTCCGCCGGCCCAGGGCGTCGCCGACGCCCTCGTCGCCTGCGGGATCCCCCTCGCCACCCTCCGCGAACTGCCGGCGGACCGCCAACTCCCCGGCGAGGGCGTCCTCTACGGCGCCGAGACCGCCGAGGGCGCGCAGCTGACCGTACGCGCCCTCGCCGCCGAGGACCGGGGCCGCGACCTGTTCCACCGGCTCGCCCGGCGCGTCCTGCTGCGCCACCCGGCGGACCCCGGGGAGCAGACACCGCTCGCCGCCGCCGAGCACGAACTGCTCATGCTGGTCTTCGCCGCCCGCACAGGCGCCCGGGTCGCCGACCCCGTCATCGCCTACCCGGTGGCCGGGGACGCCGCGGTGGTGGTGACGGTCGGGGCGGACGCCCGTCCGCTGTCCGCGCTCGCCGACGAGGAGCTGACCGACACCCTGCTCCGCGAGGCCTGGGCGGCCGTGGCCCGCATCCAGGAACACCGCCTCGCGCACCGGTCGTTGCGCCCCGAGCACATCCTCGTCGCGTCGGACGGCGGCCCCAGGCTCACCGCGTTCGCCCGGGCCCAGCTGAACGCGCCGCCCGAGACGCTCGGCAGTGACCTCGCCGCACTGCTCGCGACCACCGCCGTACGCGTCGGGCCGGCCCGTGCCACCGCCTGCGCCCTGGCCGGCCTCGGCCCCGAACGGCTCGCGAGTGCCCTGCCGTACCTGCAACCGCTCGCCCTGCTCGGCCCCGCCCGCCGCGAGGTGGGCCGCTACGACCAGGCCCGCGCCCGGGAGGCCACGGTCGGCACCCGGCGCCGCACGCTGCGCCCCGGCGGCCGGCCGAACCTGATGCACGACCTCGCCGAGGAAGTACGCGACGCCTGCGAGGTCCCGGCCGCCAAGGCGGCCCCGCTTGCCCGGTTCACCTGGAAGAGCGTCCTGGGCCTGGCCGGTGCGTTCCTGGTGCTCCACCTCGTGCTGCCGCAGCTCGCCAACGCCCCGGCCGCACTCCGCGCGCTGCGCGACGCCAACTGGTGGTGGCTGCTCGCGGTCGTGCCCGTCACCTTCGTCTCGCAGGGCTTCTCGACCTGTCTGCAACTGGGCACCATCCCCGGGCGCCTGCCCTTCCGGGCCACCTACCAGGTGCAGTTCGCCAGCTCCTTCCTGAACCGCATCACCCCCGGCAACGTCGGCGGCATGGCGCTCAACCTGCGCTATCTGCAGAAGACGGGGATCGAGACGGGTGCCGCGACGGCCTCCGTCGGGCTGCAGAGCCTGGCCGGCGCGGTCTCCAACGTGGTGGTCGCCACCGTCTTCTTCACCGCGGCCGGACAGCACCATGGTGGCGTCCACCTGGACCTGCCCGTGGGCAGGTACACCCTGCCCGCGATCGTCCTCGTGCTGGCCGCCGGAGGGCTGCTCGGCCTGACCCCGCCCGGCCGGCGCTTCCTGCGCGAGAAGGTGTGGCCGTTCCTTCGTGCGGCGGGCACGACGCTCACCGGGATCGCCGCCGACCCAACCAAGCTGGTCCTCGGGGTGGTCGGCATGCTGGGCCTGCCCGTCATCCAGATCGTCGGGCTCGCCCTCAGCCTCCACGCGCTCGGCGGCGACCTCCCCTTCGCCCAGCTAGGTGCCGCCTACATGGCGGCCCGCCTGCTCGCCAACGCGGCCCCGGTCCCCGGCGGCCTCGGCGCGCTCGAAGCGGGCCTCATCGCGGGCCTGACCGCCCTCGGCGTGCCGGCCGGCCCGGCCACCTCGGCGGTCCTGGTCTACCGGCTGCTCACGTTCTGGCTCAACGTCCCGCTGGGGGCGGCCGCGTTGGGGTTCGTGCAGCGGCGCGGATACGTCTGACCGGCAGGGTCCGGCGCCGGGGCGCGGTGGGGGTCAGGCGGCGGAGCCAAAAGCGGTGACGTCGAGCTTCTCGTCGCACGGGGAGAGGTTCGGACCGGGCACCAGGGTCAGCGGTCGGGAGCCGCCGGGCAGGCGGATGTCCACGCCGTAGGGGGCGTCCACCCCCGGACACGCGTCGTCCGAGTGCAGCACGAACGACGTGGTGCGCCCCGGGGCGAGCAGCAGGATGGGCGGGACGGCCGCCGCGGACCGGCTGACCTTGAACGGGCGGATGCCCGAGGTGCTCACCGGCCCGCCCTCGCAGTCCGGGGGGTCTGCCGTCGTGCAGACGTGCAGGACGCCGTCACCGAAGAAGGTGAGACCGGGCCAGCCACTCAGCCGGCACGTCGAGCCCGAGCGGTTGCGCAGCACGATCTCCGCGGCGTACCCCGGGCGTCCGACACCCACCTGCGGACTGGTCCGCCCCTCGGAGGCCGCGAGGTCCCGCGTCGTGCAGGTGCGGGCAGCCGGAGTCGTGGCGGTACCGGACCGGGTGTCCGCAGGAGCGGCTGTCCGGCTGGGAGCCGGGGCCCCGGCTGTTTCGGTGGCCTTGGCGGGGTGTCGGGCGGGAGCGGCCGGGGTGGTGGCCGCAGTGGTCCGCGCCGTCGCCTCGCGGCCGGCCTGCGTATCGGGAACGGAATAGTGAACTCCCGAATCACAGGCCGCTGTTGCGGCCATCAGTAGCCAGGCCAGCAACAACTGCCTCCCATCCCGTATACGCATGACGTGAACGCTATGCACGATCACGGGGCGCGCACAGACAGGGCAGCGAGTTGGCATGCCCCTTTCGCCTCGTGTTCACCGACGGCGGCGAGACGCGTGCCCCTGGGGGCGCGGGGCCGCATCGATATGCGGCTCCGCCGCGTGGGCGCGACCGGCCACGACGGGCCGGCCGCTCCCCGACACCTCCGCGAGGCATCCGTCAGCGCTTGCCGTCCTTCCCGCCCAGCAGCCCGGCCCGGCGCAGCGCATCGGCCATCGCGCTGTTCGCCGGCGGCGGCGCCGACGCCTGACGAGCACCGCCCCCCTGCCGCTGCTGTTGCTGCCGCTGCTGCGGCGGACGCCCGCCCCGCTGGCGCCGTTCGCCGCCGTCGCCCTGTCGGCCGCCCTGCTGCGGAGCGGCCTCGTCGTCCAGCCGCAGCGTCAGCGAGATCCGCTTGCGCGGGATGTCCACGTCGAGGACCTTCACCTTGACGATGTCACCCGGCTTCACCACGTCCCGCGGGTCCTTCACGAAGGTCTTGGACAGCGCGGAGACATGCGCCAGACCGTCCTGGTGGACACCGACGTCGATGAACGCGCCGAACGCCGCCACGTTCGTCACCACGCCCTCCAGGACCATCCCGGAGGACAGGTCGGAGATCTTCTCGACGCCCTCCTTGAACGTGGCCGTCTTGAAGGCCGGACGCGGGTCGCGCCCCGGCTTCTCCAGCTCCTTGAGGATGTCGGTGACGGTCGGCAGACCGAACGTCTCGTCCACGAAGTCCGTCGGCCGCAGCGAGCGCAGCGCACCCGTGTTGCCGATGAGCGCGGCCACCTCCTGGCCCGACGTCTTCACCATGCGCCGGACGACGGGATACGCCTCCGGGTGGACGCTCGACGCGTCCAGCGGGTCGTCGCCGCCGCGGATGCGCAGGAAGCCCGCGCACTGCTCGTACGCCTTCGGGCCGAGCCGGGCCACGTTCTTCAGCTGGCCGCGGGAGGTGAACGGGCCGTTGGTGTCGCGGTGGGCGACGATGTTCTCGGCGAGCCCGGAGGTGATGCCCGAGACACGGGCGAGCAGCGGTGCCGACGCCGTGTTGACGTCCACGCCCACGCCGTTCACACAGTCCTCGACCACCGCGTCCAGGGACCGCGACAGCTTCACCTCGGACAGGTCGTGCTGGTACTGGCCGACGCCGATCGACTTGGGGTCGATCTTCACCAGCTCGGCCAGCGGGTCCTGGAGCCGGCGGGCGATGGAGACGGCGCCGCGCAGCGACACGTCCATGTCGGGCAGTTCCTGGGACGCGAAGGCGGAGGCCGAGTACACGGACGCGCCGGCCTCGGACACCATCACCTTGGTGAGCTTCAACTCCGGGTGCTTGGTGATGAGTTCACCGGCGAGCTTGTCGGTCTCGCGGGACGCCGTGCCGTTGCCGATCGCGATCAGGTCGACCGCGTGCTCCTTGGCGAGCCGGGCCAGCTTGGCGATCGCCTCGTCCCACTTGTTGGCCGGGACGTGCGGGTAGATGACGTCGGTGGCGACCACCTTGCCGGTGGCGTCGACGACGGCGACCTTCACGCCGGTCCGGAAACCGGGGTCCAGGCCCAGCGTCGCGCGGGTGCCGGCCGGGGCGGCGAGCAGCAGGTCGCGCAGGTTCGCCGCGAAGACGTCGACCGCCTCGTCCTCGGCGGCCGTGCGCAGGCGCAGCCGCAGGTCGATGCCGAGGTGGACGAGGAGGCGGGTGCGCCAGGCCCAGCGGACGGTGTCCGACAGCCACTTGTCGGCCGGCCGGCCGCGGTCGGCGATCCCGAACCTGTGGGCGACGATCCCCTCGAACGAGGACGGGCCCTCGGTGGGCTCCTCCGGCTCCAGGACGAGGTCGAGGACCTCCTCCTTCTCGCCGCGCAGCATCGCCAGGATGCGGTGCGAGGGCAGGTCGGTGAACGGCTCGGCGAACTCGAAGTAGTCGGCGAACTTCGCGCCCGCCTCCTCCTTGCCGTCCCGCACCTTCGCGGCGAGCCGGCCACGTACCCACATGCGTTCGCGCAGCTCGCCGACGAGGTCCGCGTCCTCCGAGAACCGCTCGGTGAGGATCGCGCGGGCGCCCTCCAGGGCGGCCTGCGGATCGGCGACGCCCTTGTCGGCGTCGACGAAGGCGGCGGCGGCCGCCAGCGGCTCCACCCCGGGATCCCCGAGCAGCCCCTCGGCCAGCGGCTCCAGGCCGGCCTCCCGCGCGATCTGCGCCTTGGTCCGCCGCTTCGGCTTGTACGGCAGGTAGATGTCCTCCAGCCGCGCCTTGGTCTCGGCGCCCCGGATCTGCGCCTCCAGTTCGCCGGTGAGCTTGCCCTGCTCCCGCACCGACTCCAGGATCGCCGTCCGCCGCTCTTCCAGCTCCCGCAGGTAGCGCAGCCGCTCCTCGAGCGTGCGCAGCTGCGCGTCGTCGAGCATCTCGGTCGCTTCCTTGCGGTAGCGGGCGATGAAGGGCACCGTCGAACCGCCGTCGAGCAGCTCCACGGCAGCCTTGACCTGCCGCTCCCGTACGCCGAGCTCCTCGGCGATCCTGCCTTCGATGGACCCTGGAACCAGGGACCCGGGTGTCGTCACGATCCCGTACCGCCTTCTCCACTGAGGTTGCGCCGCAATTGTGGCAGGTGACACCGACAACCGGGCCCCAGGGCGCCTATCCACGACACGGACTCTCCACGAATCCGTCGCCCACCCGGGGCCCCGATCAAACACCCGCACGAATCCGGCCCCGGCCTTCCCCCCCCGGCGCCCGCCCAGGGCCTCGCCTCTCGTCATCCCCTGCCGACCGTCACCCCTTGCCGACAAGGTCCGCCGGGAATGCCCCCGCGGCCACCGCCGCCCTTGCGAACCCTGCCGCGAGCTCCGTCAGCCGTGTCACCCCGGCGGACCCCAGGTGCTCGTACGGGGCTCGGTCCAGCCGGTCCGTCTCCGTCTCGATCTCCGCCCGCAGGGCCACCCCCGCCCCGGTCAGCTCGCCCTCCGCGTCGAGCAGCCCGCGCTCCCGCAGCCGTGCCACCGCCGCGTCCCAGTCGTCCTGGCTCCAGCCGCGCGTGGCGAACACCCACTTCGGAGTCATGCCCTTGCCGGTCGCCGTGTGCGTCACCACCGCCTCCAGCCCGTCGAGACCGGCCGCCAGCAGCGCCGCGAGGTGCCCGTCGCCGCGGTGCTCGCGCAGCAGCGTGCTCGCGTACCAGTAGGCGAGATGCGGCTCCTGGGGCACCGGCAGGTCCGCGTGGGCGGCGTACAGCGGGCGGCCGGAGCGCGAGCAGGCCTCGGTGGCGCGCAGCGCGAGCCTCGCGGCCTCGGCCATCCCGTCGGAGACCACCGTGTCCGCGCCGAGCAGCCGCCGCATCGACGCGTCGACGGCACGCACGCGTGCGGCGAGGACGTCCTTCGGGGCGGCGGTCTCCCAGACGGCCGGCACATGCCGGGCCACCAGCTCGTGCTTGTAGTTGTAGAACGTCGCCGTCACCGTGCCGGCCCCGACCGCCCCCAACGCGGCCGCCCGCACCGCGAAGTTGACGGCCCGCGGGTGGGTGACCCCGAGCGCGGCCAGTTCCTCGGCCAGCTCGGGGCTGAAGAAGTGGGTCGCGTGCAGGGAGTTGAGCAGGGTGTGGCAGCGGCGGCCGGCGCGCGGCTCCAGTGCGGCGGTTGTCATGGGCGCACGCTACTGACTGGTTGGTACGGACTCCAGTGTCCGGGGCGATGCGGGCCCGGGACTCCGTCCGGGATGGCAGGAAAGGTGGGCTATTCGTCATTGCGGCCATCACCGGACGGGCCAACAATCGATGACATGGCGCAGCGAACCGTTCTCGTCGTCCTCTTCGACGGCGTCCAGAGCCTCGACGTCACCGGCCCCGTGGAGGTGTTCACGGGCGCCGAGACCCACACCCCGGGCAGCTACCGCATCCGCACCGCCTCCCTGGACGGCGCTCCCGTGCGCACCTCCAGCGGGCTGACCGTCGTACCGGACGGGGCCCTGGCCGACGCGCCCGACCCGCACACCCTCCTCGTCCCCGGTGGCCAGGGCACCCGGCGGTCCGACCCGGAGCTGGTGGCGTGGCTGCGGGCACACGGGCCGCTCGCCGAGCGGCTCGTCTCCGTCTGCACCGGCGCCGTCCTGCTCGCCGCCGCCGGGCTCCTGGACGGTCATCGGGCGACCACCCACTGGGCGTACTGCGAGACGCTGGCCCGCGACCATCCCGCCGTCCGCGTCGACCCCGACCCGATCTACGTCCGGGACGGCCGCGTCGCCACCTCGGCCGGTGTCACCTCCGGCATCGACCTCGCCCTCGCCCTCGTCGAGGAGGACCTCGGCCGGGACGTCGCGCTCACCGTCGCCCGGCACCTGGTGGTGTTCCTGCGCAGACCCGGCAACCAGGCCCAGTTCAGCGCCCAGCTCGCCGCCCAGACCGCACAGCGCGCACCGCTGCGGGAGGTCCAGCAGTGGATCACCGAGCACCCGGACGACGACCTGGGCGTCGAGGCGCTGGCCGCCCGCGCCGCGCTCTCGCCCCGCCACTTCGCCCGCGCCTTCCACGCCGAGACCGGGACGACGCCCGGCCGCTACGTCGACCGGGTCCGGCTGGAACACGCCCGCAGGCTCCTGGAGGACACCGGCGACGGGGTCGAGGAGGTCTCCCGGGCCAGCGGCTACGGCACGCCCGAAGCGATGCGCCGTGCCTTCCTCAAGGCTCTCGGCACCACTCCCGCCGAATACCGGCGCAGGTTCAGCCCGGCCCCCGCCGACCCGACCCGTTAGGAGAGCCATGCAGTTCGCGATCGTGCTCTACGACCGATTCACCGCCCTCGACGCCGTGGGGCCGTACGAGACCCTGGGGCGGCTCCCGGACTCCGAGGTCGTCTTCGTCGCCGAGGAGGCCGGCCCCGTCCGCACCGACAACGGGTATCTCGCCCTGACCGCCGACCGGACCCTCGCCGAGGTGCCGCACCCCGACGTCGTGGTCGTCCCCGGCGGCCCCGGCCAGACCCCGCAGATGACGAACCAGGCCCTCCTCGACTGGATCCGCACCGCCGACGCGACCAGCACCTGGACGACGTCCGTGTGCACCGGTTCCCTGCTGCTCGCCGCCGCGGGCCTCCTCGAAGGCCGCCGGGCCACCTCGCACTGGCTGGCCCTGGACGAGCTGCGCAAGTTCGGCGCCGAGCCGACGGGGGAGCGGGTCGTCACCGACGGAAAGTACGTGACCGCGGCCGGTGTCTCCGCCGGCATCGACATGGGCCTCGCCCTCCTCGGCCGGATCTCCGGGGACGACGTCGCCCAGGCCGTACAGCTCGGGATCGAGTACGACCCGCAGCCGCCCTACGACGCGGGCTCCCCGCAGAAGGCGCCCGCCGAGGTCGTCGCCCTGCTCCGCTCGATGAGCCGGTTCATCCTCGGCGCGGAACTGCCCACGTGAACCGCGGCTGACGGCGCTCCAGGAACGCGGCGACGCCCTCGGCGGTGTCGCCGCTGCCGCGTGCCTGCTCCGCCCAGTGCGCGTCCCGGTCCGTGCGGCCGTCCGCGAACTCCTTCGCGGCGGCCTGCGTCAGCTGCGAGCGGGCGGCCAGGGTCCGGGTGAACTCGGCCACCCGCTTGTCCAGTTCGCCCTCCGGCAGCACCTCGTCGACCAGACCGGTGCGCAGCGCCCGCTCCGTGTCGATCAGCTCGCCGGAGAAGAGGAGGTACTTGGTGGTGGCCGGGCCGACGAGGGACACCAGGCGGCGGGTGGAGGCGGCCGGGTAGACGATGCCGAGCTTGGCCGGTGTCACCCCGAACAGCGCGCCCTCCTCGGCGAACCGCAGATCGCAGGCGGCGGCGAGCTGCGAGCCGCCGCCGACGCAGTGGCCGCGCACCGCGGCGAGGGTCGGCTTGGGGAACGCGGCGAGGGCCTCCTCGGCGGCGACGGCGAGTGTCTGTGCCTCGGCGGAGGAGCCCCGGAGGGTGGAGATGTCGGCGCCGGCACAGAAGGTGCCGCCCTCGCCGGTGAGGACGAGGGCCCGCACGGCGGGGTCCGCCGCGAGGGCGTCGAGAAGGGGCGGGAGGGCGCGCCACATCTCCGCGGTCATCGCGTTGCGTTTGGCAGGGTTGCCGATGACGACCGTGGCAACGGCGTTTCCGACCTGGTGGTCGAGGCGGGGCTCCATAGTGCGGGATGGTATCCGCGCCCGGGAGGAGTGGAATTGCGGTGGTGACAGGGGAGCCGCATCCCGTCTCCCGGGAAAGTTCTCATACCCGTACAACCCGAATAGTTCGCGAAGTCGGCATTCAAGAGGGCAAGAGTCGTCCCACAACTGACCTTGTCATACGCCAACGGTCGGATCCGCTCGATAGTTGCTGACTTGTGTTCAGTCATCCGGAGCGGAGCGGGTCGTTACCAACACTCGACGTGTGGTGACAATCGAGCGCGAGGGTGGCGACCGGACGATGGAGAACCACGGGCGCGGGCACGACCCGCGTCCAGAGGGAGGCGGCGCTCCGCCGCCGGATCCGCTGCCGTACGAAGGAGTCTGGCGGTTCACCGCCGCCGCTGTGGACGCCTCGGTCCCGCAGGCGCGGCGCGCCGTACGGGACCTGCTCCAGCGCCAGGGCGTCCCGGTCTCGGAGGACCTGGTGTACGGGCTGTTGCTGATCGTCTCCGAGCTGGTCACCAACGCGGTCAAGCACGCGGCGCTGCTGTCGCCGATGCTCGCCGTGGAGGTCGCCGTCGGCGCCGAGTGGGTGCGGGTGTCGGTGGAGGACAACCACCCCTACCGCCCGACCGCCCTGGAGGCCGACCACGGCCAGCTCGGCGGCCGGGGGCTGCTGCTGGTCCGGGAGGTGGCCCGGGAGGCCGGCGGAGTCGTGGACGTGGAGCACACGTCGAACGGCGGCAAGGTGATCTGGGCCGCCCTGCCGCTCAAACCCGCGACACTGCCCTGAGGGGGTTCACCAGCCGGCGGACGGGCCCGTCAGCTCCCTGATCGCCGGGCGGGCCGCGTCCAGCACGGTCATGAACCAGGACGAGAAGGGGTCCTGGGCGTGCCGCTCGGTCAGCTCGGCGGCCGACACGAAGACGGTCGCCTCGACCTCCTCCGGGTCCGGCGCGAGCGGCGCCTGGACCATGCCGACGAACAGGTGGTTGAACTCCTGCTCGACCAGGCCGGAGGCCGGGTCCGGGTGGTTGTAGCGGACCGTGCCGGCCTCGGCGAGCAGCGACGGGGAGACCCCCAGCTCCTCGAAGGTCCGCCGGGCGGCCGCCGCGAAGGGGGCCTCTTTGGGGTAGGGGTGGCCGCAGCAGGTGTTGGACCATACGCCGGGGGAGTGGTACTTGCCCAGTGCCCGCTGCTGGAGCAGCATCCTGCCGTGCTCGTCGAAGAGGAAGACGGAGAACGCCCGGTGCAGCTGCCCGGGCGGCTGGTGCGCGGCCAGCTTCTCCGCGGTGCCGATGGTCACACCCTTCTCGTCGACGAGTTCAAGGAAAATCGCGTCTGCGGTCCCTTCCGACGTGCTGTGCGTCGCGGTGGCAGGTGTGATCGGCATACCCATCCTTCGCCTCGGTCCTCGCACCAAGTCTGCCGTACGAATCCGACACTCCCGGCACTTCCCGGCACGGGCACGCCGGAAGAGGGACCCGGTAGTTGATCGTGCCCTACGGGTGCCTGAGGGAACCGTCCGGGGGTCTCGAACACAAGGACGCCGGGGGAGCGCGGAGCGCTGCGTTCCGGTACCCGGCCGCAGGATCCGGCCGCGACGGGGTCAGCGGCAGAGCCGGGCCTCGTGCTCCGCGTGCCCGACCGGTTCCAGCTGAAAGGTGCAGTGCTCCACGTCGAAGTGGTGGCCCAGACAGCCCTGCAGCTCGTGCAGCAGCTTCTCGTGGCCGACGGCGCTGAGCACGTCCGAGCGGACCACCACGTGCGCCGACAGCACCGGCATCCCCGAGGTGATCGTCCAGGCGTGCAGGTCGTGGACGTCCGCCACGCCGTCAAGGGCCAGGATGTGCGTCCGTACCTCCGCCATGTCGACGTCCCGCGGCGCCGCCTCCAGCAGGACGTCCAGGGTCTCGCGCAGCAGTTTCAGCGTCCTCGGCACGATCATCAGGCCGATGACCAGCGAGGCGATCGGGTCGGCCGCCTGCCAGCCGGTGGTCAGGATCACCACGGCAGAGACCAGCACCGCCAGCGAGCCCAGCGCGTCGGCGGCCACCTCCAGGAACGCCCCGCGCACGTTCAGGCTCTCCTGCCGGCCGCGCACCAGCAGCGTGAGCGAGATCATGTTGGCGACCAGGCCGATGAGACCGAACACGATCATCTGGCCGCCGTGGGTGTCCGCCGGCGTGAGGAACCGCTGGACCGCCTCGTACAGCACATAGCCGCCGACCACGAGCAGCAGCAGGCAGTTGGCCAGGGCGGCGAGGATCTCGGCGCGGGCGAGGCCGAAGGTGCGGTGGGTGCTCGGCGGGCGGTTGGCGAAGTGGATCGCCAGCAGGGCCATGCCGAGGCCCAGCGCGTCGGTCGCCATGTGGGCCGCGTCCGCGATCAGCGCGAGCGAGTCGGCCACCAGACCGCCGGCGATCTCGACCACCATCACCCCGAGGGTGATGGCGAGCGCCACCCGGAGCCGTCCCCGGTACGCCGCCGCGGCCGTACCGGTGGCCGGCGCGTGACGGTGGCCGTGACCGTGGTCGTGCCCTGCCCCCATGGGATACGCCTCCTGTGTTCCGCCCGGGATCACAGTGAACTACGGGTGGGGGGTATCCGGCAACGCGGCACTGAAGACCGTTGTCATCTGCCCTGACCTGCGAAAACGAAGACCAGGTCAGGGCAGCCTCAGTTACCTTCCGTGAGGGGCTGGGTGGTGCGGACGGACGGTCGCGGAGCCGTGGGCGGGTGTCTTCAATGTCCGTTCTGCGAGCGCGGTTTGTGGGTCGGGGCCCGGATCGCGGATGATGATCTCGGCAAAGGCCGGGGCAGAGTGAGTGGACTGTGCCGTGAACGGCCGGTGAACAAGCAGTCCTCACCATCCGATAACCTCTGCCGAATGCCGCCCGGGGGCCGCCAGGCACACCCCGCCCGACCATGCAGCAGACCGGCGTCCGTTCGCCGGCACCCAGGGAGTGAGTTCGGTTGTCGACCGCCATCGTCACCGGTCCGCCGGTCCCCGGATCGTCACTGGAGAGCGATCTGCGGGCGCTCGGCTTCGAGGTGCGGACGGCGTCGGACACCGTCGAGACCGAGGCCCTGCTCGCCGCCGTACCCGCCGACCGGCGCGTCGCCGTCGTCGACTCCCGCTTCGTCGGTCATGTGCACGCCCTGCGGCTCGGCCTCACCGACCCCCGCTTCCCGCTCGCCGCGATCCCCGGCGCCGTCACCGCCCAGCCCGCCGGCCGTCAGGCCCTGAGCCGTGCGCTGGCCGGGGAAGCCGCCGCGGGCGGCGGCACCGCCCTCGCCGTCGACGGTCTCGTCACCGCCCTCGACGCCGACGTCCACCATCCCGAGCTGGGCAGCCTGGTCGCGGCCGTCCCCGCCGATCCGCAGGCCCGCAACGAGGCGCGGCAGGCCGTCGCCGCCGTCGACGACGAGGCCGTACGCCTGAAGTCGGCCGTGAAGTCCCGCGACGGCTTCTTCACCACCTTCTTCATCAGCCCGTACTCCCGCTACATCGCCCGCTGGTGCGCCCGCCGCGGCCTGACCCCCAACCAGGTCACCACCGCCTCCCTGCTCACCGCCCTGATCGCGGCGAGCTGCGCGGCCACCGGCACCCGCATCGGATTCGTCGCGGCGGGCGTGCTGCTCATCGCCTCCTTCGTCCTGGACTGCACCGACGGTCAGCTCGCCCGCTACTCCCTGCAGTACTCCACGCTCGGCGCCTGGCTGGACGCCACCTTCGACCGGGCCAAGGAGTACGCCTACTACGCGGGCCTCGCGCTGGGCGCCGCCCGCGGCGGCGACGACGTGTGGGCCCTCGCCCTCGGCGCCATGATCCTGCAGACCTGCCGGCACGTGGTCGACTTCTCCTTCAACGAGGCCAACCACGACGCCACCGCCAACACCAGCCCCACCGCGGCCCTCTCCGGGCGCCTCGACAGCGTCGGCTGGACGGTCTGGGTGCGCCGGATGATAGTCCTGCCCATCGGCGAACGATGGGCACTGATAGCCGTCCTCACGGCGGCCACGACCCCGCGGATCACCTTCTACGTCCTGCTGATCGGCTGCGCCTTCGCGGCGACCTACACCACGGCCGGGCGGGTCCTGCGGTCGCTGACCCGGAAGGCGAAGCGCACCGACCGGGCGGCCGAGGCACTCGCCGACCTGGCGGACAACGGTCCGCTCGCCGGGTTCGCGTCCCGCGCCCTGCGCGCCCCGCTCGGCTCCCCGTTCCTGGTGGCCCTCGCGGGCGTGGCGGTTCTCACCGTCTCCCTCTTCTCCGGTGTGACCTGGGCCCCGGTCGCGGGAGCCGTCGTCTACGCCCTCGCCTCCGGCCAGACCCTCGCCCGCCCCCTCAAGGGCGCCCTCGACTGGCTGGTCCCGCCCCTCTTCCGCGCCGCCGAGTACGGCACCGTGCTCGTCCTCGCAGGTAAAGCCGGGGTAAACGGAGCCCTTCCTGCGGCTTTCGGCCTGGTGGCCGCCGTCGCCTACCATCACTACGACACGGTGTACCGCATCCGCGGGAACGCCGGGGCGCCGCCGGCCTGGCTGGTCCGCGCCATCGGGGGGCAGGAAGGGCGAGTGCTGCTGGTCACCGTCCTGGCCGCGGTGCTCACCGGCGCGCAGTTCAAGGTCGCGCTCACGGTCCTCGCCGTGGTCGTGGCCGGGCTGGTGCTCGTCGAGAGCATCCGCTTCTGGGTGTCCGCAGGGGCGCCCGCCGTACACGACGAAGGAGAACCCGCATGATCGGCCTCGTGCTGGCGGCCGGCGCCGGACGGCGTCTGCGCCCCTACACCGACAGCCTGCCCAAGGCGCTGGTGCCGGTGGGGCCTGCCGGGATAGAGGACTCGATCACGGTGCTCGACCTGACCCTCGGCAACTTCGCCGAGATCGGCCTGACCGAGGTCGCGATCATCGTCGGCTACCGCAAGGAGGCCGTCTACGAGCGGAAGGCGGCCCTGGAGGCGAAGTACGGCCTCAGGCTCACCCTCATCGACAACGACAAGGCCGAGGAGTGGAACAACGCCTACTCCCTGTGGTGCGGCCGTGACGCCCTCAAGGACGGCGTGATCCTCGCCAACGGCGACACCGTGCACCCGGTCTCCGTCGAGCGGACGCTGCTCGCCTCCCGCGGCGACGGCAAGAAGATCATCCTCGCGCTGGACACGGTCAAGGACCTCGCCGACGAGGAGATGAAGGTCGTCGTCGGCGCCGACAAGGGCATGACGAAGATCACCAAGCTGATGGATCCCGCCGAGGCCACCGGCGAGTACATCGGCGTCACCCTCATCGAGGGCGACGCGGCCCCCGAGCTCGCCGACGCGCTGAAGGCGGTCTGGGAGACCGACCCGCAGCAGTTCTACGAGCACGGCTACCAGGAGCTGGTCAACCGCGGCTTCCGGATCGACGTGGCGCCGATCGGCGACGTCCGGTGGGTCGAGATCGACAACCACGACGATCTCGCCAGGGGACGGGAGATCGCGTGCCAGTACTGACCCGGCTGATCCCCTCGCCGGTCGTCGTGGACATCCGCCCGGGTGCCCTCGACGACCTGGCGGGCGTGCTCGCCGACGAACGCATCTCGCACTCCGGGCGGCTCGCGGTCGCCGTCAGCGGCGGCTCGGGCTCGAAGCTGCGCGAGCGCGTCGCGCCGAGCCTGCCCGGCGCCACCTGGTACGAGGTCGGCGGCGGCACCCTCGACGACGCGATCCGGCTGGCCGGCGAGATCAGGGCCGGCCACTACGACGCGGTCGTCGGCCTCGGCGGCGGCAAGATCATCGACTGTGCCAAGTTCGCCGCGGCCCGGGTGGGCCTGCCGCTGGTCGCGGTGCCGACGAACCTCGCGCACGACGGACTCTGCTCGCCGGTCGCCACCCTCGACAACGACGCGGGCCGCGGCTCCTACGGCGTGCCGAACCCGATCGCGGTCGTCATCGACCTCGACGTCATCCGGGAGGCCCCGGCGCGCTTCGTGCGCTCGGGCATCGGCGACGCCGTCTCCAACATCTCCGCGATCGCGGACTGGGAGCTGTCCCACCGCGTGACCGGCGAGAAGATCGACGGTCTGGCGGCCGCCATGGCCCGGCAGGCCGGCGAGGCGGTGCTCCGCCACCCCGGCGGCATCGGCGAGAACGACTTCCTCCAGGTCCTCGCCGAGGCGCTGGTCCTCAGCGGTATCGCCATGTCGGTGTCGGGCGACTCCCGCCCGTCCTCCGGCGCCTGCCACGAGATCAACCACGCCTTCGACCTGCTGTTCCCGAGGCGTGCCGCCAGCCACGGCGAGCAGTGCGGGCTCGGCGCGGCCTTCGCGATGTACCTGCGCGGAGCCCACGAGGAGTCCGTGTACATGGCCGGTGTGCTGCGCCGGCACGGACTGCCGGTGCTGCCGGAGGAGATCGGCTTCACCGTGGACGAGTTCGTCCGGGTCGTGGAGTTCGCTCCGGAGACCCGGCCCGGCCGCTACACCATCCTCGAACACCTCGACCTCAAGACCCACCAGATCAAGGACATCTACGTCGACTATGTCAAGGCCATCGGTAGCTGAACTCCGTCCGGTCGTGCACCCCGCTGGGGTCAAGGACCGGCGCAGCGGTGAGCACTGGATGGGACGCCTCTACATGCGCGAGGTGTCCCTGCGGGTGGACCGCTACCTGGTGAACACCAGGGTCACGCCCAACCAGCTCACGTACCTGATGACCGTCTTCGGCGTGCTCGCGGCCCCGGCCCTGCTGGTGCCGGGGATCACGGGCGCCGTCCTCGGTGTGGTGTGCGTCCAGATGTACCTGCTGCTCGACTGCGTCGACGGCGAGGTCGCCCGCTGGAAGCAGCAGTACTCGCTGGGCGGGGTCTACCTCGACCGGGTGGGCGCCTACCTCACCGACGCCGCCGTCCTCGTGGGCCTCGGGCTGCGCGCCGCCGACCTGTTCGGCAGCGGCCGTATCGACTGGCTGTGGGCCTTCCTCGGTACCCTGGCCGCGCTCGGCGCGATCCTGATCAAGGCCGAGACCGACCTGGTCGGTGTCGCCCGCCACCAGGCCGGCCTGCCGGTGGTCAAGGAGGCCGCCGCCGAGATGCGCTCCTCCGGGATGGCACTGGCCCGCCGGGCCGCCGCCCTGCTCCGGTTCCACCGGCTGATCCTCGGCATCGAGGCGTCCCTGCTGATCCTGGTCCTCGCGATCGTCGACCAGGTCCGCGGCGACCTCTTCTTCACCCGGCTCGGCACCGCCGTGCTCGCCGGCATCGCGCTGCTCCAGACCCTGCTGCACCTGGTCTCGGTCCTCGCGTCGAGCAGGCTGCGGTGAGCGCCGGGCTGAAGGTCGGCGCGGTCGTCATCACCATGGGCAACCGCCCGGACGAACTGCGCGCCCTCCTCGACTCGGTCGCCAAGCAGGACGGCGAGCGGGTCAAGGTGGTCGTCGTCGGCAACGGCTCGCCCGTTCCGGACGTCCCGGACGGCGTCCGCACCCTGGAGCTGCCCGAGAACCTCGGGATCCCGGGCGGGCGCAACGTCGGCATAGAGGCCTTCGGCCCCAGCGGCCGTGACGTCGACATACTGCTCTTCCTGGACGACGACGGACTGCTCGCCGAGCACGACACCGCCGAGCTGTGCCGCCAGGCCTTCGCCGCCGACCAGCGTCTCGGCATCATCAGCTTCCGCATCGCCGACCCGGACACCGGGCAGACCCAGCGCCGGCACGTGCCGCGGCTGCGGGCCTCCGACCCGATGCGCTCCTCCCGGGTCACCACCTTCCTGGGCGGCGCCAACGCCGTCCGCACCCAGGTCCTCGCCGAGGTCGGCGGCCTGCCGGACGAGTTCTTCTACGCCCACGAGGAGACCGACCTGGCCTGGCGGGCCCTGGACGCCGGCTGGATGATCGACTACCGGTCCGACATGGTCCTCAACCACCCCACCACCGCTCCCTCCCGGCACGCGGTCTACCACCGGATGGTCGCACGCAACCGGGTCTGGCTGGCCCGCCGCAACCTGCCCGCCCCCCTGGTCCCGGTCTACCTCGGGGTGTGGCTGCTGCTGACCCTGGTGCGCCGCCCCTCCCGCCCGGCCCTGCACGCCTGGTTCGCCGGCTTCCGGGAGGGCTGGACCACCCCGTGCGGCCCCCGCCGCCCGATGCGCTGGCGGACCGTGTGGAGACTCACGCGACTGGGCCGTCCCCCGGTGATCTGACAAGCTCGAAGGTGCGGGTCCGCGCGCGACGGTGCGCGGACACCCCCCCCGAAGGCGTCTCCGATGACGGAGACGTGTCGTGCCCAGTAGCACAATTGCGTAAGACGAACGTAAGACGAATCCGACGGCGCATCCGCGGACGGATCCGGAGACGAAGGCTTCCACCCTTGAGTGAGACAACGCATGACGGCGGGATCGCGGTGAGCGCGGTGCCGTCGCCCGACGAAGGCCTCACGGCGGCGCAGCTCGCCGCCAGATACGGACTCGCGGTGAGCGGCGCACGCCCCTCGCTCGTCGAGTACGTACGCCAGCTCTGGGGACGGCGCCACTTCATCCTGGCCTTCTCACAGGCCAAGCTCACCGCCCAGTACAGCCAGGCCAAGCTCGGCCAGCTCTGGCAGGTGGCCACGCCGCTGCTGAACGCGGCCGTGTACTACTTCATCTTCGGCGTCATCCTGCACGCCAGCCGTGGCATGTCGCAGGACATCTACATCCCGTTCCTGGTCACCGGCGTGTTCACCTTCACGTTCACCCAGAGCTCGATCATGACGGGCGTGCGGGCGATCGCCGGCAACCTCGGCCTGGTGCGGGCGCTGCACTTCCCGCGCGCCTCGCTGCCGATCTCCTTCGCGCTGCAGCAGCTCCAGCAGCTGCTCTTCTCGATGATCGTCATGGTCGCGGTGGTGGTCGGGTTCGGCAGCCGCCCGGGCCTGTCCTGGGTGCTGGTCGTCCCGATCCTGTTCCTGCTCTTCCTCTTCAACACGGGACTGGCCCTGATCGTGGCCCGGCTGGGAGCCAAGACCCCGGACCTCGCCCAGCTGCTGCCGTTCGTGCTGCGCACCTGGATGTACATGTCCGGTGTGATGTTCTCGATCACCAAGATGATGGAGGGCCGGCCGGAGTGGGCGCGCACGCTCCTCCAGGTGAACCCCGCCACCGTCTACATGGACCTGATGCGCTTCGCCCTCATCGACGGCTACGGCGCCTCGAACCTGCCGCCGCACGTCTGGGTCGTCGCGCTGTCCTGGGCCGTGGTCGTGTTCGCCGGCGGTTTCGTGTACTTCTGGAAGGCGGAGGAGCGGTACGGCCGTGGCTGACCTGAACGACGTGGAGCAGGACCAGGGGGAGCGGATCCCCACCGTGATCGCGGAGGACGTGCACATCGTCTACCGGGTCAACGGCGCCAAGACCGGCAAGGGCAGCGCGACGGCCGCCCTCAGCCGCATCTTCAAGCGGGGCGACGACCGGGGCGTGCGCAAGGTGCACGCCGTCCGCGGGGTCTCCTTCGTCGCCTACCGCGGCGAGGCCATCGGCCTGATCGGTTCCAACGGCTCCGGCAAGTCCACCCTGCTGCGCGCCATCGCCGGCCTGCTGCCCGCCGAGAAGGGCCGGGTCTACACCAACGGCCAGCCCTCGCTGCTCGGCGTCAACGCGGCCCTGATGAACGACCTCACGGGTGAGCGCAACGTCATCCTGGGCGGTCTCGCGATGGGCATGTCCCGCGAGGAGATCAAGGCCCGCTACCAGGAGATCGTCGAGTTCTCCGGCATCAACGACAAGGGCGACTTCATCACGTTGCCCATGCGGACCTACTCCTCCGGCATGGCGGCCCGGCTCCGCTTCTCCATCGCCGCCGCCAAGGACCACGACGTCCTCATGATCGACGAGGCGCTGGCCACCGGTGACGCGAAGTTCCGGATCCGGTCCGAGGAGCGCATCCGCGAACTGCGCCAGCACGCGGGCACGGTGTTTCTGGTCAGTCACAACAACAAGTCGATCCGCGACACCTGCGACCGCGTCCTGTGGCTGGAGCGCGGTGAGCTGCGCATGGACGGCCCGACCGAAGAGGTGCTCCAGGAGTACGAGAAGTTCACGGGCAAGTAGCCCGCCACGCCCCGGGCCCCGCCGGAACCTTTCCGGTGGGGCCCGGCGTCTGCAAAGGAAACGTCAACTCCGGCTCGCCTTAGGAATCTTGACGCCAATCGGTGTGTTGTTGTGATCTGCGGGACACCCCGACGAACCTCGATGCGTTGTACAACGTAAGCTGTACCGGTCCCGGAAAGCGGCAAGTGGGGCGATAATGCACGACACCCTCCGCCGGGCCGCCCCGCGGACTGCTGGGCGGCGTGTCCGAAATAGTGTGTATTGGGTCGGCAGTGTAGAACGGGAGATGTGACGGCAATGGCTACGGAAACTCCCCAGCTCAACGCAGGCCGCGCCGTCCTCGCCCCGGGCAGCGAACGGTGACGGCAGCCGGCCCGGTGCGCACCGGAGACCCGGAGCGCGGCACCCTGGACAAGGCCGCGGACGAGAACTTCCCCGTGGCCCCCTTCTTCCTGCCGAAAGCCTGGCGCGACGACCTGACGGCGGTGTACGGATTCGCCCGCCTCGTCGACGACATCGGCGACGGCGACCTGGCCCCCGGCGGCGCCGACGCCCGCCTCCTCGGGGTCTCCCCGGAGCAGGCCGAGGACCGCCTGGTCCTGCTCGACGCCTTCGAGGCCGACCTGCGCCGCGTCTTCGACGCCACTCCGCACCACCCCCTGCTGCGCCGCCTCCAGGTGACGGTCCGCCGCCGTTCCCTCACCCCCGAGCCGTTCCTCGGCCTGGTCGCCGCCAACCGCCAGGACCAGCTCGTCAAGCGGTACGAGACCTACGACGACCTCCTCGCCTACTGCGAGCTGTCCGCCAACCCCGTCGGCCGCCTGGTCCTCGCCGTCACCGGCACCTCGACCCCCGACCGGATCCGGCTCTCCGACGCGATCTGCACCGCACTCCAGATCGTCGAACACCTCCAGGACGTGGCCGAGGACCTCGGCCGCGACCGGATCTATCTGCCCGCCGAGGACATGAAGCGCTTTCACGTCCAGGAGGCGGATCTCGCCAGGAAAACCGCAGGCGCATCGGTGCGTGCACTGGTTGCATACGAAGCGCAACGCGCCCGCGATCTCCTGAATGAAGGCGCCCCCCTTGTGGGTAGCGTCCACGGCAGGTTGAAGCTGCTGCTCGCGGGGTTCGTGGCGGGGGGAAGGGCGGCGGTCCACGCGATCGCCGCCGCCGAATACGACGTACTTCCAGGCCCGCCCAAGCCCGGCAAGGGCCGGTTGCTGCGTGAGGTGGGCGTGACTCTGCGAGGAGAGGGGTGATCCGGACCGTGGACTCTCCCACACATGTGTCCGCACCGGTACTCGCCGCCTACAGCTACTGCGAGACCGTCACCGGACAGCAGGCACGGAACTTCGCCTACGGCATCAGGCTGCTCCCGGCGCCGAAGCGGCGCGCCATGTCGGCGCTCTACGCCTTCTCCCGGCGCGTCGACGACATCGGCGACGGCGAGCTGGCCGACGACGTGAAGGCGGCCCGGCTGGAGGACACCCGGGCACTGCTCGCCCGGGTCCAGGACGGCGCGGTCGCCGAGGACGACACCGACCCGGTCGCCGTCGCTCTCGCGCATGCCGCCCAGGCCTTCCCGATCCCGCTGGGCGGCCTGGACGAGCTGATCGACGGCGTGCTGATGGACGTACGCGGCGAGCACTACGAGACCTGGGACGACCTCAAGGTCTACTGCCGCTGCGTGGCCGGCGCCATCGGCCGGCTCTCGCTCGGCGTGTTCGGCACGGAACCGGGGGCGCGCGGTGCCGAGCGCGCGCCGGAGTATGCCGACACGCTCGGGCTCGCGCTCCAGTTGACCAACATCCTCCGGGACATCCGCGAGGACGCCGGCAACGGCCGTATCTATCTGCCCGCCGACGACCTCGCCAAGTTCGGCTGCTCGGCCGGGTTCCACGGGCCGACCCCGCCGGAGGGCTCCGACTTCGCGGGCCTCGTGCACTTCGAAGTACGGCGCGCCCGGGCCCTTTTCGCCGAGGGCTACCGGCTGCTGCCCATGCTCGACCGGCGCAGCGGCGCCTGTGTCGCCGCCATGGCCGGCATCTACCGCCGCCTGCTCGACCGCATCGAGCGCGAACCGGAGGCGGTGCTGCGCGGCCGGGTCTCGCTGCCCGGACGCGAGAAGGCGTACGTCGCCGTGCGCGGCCTGTCCGGGCTCGACACCCGACGCCACACCTCCCGTCTGACCGTCAGGAGGCGCGCCTGATGGACAAAGTGGGCCAAGGTGACTCCACCGGAGGAAAACGGCAGGCAACCCTCCGGCGCGGCGTGGCGTCCCTGACTGCGACGGCCCGCCCTGCCCCGTTCCACCGGCACGGCGGACGGCCAGGAGAGGCGGCACGATGACCGACGGCTCACGATCCGAGCGGACGCAGGACGACATTCCGTCCGGGCGCACCGCCGTCGTGATCGGCGGCGGTCTCGCGGGCATCACGGCCGCGCTCGCGCTGGCCGACGCGGGGGTGCGCGTCACCCTTCTCGAAGGCAGGCCGAGGCTCGGCGGGCTCGCCTTCTCCTTCCAGCGCGGCGACCTGACCGTGGACAACGGCCAGCACGTGTACCTGCGTTGCTGCACCGCCTACCGCTGGTTCCTCGACCGCATCGAGGGCACAGCGCTGGCACCGCTGCAGGACCGCCTCGACGTGCCCGTCCTCGACCTCGCCAAGCCGGAGGGGCGGCGCCTGGGCAGGCTGCGGCGCGACCCGCTGCCGGTGCCCCTGCATCTGGGGCGCAGCCTGGCCGCCTATCCGCACCTCTCGCTCGCCGAGCGGGCCAGGGTCGGGCGTGCCGCGCTCGCGCTCAAGGGGCTCGACCTCGCCGATCCGAGCCTGGACGCACAGGACTTCGGCAGCTGGCTGGCCGCCCACGGCCAGTCGGCGCGTGCCGTCGAGGCCCTGTGGGACCTGGTCGGGGTCGCCACCCTCAACGCGGTCGCGGGCGACGCCTCACTGGGGCTCGCCGCGATGGTGTTCAAGACCGGTCTGCTGTCCGACCCGGGCGCGGCCGACATCGGCTGGGCCCATGTGCCGCTGGGCGAACTGCACGACCGGCTGGCCCGCAAGGCGCTCGACTCCGCGGGCGTGCGTACCGAGGTCCGTACACGCGTCACCTCCGTCTCCACTAACGAGAACGGAACCTGGAGCGTTCAGGTTCCCGGCGAGACACTCACCGCCGACGCCGTCGTGCTCGCCGTCGCCCCGCGCGAGGCGCACGACCTGCTGCCCGCCGGTGCCCTCGACGCCCCGGAGAACCTGCTGGAGATCGGCACCGCTCCCATCCTCAACGTCCATGTGGTCTACGACCGCACGGTGCTCACCAAGCCGTTCTTCGCGGCCCTCGGCACCCCCGTCCAGTGGGTGTTCGACCGCACCCACGCCTCCGGGCTGCGCGAGGGACAGTACCTGGCGCTGTCGCAGTCGGCGGCCCAGGACGAGATCGACACCCCCGTGGCCGACCTGCGCGAGCGCTATCTGCCCGAGCTGGAACGGCTGTTGCCCGGTGCGCGCGGCGCCGGGGTGCAGGACTTCTTCGTGACCCGGGAGCGCACCGCGACGTTCGCCCCCACCCCCGGCGTCGGGCGGCTGCGGCCCGGCGCCCGCACCAAGGCACCCGGCCTCTACCTGGCCGGAGCGTGGACCGCCACCGGGTGGCCCGCGACCATGGAGAGTGCGGTCCGCAGCGGTGTGAACGCGGCCGACGCCGCGTTGGGCACCCTGGGCCGGCCCCGCCCCCGTCACCTCTTCGCGTTCGAGGAGGCGGCGTGAAGCTCGATCAGCAGGCGGCAGGCCCCCGCACCCCCGGTACCGCAACAAGAGGAGAAACTGTGCCCACTGTGCCCCCGGCCGAGACGGCTGCCGACGCGGTGGACGTGACCGCGCTCCTGGAGCGCGGCCGGACCCTTGCCACACCGGTACTGCGGGCGGCCGTCGACCGCCTGGCCTCCCCCATGGACACCGTGGCCGCCTACCACTTCGGCTGGATCGACGCCGAGGGCAACCCCGCCGACGGCGACGGCGGAAAGGCCGTACGGCCCGCGCTCGCCGTGCTCTCCGCCGAGGTCACCGGCGCCGCCCCCGAGGTCGGCATCCCCGGTGCCGTCGCCGTCGAACTCGTCCACAACTTCTCCCTGCTGCACGACGACCTGATGGACGGCGACGAACAGCGCCGCCACCGTGACACCGTCTGGAAGGTGCACGGCCCCGCCCAGGCCATCCTGGTCGGCGACGCCCTGTTCGCCCTCGCCAACGAGGTCCTCCTCGAACTCGGCACCGTCGAGGCCGGCCGCGCCACCCGCCGCCTCACCACCGCCACCCGCGCCCTGATCGACGGGCAGGCCCAGGACATCTCCTACGAGCACCGCGACCGGGTCAGCGTCGAGGAGTGCCTGGAGATGGAGGGCAACAAGACCGGTGCCCTGCTCGCCGCCTCCAGCTCCATCGGCGCGGTGCTCGGCGGCGCCGACGACCGCACCGCCGACACCCTGGAGAAGTACGGCTACCACCTCGGCCTCGCCTTCCAGGCCGTCGACGACCTGCTCGGCATCTGGGGCGACCCGGACGCCACCGGCAAGCAGACCTGGAGCGACCTGCGCCAGCGCAAGAAGTCCCTGCCGGTCGTCGCCGCGCTCGCCGCGGGCGGGCCCGCCTCCGAGCGGCTCGGCGAGATCCTCGCCGCCGACGCCAAGAGCAGCGACTTCGAGAACTTCTCCGAGGAGGAGTTCGCCGCCCGCGCCGCCCTCATCGAGGAGGCCGGCGGCCGCGAGTGGACCGCCGAGGAGGCGCGCCGCCAGCACACCATCGCCATCGAGGCCCTGCACGCCATCGACATGCCCGACCGGGTACGGGCACGGTTCACGGCGCTCGCGGACTTCGTCGTCGTACGAAAGAGATGATCATTATCGGTCGAATAGCCCTCGCGTAGTCGCCGGCCGGTGCGAGCGCGCAGCCAGCACCGGCCGACGGCGGACCCACAGCAGAACGATTTCGTACGACTGCACGAAGGGGAAGCCATGACAGCGACGACCGACGGAAGCACCGGGGCCACCCTGCCGCCCCGGGCCGACTCGGCCAGCACCGAATTCACCACCCCCGTGGCGACCGGGGTACAAGAAGCCGCCGAACGCGCCGTCCGACGCGCCACCGACCATCTGCTCGCCCAGCAGGACGCGCAGGGCTGGTGGAAGGGCGACCTGGAGACCAACGTCACCATGGACGCCGAGGACCTGCTGCTCCGTCAGTTCCTGGGCATCCGCGACGAGTCCACGACCGCAGCCGCCGCGCTCTTCATCCGTGGCGAGCAGCGCGAGGACGGCACCTGGGCCACCTTCTACGGCGGCCCCGGCGAACTCTCCACCACCATCGAGGCGTACGTCGCCCTGCGGCTGGCCGGGGACGCGCCGGACGCGCCCCACATGGCGAAGGCGTCGGCCTGGGTCCGCGAGCGCGGCGGGATCGCCGCCGCCCGGGTCTTCACCCGGATCTGGCTGGCCCTGTTCGGCTGGTGGAAGTGGGAGGACCTGCCCGAACTTCCCCCGGAACTCCTCTACTTCCCCAAGTGGTTCCCGCTCAGCATCTACAACTTCGGCCAGTGGGCCCGGCAGACCATCGTGCCGCTCACCGTGGTCTCGGCCAAGCGCCCGGTGCGCCCCGCCCCCTTCCCCCTGGACGAGCTCCACACCGACCCGGCCAACCCGAACCCGCCCCAGCCGCTGGCTCCGGTGGCGAGCTGGGAGGGCGTCTTCCAGCGGCTCGACAAGGTTGTCCGCGGCTACCGCAAGGTCGCGCTGGGCCGGCTGCGCGGCTCCGCCCTGAAGTCCGCCGGCCGCTGGATCGTCGAGCGCCAGGAGAACGACGGCGCCTGGGGCGGCATCCAGCCCCCGGCCGTGTACTCGGTGATCGCCCTGTACCTGCTCGGCTACGACCTCGAACACCCCGTGGTGCGCGCGGGACTCGAGTCGCTGGATCGTTACGCCATCTGGCGCGAGGACGGCGGCCGGATGATCGAGGCCTGCCAGTCGCCGGTGTGGGACACCTGTCTGGCGACCATCGCCCTCGCCGACGCCGGCCTGCCCGCCGACCACCCGCAACTCGTCAAGGCCGCCGACTGGATGCTCGGCGAGCAGATCGTGCGGCCCGGCGACTGGGCGGTGAAGCGACCCCAGCTGCCGCCGGGCGGCTGGGCGTTCGAGTTCCACAACGACAACTACCCCGACATCGACGACACCGCCGAGGTCGTCCTCGCCCTGCGCCGGGTCAGGCACCACGACCCGGAGCGGATGGAGAAGGCCATCGGGCGCGGGGTGCGCTGGAACCTCGGCATGCAGTCGAAGAACGGCGCCTGGGGCGCCTTCGACGTCGACAACACCAGCCCGTTCCCCAACCGGCTGCCGTTCTGCGACTTCGGCGAGGTCATCGACCCGCCGTCGGCCGACGTCACCGCGCACGTCGTGGAGATGCTGGCCTTCGAGGGCATGTCCCACGACCCGCGCACCCGGCGCGGCATCGAGTGGCTGCTCGCCGAACAGGAGCCGAACGGCGCCTGGTTCGGGCGCTGGGGCGTCAACTACGTGTACGGCACCGGCTCGGTGGTGCCCGCGCTGACCGCGGCCGGGCTGCCCGTCTCGCACCCGGCCGTCCGGCGCGCGGTGACCTGGCTGGAGCAGGTCCAGAACGAGGACGGAGGGTGGGGCGAGGACCTGCGCTCCTACAAGTACGCCGACGACTGGAGCGGGCGCGGCGCCTCCACCGCCTCCCAGACCGCGTGGGCGCTGATGGCGCTGCTCGCGGCGGGGGAGAGGGACGCCAAGGCCGTCGAGCGGGGCGTCCGGTGGCTCGCCGAGACGCAGGCCGAGGACGGCTCCTGGGACGAGCCGTACTTCACCGGTACCGGCTTCCCCTGGGACTTCTCCATCAACTACCACCTCTACCGGCAGGTCTTCCCGCTCACCGCGCTCGGCCGCTACGTGCACGGCGAGCCCACCCCCGAGGCCGAGGGGGACTGATGAGCCCCACGCCCGCGCCGGCCCCGCTGCTGATCGCCTGCGCACTCGGCATCGAGCACCTCGCCCTGCGCGCCGGCGAACGCGGGGGCGCGGGCGGACCCGTCACCGTGCTGCGCACCGGCATGGGCCCCAAGGCGGCGGAACGGTCCGTCACCCGGGTCCTGGCCGATCCCGCGCTGGCCGGCGCCGCGGTCCTGGCGACGGGCTTCTGTGCGGGACTCGCCCCCGGGATGCACCCCGGCGACCTGGTCGTCGCCGAGGAGACCCGGGACCCCCGCGGCAGCGTCCCGTGCGTCGGCACCGAACTCCTGGTGAAGGAGCTTGTGCGGACCCTGCCCGGCCGCACCGTCCACACCGGCCCCGTCACCGGGTCCGATCACGTCGTCCGCGGTCATGAGCGGTCAGATCTGCTCGCGACCGGCGCAATCGCGGTCGACATGGAGTCGGCGGCCACGCTCCTGAGCGCCGTGCGCGCGGGCGAACGCCCTGTTGCGGCCGTCAGGGTGGTCGTGGACGCTCCTGAACATGAACTCGTCCGGATCGGCACGGTGCGCGGTGGAATATCGGCTTTCCGCGTTCTTCGATCCGTTCTTCCAGCTTTCTTCGAATGGCACCGTTCTTTGCTGCTCCCCCGGAGGTGAGCCAGATGGCCATGCCGCTGCGCCAGTCGATCAAGGTCGCTACCTACTTGGCAGAACAGAAGCTCCGCAAGCGGGACAAGTTCCCGCTGATCGTGGAGCTGGAACCGCTCTTCGCGTGCAACCTGAAATGTGAGGGCTGCGGCAAGATCCAGCACCCGGCGGGGGTGCTGAAGCAGCGCATGCCGGTCGCGCAGGCGGTCGGGGCGGTGCTGGAGTCCGGTGCGCCGATGGTGTCCATCGCCGGCGGCGAGCCCCTGATGCACCCCCAGATCGACGAGATCGTGCGGCAGTTGGTGGCGAAGCGGAAGTACGTCTTCCTGTGCACCAACGCGATGCTGCTGCGCAAGAAGATGGACAAGTTCACGCCCTCGCCCTACTTCGCCTTCGCGGTGCACATCGACGGGCTGCGCGAGCGGCACGACGAGTCCGTCGCGAAGGAAGGCGTGTTCGACGAGGCGGTGGAGGCCATCAAGGAGGCCAAGCGGCGCGGCTTCCGGGTGACCACCAACTCGACCTTCTTCAACACCGACACCCCGCAGACCATCATCGAGGTGCTCAACTTCCTCAACGACGACCTCAAGGTCGACGAGATGATGATCTCGCCCGCCTACGCCTACGAGAAGGCCCCCGACCAGGAGCACTTCCTCGGGGTGGAGCAGACCCGCGAACTCTTCAAGAAGGCCTTCGCGGGCGGCAACCGCAAGAAGTGGCGGCTCAACCACTCCCCGCTCTTCCTGGACTTCCTGGAGGGCAAGGTCGACTTCCCGTGCACGGCCTGGGCGATCCCGAACTACTCGCTCTTCGGCTGGCAGCGCCCCTGCTACCTGATGAGCGACGGATACGTCCCGACGTACCGCGAACTCATCGAGAAGACCGACTGGGACAAGTACGGCCGCGGCAAGGACCCGCGCTGCGCCAACTGCATGGCGCACTGCGGCTACGAGCCCACCGCCGTCCTCGCCACCATGGGATCCCTCAAGGAGTCGCTCCGCGCCATGCGCGAGACGGTCTCCGGGAACCGGGAGTGACGGCATGACCGCCATCTCCCTGGGCCTCCCCGAGGTCCCCGCCCGGCCGGTCGCCGAGCGCCGCGCGTCCCGGCAGATCCATGTCGGGCCGGTGGCGGTCGGCGGCGGCGCCCCGGTGTCGGTGCAGTCGATGACCACGACCCGCACCTCGGACATCGGCGCCACCCTCCAGCAGATCGCCGAACTCACCGCGTCCGGCTGCCAGATCGTCCGCGTCGCCTGCCCCACGCAGGACGACGCGGACGCCCTGGCGACGATCGCGAGGAAGTCCCAGATCCCGGTGATCGCGGACATCCACTTCCAGCCCAAGTACGTGTTCGCGGCCATCGAGGCCGGCTGCGCGGCGGTCCGGGTGAACCCCGGCAACATCAAGAAGTTCGACGACCAGGTGCGGGAGATCGCGCGGGCCGCGAAGGACCACGGCACGCCGATCCGGATCGGCGTCAACGCCGGCTCGCTCGACCGCCGACTCCTCGAGAAGCACGGCAAGGCCACCCCGGAGGCGCTCGTGGAGAGCGCGCTCTGGGAGGCCTCGCTCTTCGAGGAGCACGACTTCCGGGACATCAAGATCTCCGTCAAGCACAACGACCCGGTCGTGATGATCGAGGCGTACCGGCAGCTCGCCGCCCAGTGCGACTATCCGCTGCACCTGGGCGTCACGGAGGCCGGCCCGGCGTTCCAGGGAACCATCAAGTCGGCGGTCGCCTTCGGGGCGCTGCTCTCGCAGGGCATCGGTGACACGATCCGCGTCTCGCTGTCCGCGCCGCCCGCCGAGGAGGTCAAGGTCGGCATCCAGATCCTGGAGTCGCTGAACCTGCGGCAGCGGCGTCTCGAGATCGTCTCCTGCCCGTCCTGCGGGCGCGCCCAGGTCGACGTCTACAAGCTGGCGGACGAGGTGACGGCAGGGCTGGAGGGCATGGAAGTGCCCTTGCGCGTCGCCGTCATGGGATGTGTGGTCAACGGCCCCGGCGAGGCACGGGAGGCCGATCTGGGGGTCGCCTCCGGCAACGGCAAGGGGCAGATCTTCGTCAAGGGCGAGGTCGTCAAGACCGTGCCCGAGTCGAAGATCGTGGAGACCCTCATCGAGGAAGCGATGAAGATCGCCGAACAGATGGAGCAGGACGGCGCCGGGTCCGGAACACCCGCCGTCACGGTGAGCTGACCAGCACGGACCGAGAGGGGGCCGAGCGTGACGATTCTGGAGAAGATCCGGGGACCACGCGACCTGAAGGCGCTGTCCGAGGCGGAACTCGGTGAACTGTCCGAAGAAATAAGGGAGTTCCTGGTGCTCGCGGTCGCCAGGACGGGCGGACACCTCGGGCCCAACCTGGGCGTCGTGGAGCTGACCGTCGCGCTGCACCGGGTCTTCGAGTCCCCGGTCGACCGCATCCTCTGGGACACCGGCCACCAGAGCTATGTGCACAAGCTGCTGACGGGCCGTCAGGACTTCTCCAAGCTGCGCGGCAAGGGCGGCCTGTCCGGATACCCCTCGCGCGAGGAGTCCGAGCACGACGTCATCGAGAACAGCCACGCCTCCACCGCGCTCGGCTGGGCCGACGGCCTCGCCAAGGCCCGCCAGGTGCAGGGGGAGAAGGGCCATGTCGTCGCGGTGATCGGCGACGGCGCGCTGACCGGCGGGATGGCCTGGGAGGCGCTCAACAACATCGCGGCGGCGAAGGACCGGCCGCTGATCATCGTCGTCAACGACAACGAGCGGTCGTACGCCCCCACCATCGGCGGCCTCGCCAACCACCTGGCGACGCTGCGCACCACCGACGGCTACGAGAAGGTGCTGGCCTGGGGCAAGGACGTCCTCCTGCGCACCCCGGTGGTCGGCAACACCATCTACGAGTCCCTGCACGGCGCCAAGAAGGGCTTCAAGGACGCCTTCGCCCCGCAGGGCATGTTCGAGGACCTGGGCCTCAAGTACGTCGGCCCGATCGACGGCCACGACATCAAGGCCGTCGAGTCGGCGCTGCGGCGCGCGAAACGCTTCCACGGACCGGTGCTCGTCCACTGCCTCACCGAGAAGGGGCGCGGCTACGAACCGGCGCTCGCCCACGAGGAGGACCACTTCCACACCGTCGGCGTGATGGACCCGCTCACCTGCGAGCCGCTCGCGCCGTCCAACGGCCCCTCCTGGACCTCGGTGTTCGGCGACGAGATCGTCCGGATCGGCGAGGAACGGGACGACGTCGTGGCGATCACCGCGGCCATGCTCCACCCGGTCGGCCTCGGCAGGTTCGCCGAGCGCTTTCCCGACCGGGTCTGGGACGTCGGCATCGCCGAGCAGCACGCGGCGGTCTCGGCGGCCGGCCTCGCCACCGGCGGACTGCACCCGGTCGTCGCCGTCTACGCCACGTTCCTGAACCGCGCCTTCGACCAGTTGCTGATGGACGTGGCACTGCACCGCTGCGGGGTGACGTTCGTCCTGGACCGGGCGGGCGTGACCGGAGTCGACGGCGCGTCGCACAACGGCATGTGGGACATGTCGATCCTCCAGGTCGTACCCGGCCTCAGGATCGCCGCCCCCCGCGACGCCGAACAGCTGCGGCTCCAGCTGCGGGAGGCGGTCGCGGTGGACGACGCGCCCACGCTGGTCCGCTTCCCGAAGGAGTCGGTGGGCCCGGAGATCCCGGCGGTGGACCGGGTCGGAGGGATCGACGTCCTGCACCGCGGGGAGGACGCTCGGGTGCTGCTGGTCGCGGTCGGCGTCATGGCGCCGGTCTGCCTCCAGGCGGCCGAGCTGCTGGCCGCCCGGGGCATAGGCTGCACGGTCGTGGACCCGCGGTGGGTCAAACCGGTGGACCCCGCGCTGCCCGGTCTGGCGGCGCAGCACGAGCTGGTGGCCGTCGTCGAGGACAACAGCCGGGCGTCCGGGGTGGGCGCGGCGGTGGCGCTGGCGCTGGGCGACGCCGAAGTGGACGTGCCGGTGCGGCGGTTCGGGATCCCGGAGCAGTTTCTGGCGCATGCGAAGCGGGGGGAGGTGCTGGCCGACATCGGGCTGACGCCGGTGGAGATCGCCGGTGCCGTCGGGGCGAGCCTCGCGGGGCGGGGGGCCGACGCCCACGGGAGTGCCGCGGGGGGTCGTGCGGCGGGTGCGGCGCCGTCGGGGCCGGTCGCGCAGTTCCCCGCGCCCCTACGGGGCGCTGATGCCGAGGGCGTTGACAAGGAGAGGCAATGAGTACGGAGTTCGACCTCGGTGCGCTGCTGGCCGAGCGTGGTGGTGAGCGGTACGAGTTGCACGGGAAGTACCTGAATCATCAGCTCCCGCGCATGCTGCACACCATCGGCTTCGACAAGGTGTACGAGCGGGCCGAGGGTGCCCACTTCTGGGACGCGGACGGCAACGACTACCTGGACATGCTCGCCGGGTTCGGGGTGATGGGCCTCGGCCGCCACCACCCCGTCGTCCGCAAGGCCCTGCACGACGTCCTGGACGCCCAGCTCGCCGACCTCACCCGCTTCGACTGCCAGCCGCTGCCCGGACTGCTCGCCGAGCGGCTCCTCGCGCACAGCCCGCACCTGGACCGGGTGTTCTTCGGCAACAGCGGCACCGAGTCGGTCGAGACGGCCCTGAAGTTCGCCCGCTTCGCCACCGGCAGACCCCGGGTCCTCTACTGCGACCACGCCTTCCACGGCCTGACCACCGGCTCCCTGTCGGTCAACGGCGAGAGCGGCTTCCGGGACGGCTTCGCCCCGCTGCTGCCGGACACCGCCGTACCCCTCGGCGACCTCGGCGCGCTCGCCCGCGAACTGAAGAAGGGCGATGTCGCCGCCCTGATCGTCGAGCCGATCCAGGGCAAGGGCGTGCACGAGGCACCGCCCGGCTATCTGCGCGCCGCGCAGGAACTGCTGCACAAGCACAAGGCGCTGCTCATCGCCGACGAGGTGCAGACCGGCCTCGGCCGCACCGGCGACTTCTACGCCTACCAGCACGAGGAGGGCGTCGAGCCGGACCTGGTGTGCGTGGCGAAGGCGCTGTCCGGCGGGTACGTCCCGGTCGGCGCCACCCTCGGCAAGGACTGGATCTTCAAGAAGGTCTACTCGTCCATGGACCGGGTCCTGGTCCACTCGGCGAGCTTCGGCGCCAACGCCCAGGCCATGGCGGCCGGGCTCGCCGTCCTCTCGGTCATGGAGAACGACCAGATCGTCGCCAACTCCCGGGCCGTGGGGGAGCAGCTCAGGTCCCGGCTCGCCGCGCTGACCGACAAGTACGAGCTGCTCGCCGACGTACGCGGCCGGGGCCTGATGATCGGCATCGAGTTCGGCCGGCCCAGCTCGCTGAAGCTGCGCAGCCGCTGGACCATGCTCCAGGCCGCCCGCAAGGGACTGTTCGCCCAGATGGTCGTCGTACCGCTGCTGCAGCGGCACCGGATCCTCACCCAGGTCTCCGGCGACCACCTGGAGGTGATCAAGCTCATCCCGCCGCTGATCGTCGACGAGACGGACGTGGACCGCTTCGTGGACGCCTTCACGGACGTCATGGACGACGCCCACAGCGGCGGCGGCCTGATGTGGGACTTCGGCAGGACGCTGATCAAGCAGGCGGTGGCCAACCGCTAGCTTTTTGTCTCTGAGGCAAGAAAATTGCCGCAGAGACAAAACTGCGGCTGAATGGAGGCATGAGCTCCTCCGAGAAAGAGCATACGGGCGAGCCGGTGGGCGATCTGCCGGCCGTCGCCCCGCAGCTGCGCTCCCTGCGGCGCCGCGCCGGCCTCACCCTGGAGGCCGCGGCCCGGGACGCGGGGCTGTCGCCCGCCCACCTCTCCCGGCTGGAGACCGGGCAGCGGCAGCCCTCGCTGCCGATGCTGCTCGCGCTCGCCCGTGTCTACGGTACGACGGTCTCGGACCTGCTGGGGGAGACCGTCGCCGACCGGGACGCGATCGTGCACGCCGGCGACATGGAACCGACCCACGCCGGCGGCTGGACGTACTGGCAGGCCGGGGCCTCCGGCCGCGGGATGCAGGCGCTGCGCGTCCGGGTGCCGTACGGCACCCAGGGCGACATCGTGCGGGTGCATCCCGGCGAGGAGTGGCTGCACGTCGTGCGCGGCCGGCTCCGGCTGCGTCTCGGTGACACCACCCATGTGCTCGCGCCCGGCGACAGCGCGCACTTCGACTCGCTGACCCCGCACCGGCTGGCCGCCGAGGACCAGGACGGGGTCGAGCTCCTGTTCGTCCACACCCTGCTGCAGAGCCCCACGGCCGCGCTGTGCCTGGGCCCGATCACCGGAGAGCTGTCATGACCGACATCGAGGACAAGTTCCCCCGGGCCCTGTGGGTCCGGCTGATCATCTACATCGCCCTCGGACACGTCCTGGCAGCGTTCCTCTTCCTGCTGTTCTCCCTCGGCGCGAAGGGCTGAGCCTCAGTCGAGCAGGCGCTCGCGCAGCCGCTCCCGGGTCTCCGGAGCCAGCTTCAGGCCCTGCTCCAGGTAGATGTCGACGTCGCCCCACGTCTCGTCGATGCTCTCGAAGGCCGCTGCGAGGTACTCCGCGCGGGCGTCGAAGAGCGGGCCCAGCAGCTCCATCACCTCGGGGCTGTACACGCTCTCCCCGCTTCCACTGCGCCGCACCTTGTAGCGGCGGTGCTTGGCGTTGGACTCCAGGTAGTCGGCGAGGATCGCGTCCCGCTCCACGCCCACCGCGAGCAGCGTCACGGCTATGGAGATGCCCGCCCGGTCCTTGCCGGCCGCGCAGTGCATCAGCGCCGGGACGCTGTCCTCGGCGATCGAGTGCAGCACGCGCGAGTGCTCGTCGGTGCGGTCCTTGACGATCGTGCGGTAGGAGTTCACCATCCGGGCCGCGGCCTTGCCGTCCCCCAGGAGCCCGCGCAGCTGCTCGATGTCACCCTCGCGGACCATCGTCCAGAACTCGGCGCCGTGCGCCGGGTCGGTCAGCGGCAGGTTCACGTTCCGCGTGCCGGGCAGCTCGACGTCCGGGCCCTCCAGCTTCTGGTCGGCCGCGTTGCGGAAGTCGAAGATCGTGTGCAGGCCGAGCGAGGCGAGGAACTCCGCGTCCTGCTCCGTGGCGTGCGCCAGATGCCCGCTGCGGAACAGCACGCCCGGCCGCACCCGCCGCCCGTCCACGGTCGGCAGGCCGCCCACGTCACGGAAGTTGCGCACCCCGGCCAGCTCGGGCTCGGTGGACGGGACCTGCTGCGTCACGGGGGGCTCCTCCCGGTCAGCCCCGTCGGCGCTGCTCGTCGACGGGCACTGGATCGACCATACGACATCGGTTTCCACGGGCAATGAGTTGTCCACAGGCATCGCCTCCAGGGCCCGTGGCCCTTGATTCCGGAGCCCGTAGCCCTTGATGATGTTGGTGCTTGAGCGGATCTGTTGGCAGCTGTGTGAGGTTTCTCGATGGTGGACATCGCCCAGAACGGTCGTACCTGGCTCCTGTCGGGCCCCGGCAGCAGCTATGCGCTGCATCTCACGGAGGCCGACGAACTGCTCCACCTGCACTGGGGCGCCAGAATCCAGCTCGCGGACGCCGAGGAGCTCAGCACCCGGGCGCTGCCCGGCTACTGGGCCTTCGAGTCGCCGCTCGACGGCCGGGAGGAGTACCCCGTCGAGGGCGGGCCGCGGTTCGTCCGCCCCTCCCTGTCCGTGCGCACCGAGGAGCGGCGCGGCACCGAGTGGGCCTTCGAGGCCTACGAGACGGAGGACGGCGCGGACGGCGACGAGCTGCGGCTGCGCTTCCGGGACGACGGGATCCTCATCACCCTGCACTACCGGATGCGCGGCGACGTCGTCGAGCGCTGGGTGACCGTCGGCAACGAGGGGCACGCGCGCGTGGAGCTGCTGCGCGCCGACCCCGCCGCCTGGACACTGCCCGACCGCGAGGGCTGGCGGCTCTCCCAGCTGCACGGCCGCTGGGCCGCCGAGTCCCGCCTCACCAGCGCCCCGCTCACCTACGGCGAGAAGGTCATCGGCAGCCGCCGCGGCCACACCAGCCACCAGCACCTGCCCTGGGTCGCCCTCGACACCGACGCCACCGAGGAGCGCGGCGAGGTCTGGGGCTGCGCCCTCGGCTGGTCCGGCTCCTGGCGGATCGCCGTCGCCCAACTCCCGGACGCGCGGGTGCAGATCACCGGCGGCGCCGGCTACGACGACTCGGGCCTGCTGATGCTGGCCGAGGGCGAGTCGTACACCAGTCCGGTCTTCGCGGGCCTGTGGACCGACGGCGGCTTCGGCGGGGCGAGCCGTGCCTGGCACGCCTACCAGCGGGCGTACATCATCCCGGACGCCGACCGGGACCGGCCCGTGCTGTTCAACTCCTGGGAGGCCACGACCTTCGACATCTCCGAGGAGCAGCAGGCCACCCTCGCCCGGCGGGCGGCCGCGATCGGCATCGAGCTGTTCGTGGTGGACGACGGCTGGTTCGGCAAGCGCACCAGCGACCGTGCCGGCCTCGGCGACTGGACACCCAACCTCGACCGCTTCCCCAAGGGCCTCAAGCCGCTCGCCGACTACGTGCACGCCCTCGGCATGCAGTTCGGCATCTGGGTCGAGCCGGAGATGGTGAACCCGGACAGCGACCTGTACCGCGCGCACCCCGACTGGGTGCAGTACCAGGAAGGGCGAAAGCGGACAGAACTGCGCAACCAGCTCGTCCTCAACCTGGCCCGCGAGGACGTCCGGGAGTACCTCTGGGAGCAGCTCGACACGCTGCTGTCCAGCGCCCCGATCGACTACGTCAAATGGGACTTCAACCGCTGCTTCACCGACGCGGGCTGGCCCGGCGAGCCCTACCCGCAGCGCCTGTGGGTCGACCACGTCCGCGGGCTGTACGCCCTCCTCGACCGGATCCGCGCGGCCCACCCCGACGTCGCCATCGAGTCCTGCTCCGGCGGTGGCGGGCGGATCGACCTCGGCATCATGAGCCGCACCGACGAGGTGTGGACCTCCGACAACACCGACCCACTGGACCGGCTCGCCATCCAGCACGGCTTCAGCCAGATCCACCCCGCCCGGGTGATGTCCGCCTGGGTCACCGACAGCCCGAACCACCAGCTCAACGGCCGGGTCAGCAGTCTGCGTTTCCGCTTCGTCAGCTCGATGGCGGGGGCGCTCGGGGTCGGCGGCGACCTCTCGCAGTGGACCGAGGAGGAGCTCGCCGAGGCCGGGCGCTGGGTGGAGCTCTACAAGGAGATCCGGCCCCTCGTGCAGCGCGGCGACCAGTTCCGGCTGCGGCCGCCGGCCGGCGGGCTCAGCGCGGTGCAGTACACGCTCGGCGACGAGACCGTCGTCCTCGCCTGGCTGCAGGCCCAGAGCTACGGCGAGCCGGCGCCGGCGCTGCGACTGCAGGGCCTCGATCCCACGGAATCGTACGAATGCCGCGAAACGGGCGAAGTGTACCGAGGTGCCGTTCTGTTGCATCACGGGCTGCACGCCGGGCTGAAGGGCGACCTGGATGCGTCGGTCATCCGGCTCCGCCGGATCTGACACATCTAACCCATCTGTCCGAATTGGCGCCTTCATTACAACTCGCTCTGGAATAAGGGGACGTGGTGTGACGTGCGTGAGGAGCGTCATATTCGTGACCGTCCGTCGCGCGTCATGTTCACGTAATTGCGGTGCTTTCCAAGAAGGTTGGAAAACCGAAAGGACCGGAATTCACGGAGGGTGACGGGGATTTCCGGTAACGGATCAAGTGAAACCCGGACAGGCGGAACCGGCCGCTTGTCCGCGTCCGTCTCACTCGCTTACGTTCGCCACACATCCGGTCGGAACGCCGAATCCTGCCGCCGCCCGGAGTCCCCACACACTCACCCGTGCCCGGCAGGAGCGGGGGACCCACCAGGTACGACCGCCTGTTCCGGTTCCCGGGACGGCCAGGGGTGCAGTCACGTCTTCCCGCGTGGCCGGGCAGCTCCAGCCCGAACCCGACAGCTCACCTCGCAGGCGCCGGAGAGGAATGCGCCATGCCCGCGAAGGGTAAGCACCGCCGCCCCAAGTCCCAGCGTCTCACCCGCTCGATGGCCGTCGCCGGAACCGGTGGCGCCGCCCTGGCGCTGCCGCTCATGGGGGCCACCGGCGCCCACGCGGCCACCTCGCAGTCCGTTTCCGAAAAGGCCACGCAGTCGCTTCCCACGGTCGAGAAGACCGCGGTGAAGAAGACGGCCGCGAAGAATTCCGCCGCGCATTCCGCGCACCGCGTCTACACCGTGGTGCCCGGCGACTGTCTCGCGAAGATCGCCCGCGAGCACGACGTCCGCGGCGGCTGGCACCGGCTCTACGCCGACAACCGGGAGGCCGTCGGCGACAACCCCTCGCTGATCCACCCGGGCCTCGAGCTCGCGCTCGGCGGCCGGCACGCCGCGACGACGGACACCGCGGACTCCGGCTCCCGTTCCGAGGCGCCCTCGAACTCGCCGTCGTCCACCTCGCCGTCGTCCACCTCATCCTCGGCTTCCTCGGCCTCCGCGTCGGACGGCTCGGTGACGAGTGCCTCCGGCTTCGCCCTTCCGGTCACCGGTGCCACCGTCGGCACCGGCTACCACGTCGCCGGCGGCATGTGGTCCAGCGGGTACCACACGGGCGTCGACTTCGTCGTCCCGACCGGCACCCCGGTCAAGGCCGTCGGCACGGGCACGGTCGTCACGGCAGGCTGGGGCGGCTCCTACGGCAACCAGGTCGTCGTCCGGCTCGCCGACGGCTACTACGCGCAGTACGGCCACCTCTCCGCCCTCTCCGTCTCGGTCGGCCAGACCGTGACCGCGGGTCAGCAGATCGGCCTCTCCGGCGCGACCGGCAACGTCACCGGCCCGCACCTCCACTTCGAGATCCGCACCACCCCCGACTACGGCTCGGACGTGGACCCGGTCGCCTACCTCCGCTCGAAGGGCCTCGCCGTCGGCTGACCCGGCGCGCACCGGTCCGACACACACTCCGAAGGCCGGACCCCCGATCCCCGGGTCCGGCCTTCGGTGTTTCCATGTCCGGTGATCGACACGTCAACGCCGCTGATCAGAGACTTATTCCAAGCTTGGCAAAGTATTTAAAAGTGTCTTATCTCACCGAACGTCAACCCCTTATTACGGTCGCGTAGGTCACAGTCGAAGGTGAATCATGGTCCGATGTGGGAGACGATTCGAAGAGTGACAATGCATCAGTGATCGGGTCGTACGCGGCGGTGGGGGACAGCTTCACCGAGGGCGTCGGCGACCCCGGCCCCGACGGGGCGTTCGTCGGCTGGGCCGACCGGTTCGCGGTACTGCTGTCGGACCGACGGCCCGAGGGCGACTTCGAGTACACCAACCTTGCCGTGCGCGGGAAACTGCTCGACCAGATCGTGGCGGACCAGGTGCCGCAGGCCCTGGCACTCGCCCCGGATCTGGTCTCCTTCTGCGCGGGCGGCAACGACATCATCCGCCCCGGCACCGACCCCGACGAGGTGGCCGAGCGGTTCGAGCGGGCCGTGGCCCAGCTGACCGAGGCCATCGGCACAGTCCTGGTGACCACCGGGTTCGACACCCGGGGCGTCCCCGTCCTCAAGCATCTGCGCGGCAAGATCGCCACGTACAACGGGCACGTCCGGGCCATCGCCGACCGGTACGGCTGCCCGGTCCTGGACCTGTGGTCCCTGAAGACCGTGCAGGACCGCCGGGCCTGGGACGGCGACCGCCTGCATCTCTCGGCCGACGGGCACACGCGCGTGGCGCTGCGCGCCGGCCAGGTGCTCGGCGTCGAGGTACCGGCCGACCCTGACCAGCCGTGGCCGCCGCTGCCGCCCCGCGGCACCCTGGAGGTCCGCCGCGACGACGTGCACTGGGCCCGCGAGTACCTGGTCCCCTGGATCGGGCGCCGGCTGCGCGGCGAGTCCTCCGGCGACCACGTGACGGCCAAGGGGGCGCTCTCCCCGGACGACATCAAGATGCGGATCGCTTCCGTGGCTTGAGGCGGCACCGGCGGGTAAGGGGTGGCCTCCTTGCGGGCCGCCCCTTACTTCTCCGCCGCTTACTTCTCCTCCGGTTGCTTCTCCTCCGACAGGCCCAGTTCGCGCGCCAGGGCCTCGTCGACCCACTCCTGCGCCCGGGCGCGGGGGACGGCACCCGGGTACGACGTCAGCTGGACGGCGAGCCCGTCGAGCAGCGCGGTCAGCCGCAGCGCAGCCGCCGTCGGGTCGGGGCACCGGAACTCGCCCGCGGCCACCCCCTCGGCGATGACCTCCGCGATCGCCGCCTTCCACTGCTGGTCCAGGCCCTTGGTGACGTCCCGCAGCGCGGGTTCCCGCAACGCCACCGCCCAGCCCTCGATCCACAGCCGCCAGCCCTTCGCCTGCCCCGTCGGCGCGTACCAGCGCACCGCCGCCCGCAGCCGGCGCAGCGCCGACGTACGGCGGCCCAGGAGCTTGCGCAGATGCGTCAGGTCGCCCTCGGCGGCGTAGGTGAAGGCGGCGGCGACCAGCTTCTCCTTCGTCGAGAAGTGGTACAGCACCAGCGCGTTGCTCACGCCGAGCGTCGAGGCGACATCGGCGATCCGTACCGCCGCCACGCCCCGCGCCTCGATCTGTTCGATGGCGGCCCGCAGCAGTTCCTCCCGCCGCTCGGCCACACTCAACCGCACTCTCGCCACGCGGTCACCCTAATCGGTTGTCGCACCGCCCGCGTCGGCGTCCCGGGCCGGCGGCAGCCGGGTGGCCGTCACAGCGGCAGCCGCATGATCGTCAGGTCCAGCCAGCGGCCGAACTTGGTGCCCACCTCCCGGACCGTCCCGACGTGCTCGAAGCCGAACCGGTCGTGCAGCCGGATCGACGCGGCGTTCCGTGCCTCGATGCCGGCGATCATCACGTGGTGGCCTGCCGCGCGCGCCGAGGTGATGAGCGGGCCCAGCAGTGCCGAGCCGATGCCGAGGCCGTGGCTGCCCTCGCGGACGTAGACGGAGTTCTCCACCGTGTGCCGGTAGCCGTCCAGCGCCCGCCACGGGCCGTAGACCGCGAATCCGGCCACCTCGCCCGGCGCCTCGGCGACTTCGGCCACGAGCGCCGAGCCGCGCTCCAGGTGCGCGGCGAACCAGGCCGCGCCCTCGGCGGGGGACTGCGGGGTCTCCGTCCACAGGGCCGTCGAGTGCTCGATCGCGTGATTGCGGATCGTGCGGACGGCCTCCCCGTCACCGGGACGGGCCGGGCGCACCGTCACCCTGCTTCTCTCGTATATTGGATTCATGTCCAACATAGTAGAACCAACGGCGGATCCCCTGGTACGGCAGATCGCCGCCCGGGTCCGCGCCGAGCGGGAGCGCCGCCGCTGGACCCTGGCGCAGCTCGCGGACGCCTCCGGCGTCTCCCCGGCGATGATCAGCCGGATCGAGCGCGGCGAGAGCAGCCCCACCGCGGTCGTACTCGGCAAGCTGTCCGCCGCCTTCCAGCTCGGCGTCGCCTCGCTGCTGGCCCTCGCCGAGGGCGCGCCGGAGCCCGCGGCCGACATCCCGGGCGTGCGGCGCGGTACCGACGCCGCCGAGTGGCGCGACCCCGGCACCGGCTACCGGCGCCGCCAGATCACCGGCCCGCGCTTCCCGGCGGAGATCGCCGAGATCCGGCTGCCCGCCGGCGCCCGCGTCCCGTATCCGGCCGCGGCCTTCGCCTTCGTGCGCCAGCTCGTCTGGGTCCTCGACGGCCGGCTGACCTTCCACGACGGCGACACGGTCCACGAACTCGACGCCGGTGACACCATCGAACTCGGCGCGCCCGCCGAGCGCGTCTTCGCCAACACCACCGGCGCCGAGTGCCGTTACGCCGTCGTCCTCACCCGCGACGCGCGGCCGTGAGCCGTCCGCTGCCCCGCGGCGGCACGTTCCTGCTGGCCGGCATGGCCGGGACGGCGATCGCGAACAACTACGCCGTGCAGCCCGCGCTCACCGCGGTCGCCGCCGACCTCGACGTGCCGCTCTCCGTGATCGGCCTGGTGCCCACCGCCGCCCTCGTCGGCTGCATGACCGGCTTCGCCCTGCTGCTGCCGCTCACCGACCACCTCGCCCCCAACCGCCTGGTCACCGCGCAGCTCACCGCCCTGGCCGCGGCGCTCGCGCTCGCCGCGACCGCACGCGACGCGTTCGTGCTCCTGGCCGCCTATCTGCTCGTCGGTGCCGCCGCGAGCGTGGCCGCCCAGGCCGGCAACATCGCCGGCCGCCATGCCCGGCCGGGCCGCGGCGGCACCGGCGTCGCCCTGGTGGCCGCCGGCATGTCGGCCGGTATCCTGCTCGGCCGGCTGGCGGGCGGCGCCCTCACCGACACCCTCGGCTGGCGGCGGATGCTCCTCGTCTTCGCCGCCCTCGCCCTGCTCGGCGCGCTCGCCGCAGCCACGCTCCTGCCCCGGCACCGGCCGCACGCCGACCGCGGCTACCGCGCCACCCTGACCGCCCTCCCGCCGCTGCTCCTGAACGAGCCGGGGCTGCGCCGCGCGGTGGCCACCGGAGCGCTCTGGTACTTCGCGTTCAACCTCGTCTGGATCGCCCTCACCCTGGACCTGGCCCAGCCGCCGCGCTCCCTCGGCCCCACCGCCATCGGCCTCTACAGCCTGGCCGGGGTGCTCGGCTTCGCCGCGCTCCCGTTCACCGGCCGCTTCACCGACCGGTACGGCCCGCGCACGGTGATCGGCGGCTCCATGGCCGTCGCCGCGGCCGGTACCGCCCTGCTGGCCACGGGCCTGGACACCCCCTGGCTCACCGCCCTCGGCCTCGCCCTCTTCGACGCCGGCTGCTTCGCCGCCCAGGCCGCGAACCAGAGCCGCGTCATCACCCTCGACCCTGCCCGTTCCGGCAGCCTCAGCAGCGTCTACCTCGTGGTGTACTTCACGGTCGGTGCCGTGGGCACGGCCGTCGCCGCGCCCCTGCTCGACACCCTCGGCTGGCAGGGCACCGCCCTCACGGCCCTGAGCGCACTGCTTCTCGCCGCCGCTTCCGGTCGCCGCTGATCCGTCACCGGTACCAGCCGAACCGCTCCGCGATCACCGGCAGCCGGTCGGTCACCAGGGCGTGGGCGGCGGCCCGCGGGGTCGTGCCGTCGGACTCCGCGCGGTCCAGCATCAGCTCCACCAGGGCGCGCATCGAGCGGCGGGTGTGGGCGAACGCCTCGTCGGCGTCGGGGCCGATGTCGCCGAACAGGGTCCACCACCACCAGGCGTTGGTGCCCGAGTTCACCACCACGTCCGGCAGCACGGTCACCCCGCGCGCGGTCAGCCGTTCCTCCGCCTCGGGCAGCACGGGCATGTTGGCCGCCTCCACGATCCAGCGGGCGCGGACCAGGTGCTCGTTGCCGGTGTCGATCGCGTACGACACCGCCGCCGGCACCAGCACCTCCGCGTCGGCGGAGAGCCAGGCGTCACCCGGCAGTTCCACGTCCCCGGGGCGCAGGACCGCGCGGTCGACGGTGCCGTAGGCGTCCCGCGCGCGCAGCAGTGCCTCGACGTCCAGCCCCGCCGGGTTGGCGATCGTGCCCTTGACGTCGGCGACCGCCACCACGGTGAGCCCGGCGCGGGCGAGGAACCGTGCCGTGGCCCCGCCCATCGTGCCGAGGCCCTGCACGGCGACCCGCGTCCCCGCGTACGGCACCCCGGCCCGGTCCAGGGCCGTCAGCGCCGACTCGGCGACCCCGCAGCCACCGGCCAGCTCGTCGAGACCGATCCCGTCCACCTCGACGGCGAAGGCGTCCGCGAGCCGCCGCCGGGCCGCCGCCTCGTCGTCCAGCAGCGGATACACGGCCTGGACCGAGGAGACCAGCCCCGCCTCGGCCGCCGCCCGGTCCACCAGGTCCTGGGTGAGCCCCAGGTCCTCGCCGGTGGTCCAGAAGCTCTCCACGTGCGGCCGCATGGCGCGCAGATAGCGGACCAGCAGGGCGTACGCCCCGGGGTCCTGCGGATCGCAGTCGATGCCGCCCTTGGCGCCGCCCAGCGGGATGTAGCGGCCCTCGGGGTTGTAGTGCAGGGCCTCCTTCATGGTCATGCCGCGCGCGAGCCCGGTGACCTCCTCCAGGGTGCAGCCCGGCCGCATCCGCAGACCGCCACTGGCCACACCCCGTACCAGCCGGTCGACGACCAGGAAACCCTGGCGGCCGGTGACGTGGTCGGTCCAGACGAGGGACATCAGGGGAGCGGTCACGGGGGCTCCTCGGGAGCGGTGTGAAGAAACAGTGCTACTGAACAGTGGGTCAGTATTGGGAGACGGATGGTGCGGTGTCAACGCCGACTGTCACAAGGGCCGACCATAATGGGGACCTCAGCTACACCACTGGAGGTACCGTGACCGGTTTGCGATCCCTGAGCTCCGGGCTCCGCGCGCTGCGGCCCGCTGCCTTCGGCGCGGACCCCGGCGGCGAGCGCCTGGCCCGCATCCAGGGCTCCCCGCACTTCAAGGACGGTGTCTTCCAGAACCCCGGCGGTACCACCCGGATGCGGCCCTCGGGGTCGATGCTGGAGTTCGCGAAGACCTACTTCGAGAAGGAGCAGCGCGCCCGCAGGGCTCCCCGCGGTACTGTCCCGGTGCACCCCACCACCGTCGCCGACCTCGGCCGGCCCGCCGCCTCCGGCCTGCGGGTGACGTGGATGGGCCACTCCAGCGTCCTCGCGGAGATCGACGGGCACCGCGTCCTGTTCGACCCCGTCTGGGGCGAGCGCTGCTCCCCGTTCCCGTTCGCCGGGCCCAGGCGGCTGCACCCGGCGCCGCTGCCGGTCGCCGCGCTCGGCCCGGTCGACGTGGTGGTCATCTCACACGACCACTACGACCATCTCGACCTGCCCACGATCAAGGCACTGGCCGGCACGGACACCCTGTTCGCGGTGCCGCTCGGCGTCGGTGCCCATCTCGAACAGTGGGGCGTCTCCGCGGACCGGCTGCGGGAGCTGGACTGGCACGAGGAGACCAAGGTCGGCGGGCTCACCCTGACGGCCACCCCCGCCCGCCACTTCTGCGGCCGTGGGCTGCGCAACACCCAGCACACCCTGTGGGCGTCCTGGGTCGTGGCCGGCGAGGAGCACCGGATCTACCACAGCGGTGACACCGGCTACTTCGACGGCTTCAAGGACATCGGCGCCGACCACGGGCCCTTCGACGTGACGATGATCCAGATCGGCGCGTACAGCGAGTTCTGGCCCGACATACACATGACGCCGCAGGAGGGCATGCGCGCCCACCTCGACCTCCAGGGCGGGCAGCCGCACGGTGTGTTGCTGCCGATCCACTGGGGCACCTTCAACCTCGCCCCGCACGCCTGGGCCGAGCCGGGGGAGTGGACCAAGGACGCCGGCGACGAGGCGGGCCAGGCGGTCGCGCTGCCGCGTCCCGGTGAGCCCTTCGAGCCGTCCGGCAAGCTGCCCGCGGACCCGTGGTGGCGTACGGTCTCGGCGCCGATCGCCAGGCCCTGGCGCACCGAGAAGCAGCCGGAGGGTGCCCCCGGGCAGGGGGATCTCGACCTCGCCGGCGAGGCGTGACATCGAGGGCGAGGCGTGACCTCGCGGGCGACCGGTGACGGCGGGCCGACGGGCGCGAGCGGCGAGGAACGTGTGACGAAGGGCCTGTGACGCCGTCACCGGTGTGGCGGTGACGTGAAAATGGCGTGCATGCCCCTGCACAAGCTGGGCAGGGGCATCGTCATGAGCCCTGCACATATGCCAAGTCCTACTTTCTTACCGGGACTTGAGCTTTCCCGGCGCTTCTACACCGAGGCCGTACGCCCACTGCTGGAGGAGGCCGCTCCCGGCATACCCCATTCCGCGGCCCGCATCGGCGCGGGCTCCGAAGTGCTCGGTTACGACACCGAGCGCTCCGCCGACCACGAATGGGGCCCCCGGCTCCAGCTCTTCCTCCACTCCCACGATGTGAGCCGCCACGCCGGACGCATCAGACATGTGCTCGCCGAACACCTACCGAAGACCTTTCACGGCTGGCCCACCCACTTCGCCGCCACCGAGGATCGGGACGTCCGCGTCATGCGGGTGACCGACGGGCCGGTGCACCACCGCGTCGAAGTGACCGGCGTCTCCTCCTGGTTCCGTGCCACCCTCGGCTTCGACCCCGCCTCCGGCGTCACCCCGGCGCACTGGCTCGCCATGCCCACCCAGCTCCTCGCCGAGGTCACCGCCGGCGCCGTGTTCCACGACGGCCTGCACACGCTCACCCCGGCCCGCACCGCCCTGCGCTGGTACCCGCACGACCTGTGGCTCCACGTCCTCGCCTGCCAGTGGCAGCGCATCGCCCAGGAGGAGGCCTTCGTCGGCCGTTGCGGCGAGGTCGGCGACGAACTGGGTTCCGCCGTCGAGGCCTCCCGCCTGGTCCGCGACCTCATGCGGCTCTCCCTGCTGATGGACCGGCGCTACCCGCCCTACGGCAAATGGCTCGGCAGCGCCTTCGCCCGCACCCCCGCGGCCCCACGGCTCACCTCCGAACTCACCGCCGTCCTCGCCGCCACCGACTGGCACCTGCGCGAGCGTCATCTGGTCCAGGCGTACGAGATCGTCGCCCACCTGCACAACGAACTGGAGCTCACCGACCGGGTCGACCCGGCCACGCGCACCTACCACGCCCGGCCCTTCCGGGTGCTGCGCGCCGACCGCTTCACCCGGGCCCTCACCGCCCGCATCAAGGACCCGGAGATACGGGCGTTGCACAGGGCCGGTGCGGTGGACCAGTTCATCGACAGCACGGAAGTCCTCAGCCGCCCGGACCTGACCCGGGCCGCGGCCGACGCGGTGACGGGCGTCGGCGCCCACGACGGCCCGCGCCGCGCCCCGACGAAGAGCAGTCGAGGCCAAAGGGGTCACCGTGAGTGATATTTCAGGCGTGGTGAAGGGGGTGCGGAAGCCCCTCCGGCCGTCCGGCCCGACCGGCCGAGGGTGCGCGGACCGGGGGTCGGCGAGCGGGGCGAGGTGACGGGAGCCCCGGTCCGCGTCTTCTGTGCGTGACCGTTTCTGAGCAGGTCGGATCGGTCGGTGATTGTTCGGGAGTGGAGTGTCGAGGGGGTTATCGGTCTTTCGTGCGACGGCTCATACCAGAGCGGGACCATCTCCGGGGGACTTTGTCAACTGCCCACCGCACATGATGCCTTGGCGACTACTGTGAGTGTCCGTCGGGCGACGCGGGGCCGAATTCTTTTGCGGTCCCCTCGGCCGGCATTGCGATGGCGCATGCCCAACTCGCGCGACCCGCGCGAGGAACCAGGCCCGACGGACCAGTACGAGGACGCAGATGTCTCACCTCCGTGCACCGGCCGCCCGCGCCGACCGCCGTGAGGGCGGCCGGCACGGGCGTCCGGTCGCCCGACCCGTTCCCGCGCTGCCCGAGACCCACATACGGCCTCAGCTCATGCGTCTGGCGGTGCTGCCACCGGTCGCGGTGGCGCTCAGCGGCTGCGCGGCCGTCCTGTTCACCGTCCGCTCCACCGGCGCCCGGCCCAGCCTCACCCTGCTCGCCGTGCTCACCGGCGCGGTCTCGGTGACGGCCGCGGGCATCGTGATCGCCGCCGTGGCTGCGGGCCGCGCCGCCCGCTCGGTCAGCGACCGCGTCGCCGTCCTGCGCCGCAACGCCGCCCGCGGCGAGGCCGATCTGCTGGCCCTCGTCGACGCGCTGCGCCGCGGCGAGACCCCGCCCCCGCGCAAGCCGCGCGGCGGACCACCCGACGACGCGGACGACTTCGAGCTGCTCGCCGCCGACCTGTCCCGCGCGCACGACGGCGCCGTCACCGCCGTCGTGCAGGCGGCCCAGCTCTCCAGCCAGGCCGGCAGTGAACAGAAGCTGGAGGTCTTCGTCAACCTGGCGCGGCGCCTTCAGTCCCTCGTGCACCGGGAAATCTCGATCCTCGACGAACTGGAGAACGAGATCGAGGACCCGGACCTCCTCAAGGGCCTCTTCCACGTCGACCACCTGGCCACCCGCATCCGACGGCACGCCGAGAACCTCGCCGTGCTCGGCGGCGCCGTGTCCCGGCGGCAGTGGAGCAACCCCGTCTCCATGACCGAGGTGCTGCGCTCCGCCATCGCCGAGGTCGAGCAGTACTCCCGGGTCAAACTCGTCCCGCCGATCGACGGCGAACTGCGCGGGCACGCCGTCGCCGACGTCATCCACCTCCTCGCCGAACTCGTCGAGAACGCCACGGTGTTCTCCGCCCCGCACACCCAGGTGCTGCTCCGCGCCAACCTCGTCACCTCCGGCCTCGCGGTCGAGGTCGAGGACCGCGGACTCGGCATGCCGGTCGGCGAGCAGTCCAAGATGAACGCCCTGCTCGCCGACCCCGACCAGGTCAACGTCGCCAGCCTGCTGGCCGACGGCCGTATCGGACTCTTCGTCGTCTCCCAGCTCGCCCGCCGGCACGGCATCAACGTCCGCCTCCAGACCAACATCTACGGCGGCGTCCAGGCCGTCCTCGTCGTCCCGCAGGGCCTGTTGGGCACGGCTCCGGGCGCACCCGGGGCACCCGTCGCCGTACCGCAGCCGCGCTCCACGGCGACCGGGGGCGGTGCGCCGGGGGCGCCAGGTGCGCCCGGGACCGCGGGAGCACGGCCGTCCGACGGCACCGGGGCGCTGGAGGGCGTTCGGCCCGGCGGCGCGACCGGTTCGGACACGGGGACCGGAAACCGGGCCACCGCGGGCGGTCCGCCGGCCGGCCGAGGGCCCGGGCAGCAGCAGGGTCCCGCCGCGAGCGCCCCCACCGCCGCCGGTGGCCGTCGTCGGCGCGCGCCGCACGGGGGCGGTCCCGCGCCGCTGCCGGTGCGCGGCGCCCAGGAGACCCGCGCGAACCCCGCCGAGGCGCTGCCCGGCATCCGGCCCGAGGACCGGTCCGTGGTCGCCGAGCACGCGGGCAGCGCGCCCGTACCGCGCGTCGGCGCCGTGCGCGGCACCATGGGCAAACCCCAACTGCCGCGCCGCCGCGCCCAGGAGCACATCGTTCCCCAGCTGCGCGGCGGCCCGGTGCCCCGCCAGGACAGCGAGGTCCCGGCCGGACACGACCCCGGCCTGATGGCTGCCTTCCAGCGCGGCATCGGCCTCGCCGAAGCGCAGCAGCACCTGGAGGCCACCCAGGGGGAGCCGCCCACCGGCGAGTCCGCGGGCGGGACACATGGCGCATCCCTCCACGACGGGTTCACCGGTATGGGCTTCGCCGACATGGTCGTCGGCGACCAATCCGGCGACCGGCCGGCCAGCACGTCGCATGCCACGCACATGGACTCCACGCACATGGGCTCCGCCCGCACGGACGCCCTGCACACGGGGGCGGCGCATGCGGACGTGACGCACATGGAGGCCGGGTACCTGGCCCCGCACTACACGGCTCCCGACCACACAGCTCCGGACCAGTCCGCCCGGCACCGCATGACGCCGGCCCCCCTCACGCTCGACCCCCTGGTCTCAGGCCATGTGACCTCCGACCACCTGGCCTCGGACCACACGGCCTCGGACCACATGACCCCGGATCACATGGCCCCGGACCACATGACCACAGGTCACCCGGCGGCCATGGACCACATGTCCCCCACACACATGAACCGAACCCACCGGGACCCCGCCGACGCCCAGTCCGCGTCCCGACCCCAGTCGTACTCCCAGGCCCTGCGCCCGGTGCACACCTCCGACTTCACCACCCGGCCCGACGGGAGCGCACCGGCCGGATGACCAGCACCGTCTCCACCCCCACCCCCACCGCTCCCGCAGACCTTCTTACCCCAAGGAGTCGATCCACCATGGCGAGCGATGCGCCGACCGCCCAGGTATCCGACCTCGACTGGCTGATGAGCGGCCTAGTGCAGCGCGTACCGCACACGACCAGCGCGGTGCTCCTGTCCTGCGACGGGCTGGTGAAGTCCGTCCACGGCCTGGATCCGGACAGCGCCGACCACATGGCGGCGCTCGCCTCCGGCCTGTACTCGCTAGGCCGCAGCGCGGGCGTCCGGTTCGGCGACGGCGGGGACGTCCGCCAGGTCGTCGTCGAACTCGACTCGACGCTGCTGTTCGTCACCACCGCCGGCTCCGGCACCTGCCTCGCCGTGCTGGCCGGTCGGGAGGCCGACGCCGCCGTCCTCGGCTACGAAATGGCGATGCTGGTCAAGAGCGTCCGCCCGTACCTCGTCACCGCGCCCCGGCAGCACGCCGTCGACTCCACGGCGATGAGGCCTTGAGGGTGGCGGCAGCCGGCGACGGGCCCTGGCTCGACGACGCGGCCGGACGCCTTGTGCGCCCGTTCACGGTCAGCAACGGCCGCACCGAGCCCAGCATCGCCCTCGACCTCATGTCGCAGGTGATGGCGACCGGGTCCACACCCCTCGGCTACCTCGGCCTCGAGCACGCACAGGCACTCGACCTGTGCCGCGCCCCCGTCTCGGTCGCCGAGGTCGCCGCGCACCTCAAACTGCCCGCCGTGGTCACCAAGGTGCTGCTCTCCGACCTCGTCGACTGCGGGGCGCTGACCGCCAAGCCCCCCGTGTTCCACCACAACCCGACTGACCGGTCCCTCCTGGAGGCAGTACTCGATGGACTACGACGACAGCTCTGATCCCTTTCCCACCGCGCTGAAGATCCTGGTGGCCGGTGGGTTCGGGGTCGGCAAGACCACCTTCGTGGGCGCGGTCAGCGAGATCGCCCCGCTGTCCACGGAGGAACTCCTCACCACGGTCAGTGCCGCGACCGACAGCCTCGACGGGATCGAGAACAAGGTCGAGACGACCGTGGCCATGGACTTCGGCCGCATCACCCTGGACCCGGAACACGTCCTCTACCTGTTCGGCACGCCCGGACAGGAGCGGTTCTGGTTCATGTGGGACGAGCTGTCCGAGGGCGCACTCGGCGCGGTCATCCTCGCCGACACCCGCCGCCTGGAGGACTGCTTCGCGGCCGTCGACTTCTTCGAGGAGCGCGGCCTCGGCTTCATCGTCGCCATCAACGAGTTCGACGGCTCCTACCGCTACGACCCCGACGAGGTGCGCGCCGCCATCGACCTCGACCCGGAGATCCCCGTGGTCCGCTGCGACGCCCGGATCTCCAGTTCCGGGGTCCAGACCCTGCTCACCCTCGTCCGTCATCTGATCGCCCACGCTCCGGTCTCCGCGCCGAGCCACGGCGCCCACATGTGAACTCCCAACATCCCTCACGGAGCCCGTATATGACCCACGTCCACTGCGACGGAGCCCGCGCATGAGGTACGACCCGTCACGCCCGGCCGGCCGGCTGCTGCTCACGCCCGAGGACAAGGAGGCACCCGAGCGCACCCGGCGCCTCGGCCAACTGCGTCTGGGCGCACACCCGGACCCCGCCCTCGACGCCTACGCGGACCGGCTCGCCGAGGTCACCCGGGCGCCGTACGCCATGGTCAACTTCATCGACGTGAACCGCCAGTTCTTCGCGGGTCTGCACCTGCCGGACGTGGCACCGCCCGTGGTGCGGCCGGACGGCAGCACCCCCGTACTGGGCCGTGAGCTGGCCCGTGACCATGGTTTCTGCCCCCATGTGGTGGTCCGGCGCAAGGCGCTGGTCCTGGAGGACGTCTGCGACTACCCGCGGTTCGCGGGCAACCCGGTCGTCGACGACTTCGGCATCCGTTCCTACCTGGGCGCCCCGCTGATCGACAGCACGGGGACGGTGCTCGGCACGGTGTGCGTGGTCGACGTGGAGCCGCGGCCCTGGGGCCGGGCCGGTCTGGAGACGATCAAGTCGTCGGCGGCCGAGCTGGTGGCCCGGATCGAGCGGCGCGAGGCCGACGGTCTCCCGCTGCTGTGACGACGGGAACATCCCCTTCGCTAGCCGACCGGTCTAGTACCTCCGTACCCTGGTCGTATGGGACGTACCAGTGACGCCAGGCGGAAGATCCTCGACGCCGCTCGCTCGCTGATCGAAGGGCGTGGCTACTCCGCGCTCGGCGTGGCCGAGATCTGCAAGGCGGCCGGGGTGCCGAAGGGCAGTTTCTACTACTTCTTCGAGTCCAAGGAGGCCCTCGCGCTCGCGGTCGTCGACGAGCACTGGGCCGCCCAGAAGCGCGACTGGACCCGGGCCCTGACCGGTGACGCCGAGCCGCTGCGGCGGCTGCGGCGGCTGTTCGAGGAGACCGAGGCCGGCCAGCTCGCCGGCCAGCGGGGCTGCGGGACCGTGGCGGGCTGTCTGTTCGGGAACCTCGCCCTGGAACTGAGCAACCAGACCGAGGCGGTCCGCGGACGGCTCCAGGAGATCTTCGACGCCCAGGTCGACATGGTGGAGTCGGTCGTCGCCGAGGCCCGGGAGCGCGGCGACGTGGGCGTGACCGACACCCGCGAGGCGGCACGGGCGGTGGTGGCCCAGCTGGAGGGCCAGGTGATGCTCGCCAAGCTGTACAACAGCACCGGGCGGCTGACCCCGCTCTGGGACAACTGCCGGGCCCTGCTCGGCGTGACAGCCGCGTAGGGCCTGCGGCCCAGGGGCGGGTGGCCTAGGGGCCGGTGGCTTCGGCCGGTCGGCGCTGTCGTACCGGCGCTGTGTGGTCCCCGACCATGTGGTGCGGGAACCCGATCCGCAGCACGGCGGCGGCGACGAGACAGCCGACGCCCATGCCCGCCGCGAGTGCGGCGGCGGCCCTGGTGACATGGGTCCAGGGGGAGGCGGCGGTCATCGGGTGCCGTCGGCCCGGCCCGGGTCGTTGGGGTGGGACTCCAGCGGGGTGACGGTGAGTGTCATCCACGGGCGCAGCGGCAGGGTGCCGAGCACCTTCTCGTGGAGTTCCTCCTCGTCGGCGGCCCGCCACACACCGATGCTGCGCAACTCGCCCACCGGGCGCCACAGCCGGGCCAGATGACCGGTCGCGGCCAGTTCCCGCGCCCGGACGGCCTCCGCGGCCCGCCGCCGGTCGATCTCGTCCTGGCCCGTGCCCTCGGGGATGTCGGTGGTGATCTCGACCAGGAACTCTCGCACGATGTGCTCCCTCCGGTGTCGCTCTGTTGCCGGTCACTCCATCGTGCGCCGCCGCCGGCACCGGTGCCACGACCGGCCGCCTCGCTGCTGAGAGGCGCGGCCTCCCAGCGCGCGTAGCATGACGCGCGTGGAACTGCGCCAGCTGCGCTATTTCGTCGCGGTCGCCGAGGAACTGAACTTCGGCCGGGCCGCCGAGCGGCTGCTCATCGCGGGCCCCTCGCTCTCCCAGCAGATCAAGGCGCTCGAACGGGACCTGGGCGTCCGGCTGTTCGACCGGGACCGCCGCTCGGTCTCCCTCACCCCGGCGGGCGCCGAGCTGCTCCCGCACACCCGGGACCTGCTGGCGCGGGCCGACGACCTCAGGCGCCGGGCGGGCCGCCTCTCGGGATCCCAGGCGGTACGGCTCGGATACGTCAACTGGCTTCCGCCGGACCTGGGTTCACGGACGGCCGCGGTCGCCCGGGTGCATGTGGACGCCTGGGTCGCGCCCTCCCACACGCAGGCCGCCCGGGTCGCCGACGGCAGTCTGGACCTCGCCGTCTGCTGGGTGCGCACCGAGGACCTCGAACGGCTCGGGCTGCGGGCCCGGCTGATCGGCGCGGACCGGCTGTACGCCGTCGCGAAGGGCACCGACACGAGCGACCTGCCGGCCCGGGACACCGACGTCCTCATCGACGACGACATCACCTCCTGGGCCTCCTGGAACGAGTACGCCGAGGAGCTCACGCGGGCCGTCGGCGCCCGCGCGGTGCGCATCTCCGACGGTGCCGTCACCGGCCCCGCCTACTTCGACCACGTCCGCCGCTGCACCCGGCCCGTCCTCAACTCGCCCAAGGGCCAGACCACTCCGCTCCCGCCCGACCTGGTCCGCCGCGAGGTCGTCGCGCCGAAGGTGTACTGGACCTGGTCCCTGGTCTGGCGCGCGGGGGAGGACCGCGCGGGTGTCCTGGCCGTCGTCGACGCCCTGAGCGAGGGCGTCGGCGACCTCGGGATCCATGCCCCGGACGCCTGGCTGCCCGCCGGCGACCCGTACGCACTCCCGGGCTGAGCTGCGCTGGGAGGCCGCGTCTCCCAGCCGGGAGGACACCGATCCTGGCATCCCGTCCCGGCCCGACCTACCTTCCGAATAGTCGACCGGTCGGCTAGTAACCGGTCAGCCACTACGGAGAAGGTCATCATGAGCACGCAGCAGCAGAAGGTCGCCATCGTCACCGGTGCTTCGCAGGGCATCGGCGCCGCCCTCGTCGAGGGCTACCGCAAGCTCGGCCACGCGGTCGTCGCCACCTCGCGCACCATCGCCCCCGCCGACGACGCCGGCGTCCTGACCGTCCAGGGCGACATCGCCGACCCGGCGACCGCCGAGCGGGTCGTGGCGGCCGCCGTCGAGCGGTTCGGCCGTATCGACACCGTGGTCAACAACGCCGGCGTCTTCGTCGCCAAGCCGTTCACCGACTACACCGCCGAGGACTACGCCGCCGTCACCGGCATCAACGTCGCCGGCTTCTTCCACCTCACCCAGCGGGCGGTCCCGCACCTGCTCGCCCAGGGCGGCGGGCACGTCGTCAGCGTCACCACCAGCCTGGTCGACAGCCCGGACGCCCGCGTTCCCTCCGTCCTGGCCTCGCTGACCAAGGGCGGCCTGCAGTCCGCGACCAAGTCCCTGGCGATCGAGTACGCCACCCGTGGCATCCGCGTCAACGCGGTGTCGCCCGGCACCATCAAGACCCCGATGCACCCGGCGGAGACCCACGAGTTCCTCGCCGCCCTGCACCCGGTCGGCCGGATGGGTGAAGTGAGCGACATCGTCGACGCGGTTCTCTTCCTGGAGACCGCACCGTTCGTCACCGGCGAGATCCTGCACGTCGACGGCGGTATGAGCGCCGGACACTGACGGCAGGGCGAGTCACCGACCAGGGAGAGCAAGGAGCGGACATGACCAGCACGACCGACGACACGGCCATCCTGAGCGCAGTGCTCGACCGGTGGAAGGCGGCCGTCGACGCACACCGACCCGAGCGCGTCGCGGCCGAGTTCACCGAGGACGCCGTCTTCCAGGGACTGCACCCCTACAGCGTCGGACCGCAGGGTGTCGCCGCGTACTACGACTCCCAGCCCCTCGGCATGAAGGCGGCGTACCGGGTCCTGGAGACCAGGCGGCCCGCCGACGGCGTCGTCCTCGGGTACCTGGCCGTCGAGTTCTCGTTCACGGACCGGCCCCCGCTGGACGTCAGGCTCTCCGTCCTCGCCACCCGGACGGGCGAAGACTGGCGTATCGCCCACTACCAGGTCTCCCGCCTCGACTAGCCGTGTCCTGGCGGGTGTTCCGAGGGCGTGAAGCGGAGCTGTGGCGGTGCTTAAGAAATCCTCGATGGACCGATGCTCCGGGGTGGGGCAGATTGCTGTGAGATTCCACCCCCTCCCCGGCCGCGGGGCCGCCTCGGCGACCCCGCGGCCGGGATCTCACGCACAGGAGCCGTAGCGTTGAAGGCGCTGGTCAAGGAGAAGGCGGAGCCCGGGCTGTGGCTCACGGACGTACCGGAGCCCACGGTCGGACCGGGTGACGTACTGATCAAGGTCCTGCGGACCGGCATCTGCGGCACCGATCTGCACATCCGTGCCTGGGACGGCTGGGCGCAGCAGGCGATCACCACCCCGCTCGTGGTCGGCCACGAGTTCGTCGGCGAGGTCGCGGCGACCGGCCGGGACGTCACCGACATCAACGTGGGCGACCGGGTCAGCGGCGAGGGCCACCTCGTCTGCGGCAAGTGCCGCAACTGCCAGGCCGGGCGGCGCCATCTGTGCCGCGCTACGGTCGGCCTGGGCGTGGGCCGGGACGGCGCGTTCGCCGAGTACGTCGCGCTGCCCGCCGGCAACGTCTGGGTGCACCGGGTCCCCGTCGACCTCGACGTGGCCGCGATCTTCGACCCGTTCGGCAACGCCGTGCACACCGCGCTCTCCTTCCCGCTGGTCGGCGAGGACGTCCTGATCACCGGCGCGGGGCCGATCGGGCTCATGGCCGCCGCCGTGGCCCGGCACGCGGGCGCCCGGCACGTCGTGATCACCGACGTCAGCGAGGAGCGCCTCGAACTCGGCCGCAAGATCGGCGTGAGCCTCGCCCTGAACGTGTCACAGGCGGGCATCGCCGACGGACAGCGGCAGCTGGGGCTGCGTGAGGGCTTCGACATCGGCCTGGAGATGTCCGGCCGGCCCGAGGCCATGCGCGACATGATCGCCAACATGACGCACGGCGGCCGGATCGCCGTGCTCGGCCTGCCCGCCCAGGAGTTCCCCGTCGACTGGGCCCGGATCGTCACCTCGATGATCACCATCAAGGGCATCTACGGCCGTGAGATGTTCGAGACCTGGTACGCGATGTCGGTGCTGCTGGAGGGCGGACTCGACCTCGCGCCCGTGATCACCGGCCGGTACGGCTACCGCGACTTCGAGGCGGCCTTCGCCGACGCGGCGAGCGGCCGCGGCGGCAAGGTCATCCTCGACTGGACCCACTGACGGCCCCGTTGACGGCCCCCACTGATGGCCCTGCTGACGGACCCGCTGACGACACCCAAGGACTGATGATGTTCGACTCCGTGCGCGACGACCTGCGCGCCACCCTCGACGAGATCCGCGCCGCCGGTCTGCACAAGCCCGAGCGGGTCATCGGCACCCCGCAGTCCGCGACCGTCGCCGTCACCGCCGGCGGCCGCCCGGGCGAGGTCCTCAACTTCTGCGCCAACAACTACCTCGGCCTCGCCGACCACCCCGAGGTGATCGCCGCCGCCCACGAGGCCCTGGACCGCTGGGGCTACGGCATGGCCTCGGTCCGTTTCATCTGCGGCACCCAGGAGGTCCACAAGGAGCTGGAGGCACGCCTGTCGGCGTTCCTCGGCCAGGAGGACACGATCCTCTACTCCTCCTGCTTCGACGCCAACGGCGGTGTCTTCGAGACCCTCCTCGGCGAGGAGGACGCGGTGATCTCCGACGCCCTCAACCACGCCTCCATCATCGACGGCATCCGCCTCTCCAAGGCCCGCCGCCTGCGCTACGCCAACCGCGACCTGGCCGACCTGGAACGGCAGCTGAAGGAGGCGCAGAGCGCCCGGCGCCGGCTGGTCGTCACCGACGGCGTCTTCTCCATGGACGGCTATCTTGCGCCGCTCCGCGAGATCTGCGACCTCGCCGACCGCTACGACGCGATGGTCATGGTCGACGACTCGCACGCCGTCGGCTTCGTCGGCCCGTCCGGCCGCGGCACCCCCGAGCTGCACGGCGTCATGGACCGCGTCGACATCATCACCGGCACCCTCGGCAAGGCCCTCGGCGGCGCCTCCGGCGGCTATGTCGCGGCCCGCGCCGAGATCGTCGCCCTGCTCCGCCAGCGCTCCCGCCCCTACCTCTTCTCCAACACCCTCGCCCCGGTGATCGCGGCATCCTCCCTCAAGGTCCTCGACCTGCTGGAGGCGGCAGACGACCTGCGGGTCCGGCTCGCCGAGAACACCGCCCTGTTCCGCCGCCGGATGACCGAGGAGGGCTTCGACATCCTCCCCGGTGACCACGCCATCGCCCCCGTGATGATCGGGGACGCGGCGGAGGCGGGCCGGATGGCCGAGCTGCTCCTGGAGCGCGGCGTGTACGTGATCGGCTTCTCCTACCCGGTGGTCCCGCAGGGCCAGGCCCGGATCCGGGTCCAGCTCTCCGCGGCCCACTCGACGGACGACGTGAACCGCGCGGTGGACGCCTTCGTCGCGGCCCGGGCGGAACTGGCGGGCTGAGCCGGGCGGGACGGCGGGCCGCCGGTTCAAGCCGGGTCGCCGGTCCGAGGTGGGCCGACGGCCCGAGCGGCGACGACATATTGCGATAATCAATCCCATGATCGAGGCGCGGCGGCTCCGCATCCTCCGTGCGGTGGCCGACCACCGCACGGTGACGGCGGCTGCCGCCGCGCTCTATCTGACCCCCTCGGCCGTCTCCCAGCAGCTGACGGCCCTCGAGCAGGAGACCGGCCACCGCCTGGTAGAGCGCAGCGCCAAGGGCGTACGGCTGACCCCGGCCGGCGAGATCCTGCTCGCCCACACCAACGCGGTCCTCGCCCAGCTGGAGCGGGCCGAGGCCGAGCTGGCCGCGTACGGCTCCGGCGAGGCCGGCACGGTCACCGTCGCCGCCTTCGCCACCGGCATCGCGCAGGTGGTCGCCCCGGCCGTGGCCCGGCTCGCCCGCACCGCCCCCGGCATCCGCATCCGCGTCCAGGACGCCGAGGGCGACGCCAGCCTCCCGATGGTCCTGGACCGGCAGGTCGACGTCGCGGTCGCCGTCGAGTACCGAGGGGCCCCGCCCGCCGACGACCCCCGGCTCACCCACGTACCCCTGTACGCCGAGCCGTTCGACGCCGTCGTCCCCCTGCACCACCGGCTGGCCGAGGCCTCCGAGGTGCCCCTCGCCGAACTGGCCAAGGACACCTGGATCGGCCCGTACCCGGGCAACCCCTGCCACGACGTGGTGGTCCTGGCCTGCGAGAGCGCCGGCTTCCAGCCCCGCCTCGAACACTCCTCCGACGACTTCCGCGCCGTGGTGGCCCTGGCCGCGGCCGACGCGGGCGTGGCCCTCGTCCCGCGCTCGGCGCTGCGCGGCATGGACCTCACCGGTGTGGTCGTCCACCCCGTCGACGGCGTCGCCCCGACCCGCCGCGTCTTCGCGGCCGTACGACGCGGAGCCGAGGAACATCCGCTGATCCGCCCGGTGCTGACCGCCCTGGGCGAGGCGGCACGGATGTAGCCCTTCTCGACGCCGTCCTTAACGTCGTCGTTTCATATCAGGGATATCATCCCGAATATGAAACAGGAGGAGATGGTGGCCCCCGACCCCGTCGACGTCCGCCTCGGCGCCCGCCTCGCCGAACTGCGGGCCGAACACGGCTGGTCCCTGGGTGAGTTGGCGGAGCGCAGCGGAGTGAGCAGGTCCACCCTGTCCCGGGCCGAACGGGCCGAGACCAGCCCCACGGCAGCCCTCCTCAACCGCCTCTGCCATGTCTACGGCCGGACCATGTCCCAGTTGCTCAGCGAGGTCGAGGCGGAACCCGCGCCCGTGCTGCGCGCCGCCGAACAGCAGGTGTGGGAGGACCGCGCCTCCGGTTTCGTACGACGCTCCGTGTCGCCGCCGCACGGCGGACTGCGCGGCGAACTCGTCGAGGGCCGGCTCTCGGTGGGGGCGGACATCGCCTACGACCGCCCGCCGGTGCCCGGCCTGGAGCAGCACATCTGGGTGCTCGACGGCAGCCTCGCCGTGACGGCGGAGGGCATCGAGCACCTCCTGGACGCCGGCGACTGCCTGCGGCTGCGGGTGTGGGGGCCGACACGGTTCCGGTGCGCCGGACCGGGGGAGGCGCGGTACGTGCTGGCGGTGGTGCGGCCGTGACGGCACTGCGCCTCGACGCGGAACAACTGCTCCGACGCGAGGGCGAGTTGGCCGAGCTCCTTGCCGACACCGTGAACGGCGGGGCGTCCGTCGGCTTCCTCGCCCCCTTCGAGCGGGAGCAGGCCGTCGCCTGGTGGCGGGGGCGGGCGGCCGCCGTGGCCGCCGGGCGGCTCGCCGTCTGGGTCGCGCTGGACGGCGCCGGCCGGGCCGTCGGCACGGTCGGCCTGGCCTTCCCCCACCCCGACAAGCCCAACAGCCCGCACCGCGCCGAACTGGTGAAGCTGATGGTCCGCCGCGACGCCCGCGGCCGGGGCGTCGGACGCGGGCTGCTGGCCGTCGCCGAGGAAGCCGCGGTCGGCACCGGGATCACCCTGCTCCACCTGGACACCGAGACGGACAGCCCCGCCGAGCACCTCTACCGCTCGGCCGGCTGGACCCGCGCCGGGGTCATCCCCGACTACGCCCTCGACCCCGCCGGGGTGCTGCGCCCGACGACCCTCTACTACAAGCACGTGGGCGCTCGGGCCGGGTGACTGTCAGTGGCGGGGGCTACGGTTCGGGGCATGCAGGAAGCCGAAGACGTACGCCGTGTCGCCCTGTCCCTGCCGGACACCAGCGAGAAGATCGCCTGGAGCATGCCCACGTTCCGGGTCGCCGGGAAGATGTTCGCCACGCTGCCCGAGGACGAGACCTCCATCGCCGTGCGCTGCCCCAAGGAGGAGCGCGACGAACTGGTGCTCGCCGAGCCGGCCAAGTTCTGGATCGCCGACCATGAGGCCCAATTCGCCTGGGTCCGCGTCCGGCTCGCCGCGCTGGAGGACGAGGGCGAACTGCGCGACATCCTCGCCGACTCCTGGCGGCAGGCGGCCCCGCCCCGACTCCTCGACTCCTACCCGGAGTTGGGGCTGCCGGGCGGGAGCTGACCACCCGCCCCGCACCGCCGCGGCCGGCCGGGACAAAAGGCGTGCGCGACCACCGAGCCGAGTGCGGTATTGTTTCCTTGCGCGTTTCGACCGGGGAAACTCCAGGTCAAACGGCACCGGGACGTGGCGCAGCTTGGTAGCGCACTTGACTGGGGGTCAAGGGGTCGCAGGTTCAAATCCTGTCGTCCCGACTTGCTGATGAGCAGGTCAGGGTGTGTGTCGGAGTCTTCGGATCCTGATGCGCACCCTTGATTGTTTTCCGGCATCCGCGTGCGACGGGCGTGCGTTCGGTCCGTCGTGAGCGACGCACCAAGTGGGAGTGATGCCGCACTGGTTGACGTCGATGATCCGGCTGCTTATGTCCTGCGGACATCCGTTCCGCGTACTCTGGCGACGAGAGTTTGAACTCTCAAACAAATCGCTCATCGGAGAACGTCATGCGCGTCGCGATCACCGGGTCCACCGGACTCATCGGCTCCGCCCTCACCCGTTCCCTCCTTGCCGACGGCCACCGCGTGCTGCGCCTGACCCGCGGGCGGACCGCGGCCCGCGCGGCCGACGGGAGCGAATCCGCGCCGTGGGAGCCCGGCGCCCGGCTGGACCCGGCCGTCCTGGACGGTGTCGACGCCGTGGTGCACCTGGCCGGAGCGGGGGTCGGCGACCGGCGCTGGACCGCGGCGTACAAGCAGGAGATCAGCCTCAGCCGCCTCCAGGGGACGCGGACCGTCGCCGAGGCCTGTGCCGAGGCCGCCGTACCGCCCCGGGTGCTGATCTCGGCCTCGGCCACCGGCTACTACGGCGACACCGCGGACCGCGTCGTCACGGAGTCCGACCCGGCCGGAAGCGACTTCCTGGCCTCCGTCTGCGTCGGCTGGGAGGCCGCCGCCGCGCCGGCCGCACAGGCCGGCGTCCGGGTCGTGCACCCGCGCACCGGCCTCGTGGTCTCCGCGGACGGCGGCGCCTGGGGCAGGCTCTTCCCGCTCTTCCGGTTCGGCCTCGGCGGCCGGCTCGGCTCCGGAGACCAGTTCTGGCCGTTCATCTCACTGCCCGACCACATCGCCGCCCTGCGCCACGCGATCGACCACGACGACCTCGCCGGCCCCGTCAACTTCACGGCCCCCGAGCCGCTCACGAACCGCGAGATCACCCGGGCGACGGGCCGGATCCTGCACCGGCCCACCCTCGCCGCCGTGCCGGCCTTCGCACTGCGGATCGTCCTCGGCGAGTTCTCCGAGAGCATCACGGGCAGCTGCCGGGCCGTTCCTGCCGGTCTGCTCAAGGCGGGTTTCACCTTCCGGCAGCCCGGCATCGACGAGGCGCTGCGCGCCGCACTGTCCCGGGGGTGACCGGCCCGACCGGGTCCGCCGGTCCGGTGGTCGCTCCGACCTGCCGCGTTAACCTGTCGTTATGTGCCCGAACCGTCCGGAGGGGGCCGAACCCGAGTCGTCCCCGGCCGTGGGGGCGCGGGCGAGGGCACTGGCGCTGGCCCTCCGGCAGGCGGCGGCGGGTGTCGGGGGACAGGGGGCCCTCCTGCACCGGTGGGACCCCGGGGCGGGCCGGCTGACCCTGGTGGCGGTGGACGGTGTCGACGCCGAGGCGGCGAGACCCTGGGCGGAGCTGCGCGAGGAACAGGACGTACCGCCGTCCCGGGCGCTGCGGCGCGGCGTCCTCGTGCAGGTGGCCGGGGACGGCCTCGGGACCGGCGCCGCCGGCACGGTGGCCCTCCCGCTGATCGGGACCGAAGGGCCCGTCGGTGCGCTCTCCGTCCTGCTGCCCGGAACCGGCGGGCCCGACGACGTCCAGCTGTCCTTCCTGCACGCGGTGGCGGCCTGGACCGCCGAGCGCCTGGAGCACGCCGCCGGGAGGCAGGCACACCGGGAGCCCGGGCCCGGTCACGGGCGCACGGCCCGGACGGTGGAGCTGACCGCGACCCTTGCCGAGGCCGTGACGGTCGAGGACGTCGTACGGGCCGTGGCGCAGCACGTCCTGTCCCCGTTCGGAGCCGACGGGCTGGTCGTCTCCGTGTTCGAGGACGGCAGGCTGACCAGGGTCGGCGAGGTCGGCTACCCGGAGGACTACCTCAAGCGGTTCGAGGGCCCGCTCAAGACCGGCATGCCCGTCACCGACGTGCTGCGCACCCGCAGGCCGCAGTTCATGGAGTCACCGGCCCAGATGTACGAGCGCTACCCGGCCGTCACCGACAAGATCCTGATGGGGACCTCGCCGAAGATGGCGTGGGCGTTCCTGCCGCTGATCGCCTCCGGGCGGGCCGTCGGGGTGTCGGTCCTCTCCTACAACCAGCCGCGCCCCTTCGACGAGGAGGACCGCACCCACCTGACCACCCTCAGCGCCCTGGTCGGTCAGGCACTGGAGCGGGCCCGCCTGTACGACCTCGAACATGCCCGCGCCCAGGAACTGCAGAGCGCCCTGCTGCCCCGGACCCTGCCGCGGCTGCCCGCCGCCGTCGCGGCCGCGCGCTATCTGCCGGCGGGCCGCGGCGAACAGGTGGGCGGCGACTGGTTCGACGTGATCCCGCTCTCCGCCGACCGGGTCGCCCTGGTGGTCGGCGACGTGATGGGCCACGGCATCGCCGAGGCCGCCACCATGGGCCGGCTGCGCACCGCCGTACGCACCCTCGCCGACCTCGACATGGCCCCGGACGAACTGCTGGGCCACCTCAACGACCTGGTCAGCGACCTCGGCGAGGACTTCTACGCCACCTGCCTCTACGCCGTCTACGACCCGGTCGGCCGCACCTGCTGCTACTCCCTCGCCGGGCATCCGCCGCCGGTGTTCGTGCATCCCGACGGCACCGTCCGGAGCCCCGTCGTGAGCCCCGATCCGCCGCTCGGCGCCGCCACCCCGCCGTTCGCCGTGCACGAACTCCCGCTCCCGGACGGGAGCCTGGTCGTCCTGTGCACCGACGGGCTCATCGAATCCGACGCCCAGGACGCCGAGCAGGGCCTGGCCGAGCTGGTGCGCGTCCTGGGCGGCGCCGGGGTCCGCCTGGCCCGCTTCGGCGGCGCCGACCAGGAGGAGGACGTCCGGGGCGTGGAGGAGCTGTGCGACACGGTCGTCGAGGAGCTGCTGCCGGACCGGGAGCACACCAACGACGACGCGGCCCTGCTCATCGCCCACACCCGGGCCCTGCCCGCCGGCGACATCGCCTCCTTCGGTCTGCCCGACGACCCCCGGGCGGCCGGCCAGGCCCGGGAGATCGTCCGCGACCAGCTCTCCCGGTGGGGCCTGGACGACCTGTCGATGACGACCGAACTCCTGGTGAGCGAGCTGGTCGGCAACGTGATCCGGCACGCCAAGGGCCCCATGCGGCTACGGCTGCTGCGCAGCCGCATCCTGACCTGCGAGGTCTACGACGGCAGCCTCAGCACCCCGCGCATCCGCCACGCCACCTACACCGACGAGGGCGGCCGCGGCCTCCAGCTGGTCGCCGCCCTGTCCCGGCGCTGGGGCGCCCGCTACCTCAGCGACGCCAAGTGCATCTGGACCGAGCAGGAGATCCCGAACGGCTCCCACTGCCGAGAGCCCAGAGCCTGACATTCCAGTTGACATTCCAGTATCGACAGGTCGAAGCAAAGATGTCTTACCGGATCTGTCAATGTTGGATTTACGATGGAGGCATGAGCCTTCGCCACGCACTCCTCGGACTCCTCGTCGACCGCCCCGCCAGCGGCTACGACCTGCTGAAGCTGTTCGACACCTCGCTGGCGCACGTCTGGCCGGCCACCCAGAGCCAGGTCTACGGGGAGCTGAACCGGCTCGCGGAGGCCGGACTGGTCGACGTGTCCGCCGAGGGCCCGCGCCGCCGCAAGGAGTACCGGGTCACGGAGGAGGGGCTCAAGGAACTGCGGGAGTGGCTGGTGGCCCCGACGCAGCAGCAGCCGCGCCGCAGCGAACTGCTGCTCAAGGTTTTCTTCTTCAACCTGGGCTCGGACGAGCAGGCCCGCGCGGTCCTCGCCGAGCGGGCGGAGCTGGCCGGGGACTACCACGACCGGCTCGCGGAGCTGAGAACCGAACTGGAGCAGGACGAGGGGCCGTTGACCGCCAACGGCCGGATCGCCCTGGAATACGGCCTGCGCTGGGCCGAGATGGAGCGGGAGTGGGCCCGCTGGGCCGCCGAACAGCTCGGCTGAACGCCGTCGGCGGCACACCGGCCCGGTGCCCGGGGCGACCCCCTAGCTCACGAACCCCACATGGGCCAGCGCCTGCTTCAGCAGCACCCCGTGGCCGCCGGGCATCTCGCCCTGCAGGGCCTCGGACACCGCCTCCTGCGGGCTGACCCATACCAGGTCGAGGGCGTCCTGCCGGGGCCGGCAGTCACCGGTCACCGGCACGATGTAGGCCAGCGACACCGCGTGCTGACGCGGGTCGTGGTACGGGGTGACGCCCAGCGTCGGGAAGTACTCGGCCACCGTGAACGGCTGCAGCGAGGTCGGCACCCGGGGCAGGGCGACCGGGCCGAGGTCCTTCTCCAGATGGCGCAGCAGGGCGTCGCGGACCCGCTCGTGGTGCAGGACCCGGCCGGAGACCAGGGTCCGGCTGACGGTTCCGTCCGGGCCGATGCGGAGCAGCAGTCCGATGCTGGTGACTTCGCCGCTGTCGTCGACGCGTACCGGCACGGCCTCCACGTACAGGATCGGCATACGGGCGCGAGCCATCTCCAGCTCGTCGGAGGACAGCCAACCGGGCGTGGTTTCGGTCATGTCAGACATTGCTTGATCATACTTTCCGGGTGGGGCGCGCGGTCAGTCGCGGCCGGGGTCGGATGCGGGAAGTCCGTAGAGGCGACGGGCGTTGTCACGTCCTGTCCAGGCGGCGATCCGCACCGCGTCGGTCGGGCTCAGTTCGTCGGCGTCCACCCGGTCCTGGAGCATTCCGGCCAGTCCCTGCCGGAAGGAGAGCGCGCCGAGGTGGTGGAACTCGGCCACACCATAAGCGTCCGAGCTGTACAGGAGTTTGCGGAACGGGGTGATCTCCATCGCCTCCGCCAGGACCGCCCCGGCCCGGGCCGGGCCCACGTGGTGCAGCGTGAGGCCGACGTCGAGGTGCACATGCTCGAACACCGCGGCCAGGTAGGCGGCTTGGCGCTGGTAGGGCCAGCAGTGCAGCAGGAGCACCGGGACGGTGCCCACGGTCAGCCGCAGCCAGTCGGTGAGCAGGGCCGGGTCCGCGTGGTGCAGCCGCAGGTCCGAGTCGCCGAAACCGGCGTGGAGCTGGAGCGGCAGCCCGAGTCCGACGGCGGTCCACAGCAGATGGCGCATCAGCACCGGGTCCGTGAGCCTGCCGCCCCGGGCGAACCACAGCGCGGCCGCGCGCGTCACCTCGGCGTACGTCGGCCGGGCCGGGTCCAGGGCGAAGCCGGTGCGGTAGGCGGCCACCGACTTGACCGCGACCACACCCGGCCGCCGTACCGCCTCCTCGGCCGCCGCCCGGAAGGCGGCCGCGTACCCGGACGCGTCGATGCCCTGCGCGGCGACCGACTCGGCGACGCTCTCCAGCCGTACGACCTCGTAGGCACGCGCGCCGGCCGCCGCCGCGAGTTCGGCGGGGGAGGTGACCGGGTGCGGGGCGTAGCCGGTGTCCACGCAGAACGTCTCCGTGTGCGCGGCCGCCAGGAACCGGCGGTTGACCTCCTGCCAGCCCAGTTCGGCCCGGCGCGCCAGGTAGTCGGCGGCGGGCGCGTGCCGGTCCAGGCCGAGCAGCGGCGCGCAGTGCCGTCGTACGGCGATGCCGGCCGGGCTGTCGAACGGCGACACGCCCGGCCAGGCCGCACCCTCGGTCAGCAGCGACTCGAACTCCGGCCCGGTGAGGTCGGCGGTGACCGCGCCGTGGCAGTGGTGGTCGACGAGGGGGAGCGCGTCCAGGGCTTCCCGGACCGGTCCCGGCATCAGTACTTCCAGCGGTAGGCCGCCGCCACCCCGGCGTCGTCCAGGCCGGCGACGGACCCCGTCTCGCCCTCGCGCACGGCGATCACCGCGTCGGCGAGGACCGGGCCGAGCGCGGTGCGCAGCACCTCGTTCTCGCGGAACTCCTCGACGGCCTGGGGGAGCGAGGTCGGCAGCCGGCGCACCCCCCGGGCCACCGCCTCGTCCGGGATCAGCCGGGCCGGGTCGTCGGTGACCTCCTCGGGCAGCGGCGCGGCCGAGGCGAGCCCGTCGAGTCCGGCGGCGATGGCGCAGCCGAGGGCCAGATACGGGTTGGCGGCCAGGTCGACCGGCTTGATCTCCAGGTTGGCGTCGTGGGTCTGGTGGCCGGCCGTGCCGGTGACGACCCGGACTCCGGTCTCGCGGGTCTCCCGGCCCCAGGCCGTGAAGACGCCCGCCCACTGGGAGGGTTTGAGCCGCAGGTAGCTGGCCGGGCTCGGCGCGGTCACCGCCGTCAGCGCGGGCAGGTGCGTCAGCAGCCCGGCGATGAAGGACTCCGCCGCGGCCGTCATGCCGTACCGGGCGTCGCCCCCGGCGTGCAGGTTGACGCCGTGGCGCCAGAGCGAGAGATGGAGGTGGCCGCCGTTGCCGACGCCCCGCTCGGCGACGGCCGGGGCGAAGGAGGCGCGCAGGCCGTGCTTCTGCGAGACGGCGCGGACGGTGTGCCGTACCAGCACGCTCTGGTCGGCCGCCGCCAGCGGGTCCAGGGCGCCGGTGGAGAGCTCGAACTGGCCGGGCGCGTACTCCGGGTGGAACTGGGCGACCGGCACCTCCTGCTTCTCCAGGGCCCCGAGCAGGTCGGCGGCGTAGTCGCTCAGCTCGATCTGCCGGGCGGCGCCGTACGCCGGGCCCGACGTGGCCGGCACGAACTCGTCGGCCGGTGCCGCGGCCCGGCCGAGCGTCCACTCGATCTCGATGCCCGCCCTGAAGGTGACGCCGTGCCGGTCCTCGGCGTCGGCGACGACCCTGCGCAGGAAGGCGCGGCTGCACCCGGGGTGCCGGTCGCCCTCCTGGGTGAGCCGGTCGACGGGGGCCCAGGCCCAGCCGGGCTGCCCGGCCAGCACCACCAGCCGGTCCAGGTCCGGGTAGAGGCGCAGGTCGCCGTCGGGCGAGCCGAGGACGTCGGTACGCACGATCGCGTCGTTCGCCAGGAAGGTGTCGAACACCGGGGACATGCCGACACCCCAGGCCACCGCCGGCTGCAGCCCCTGCCAGGGGACGGTTTTCACCCTGCAGATCCCGGCGGTGTCCACATAGGCCAGTACGATCCCGCGCACACCCTGCGCGGACAGCTCGTGGGCGAGGGCATGGGCCCGGGCGAGATCGCCGGGGCTCCCACCGGGTACCGGGTCGACCAGGGGTGGCATACGACGTCCTCCTCGACGGGCTCGGATGCACGCGTCCCGGTCAGCGTTTCACGGCGACCGCGCCGAACTGCGCTACCGGCGCCGGGGAGTCGGCCCCGGCGGCCCGTCGCCGCTCACGGTGTCACGAGACGGTCCTGCTCCACCGGAGGCGTGCCCTCGTGCCAGGGCAGCGGCTTTCCGAAGCGGACCAGCTCGCCGTAGAGAGCGGGGTCCACCTGTTCGGCGAAGACCAGGTCGAGCACCGCACGGGCGGCCTCGGCGGGGGACTGGGCCCCGCTGAAGTCGCTGAACCAGGGACGGGACGTGGCGGTGTCGACCATGCCGGGGCAGACGGAGGCGACCAGGGTGCCGCCGGCCAGGTCCTGCTCCCGGCGGTCGGCGGCGACCGCGCGGACGGCGGCGACCTGGGCCACCTTCGAGGGCACGTTCAGCCAGACCGGCCAGCCCGCCTCCGTGGCGGTCCGGTTGTGGACGGCGCTGCGCCAGGACTCGACGGCGTACTCGACCTGGTCGAGGCTCGCGCCGTCGAACAGGTGGTGCAGCCGCGGGTCGAGGTGGCCGAGGGTGCCGAGCGAACTGGCGACCACCAGCAGCCGGCCGCCCGGGCGCAGGACCGCGCCGAAGGAGCGCAGGACCGCCTGGGTGGCGGTGTTCGAGACGTCGATGAACTCGTCGGCCCGCTCGGACTGCGAGTCCCCGGGCAGCACCCGGGCGACCGCGTTGGAGATGACGATGTCCACCCCGCCGTGGCGGACCCGGAGGTCTTCGGCGAGCCGGGCGATCGCGTCGGTGTCGGTGACGTCCAGGACCCGGCCCTCGACCCGGGCGCGGGTCCCGGGCCGGCCGGCGACCTCGACGGCGGCGTCCGTCACGCGGCCGTGGTCGCGTCCGGTGAGCAGGACCAGGTCGTCGGGGTCCAGCCGGGCGGCGAGTCCTTCGACGAGGGCACGGCCGAGACCTTGGTTCGCGCCGGTGACCAGGGCGATGCGGGAAGCGTTCATGCGTCCCACGCTAGGAACGAGGCCGTCATGAGTCCAACGAAAGTTGCGCACGGCTAGCATGCGTAAACATCATGGACTTCAACGATGTGTCACTGACCGCGCTGCGGGTCTTCCGCGCGGTCGCCGAACAGGGGACCTTCACCGCGGCCGCCGCCTCGCTGGGCTACACCCAGTCGGCGGTGTCCCGGCAGGTCGCCGCGATCGAGCGGGCGGCGGGCGCGGAGCTGCTGGAGCGGCGGCGCGACGGGGTACGGCTCACCGCGGCCGGCCGCGTCGTCATGCGGCGCGCGACGACCGTGCTCGACGAGATCGAGGCGACCGCGAGGGAACTGTCCGGGCTGCCCGGAGAGGCCGGGACGGTCCGCCTCGGCTGGTTCCCCACCGCGGGCGCCGTCCTGGTCCCCCGCGCCCTGACCGCGCTCCGCCGGACGGATCCCGGACTCCGGGTCGTCGGCCGCGAGGGCACCACCCCCGCACTGGTACGTGCCCTGCGTGCGGGCAGCATCGACCTGGCCCTGCTCGCCTCGGCGCCCCCGTTCCGGGCACCGGACGCCGAATCGCCCCCGCTGGTGCTCCAGACCCTCACCGAACGCGCCCTGTGTCTCGCGCTGCCGGCCGGGCATCCCCTGGCCCGCGGCGACTACGTCGACGTGGCCGACCTGCGCGGGCAGCGCTGGATCGTCGGCTCCGCGTCCGGGGAGGACCGGCTGATGGGCGTGTGGCCGGGCCTGGACGAGCGGCCGGAGATCGCCCACGTCGCGCGGGACTGGCTGGCCAAGCTCCGTCTCGTCGCCGCCGGCTGCGGGCTGACCACCATTCCGGGCGCCCTCGTCTCCGCCGTGCCGCCGGGGGTCCGGATCCTGCCGGTGCGCGGCGGGCCCCAGGAGCAGCGCCGCCAGCTCCTGGCCCGGCTGCCGCACCCGCCGGCCGAGGCGGTCACCCGGGTGGCGGCCGCCCTGCGGGCGGCGGCGCTCGACGCGGACGGACCGGACGGGCCCAAGTAGGTCCTCCGAGGGCCTGGTTGCGGCGACCGGCGGGCTTGGTTGCGGCGCCCGGCAGCGAAGGCGGCCCGGCCTGGCGGCCGGACGGCCCGGTGCCGGGACCGACCAGCGAGACGCTACTTACACCATCGGGTTGTCCGGACATAACATCGGTCCCCGCATGAACACGATGACGCTCTGGCACATATCCGGCTGGGAGTTCGCCGCCCTGGCACTCGCCGCCCTGCTCGTCGGCTTCTCCAAGACCGCCGTCAGCGGGGCCAACACCGTCAGCCTCGCCATCTTCGCCGCGGTCCTCCCGGCCCGCGCCTCCACCGGTGTCCTGCTCCCGCTGCTCATCGCGGGCGACGTGCTGGCCGTGGCGACCTACCGCAGGCACGCCCACTGGCCCACGCTGTGGCGGCTGTTCCCGGCGGTCGCGGCCGGCGTGGTGATCGGCACGCTGTTCCTGGTCTGGGCCGACGACGGCGTCGTACGGACCTCGATCGGCGCGATCCTGCTGCTGATGGCCGGGGTCACGCTGTGGCGGCGCCGCACGGCCGACCGCCCCGACGACCCGGACGCGGTCACCACCCGGGCGGGCCGGGTGAAGGCCGGTTCGTACGGCGTGCTCGGCGGCTTCACCACGATGGTCGCCAACGCGGGCGGCCCGGTGATGTCGATGTACCTGCTGTCGGCCGGCTTCCGGAAACTCGGCTTCCTGGGCACCTCGGCGTTCTTCTTCCTGATCGTGAACGTCTCCAAGGTCCCCTTCAGTGCCGGCCTCGGCCTGATCGACGGCCACTCGCTGCTCCTCGACGCCGCGCTCGTCGCGTTCGTCGTCCCCGGCGCGTTCATCGGCAAGTGGGCCGTGCACCGGATCAACCAGCGGCTGTTCGAGCAGCTGGTCATCGCGGCGACGATCGTCGGCGGCCTCCAGCTCCTCCTGCGCTGACCGGTCCGGCCGGTCCGACCGGTCCGGGAACCCGGGAATGCGACGGCGGGGGGCGTTGTTGGACAGGTCGTGAATGACATGCCCGGATCAAGGATCCCGGGTGTGGGCGAAAGGAGGACCTCATGGCACGCAGCACCGCGCGTCCCGTCGTCAGGCTGAAGTCGACGGCCGGGACCGGCGTCACCTACGTGACCCGCAAGAACCGCCGGAACGACCCCGACCGGCTGGTCCTGCGCAAGTACGACCCGGTGGCCGGCGCGCACGTCGACTTCCGCGAAGAGCGCTGAAGCCGAACGCACCGACGACCCAGAGAGGAAACCCCATGAAGGCCCGCATTCATCCCGCGTCCCGGCTCGTGGTCTTCCGGGACCGCGCCGCCGACACGGCGTTCCTGACCCGCTCGACCGCCGACTCGTCCCGGACGGTCGAGTGGGAGGACGGCAACACCTACCCGCTGATCGACGTGGAGATCTCGTCCGCGTCGCACCCCTTCTACACCGGCAGGGCGCGGGTCCTGGACAGCGCCGGCCGAGTGGAGCGTTTCGAGCGCCGTTACGGCCGCTCCGCCGCCGTCCGCGGCTGACCCGGCCCGGTGACCGACCCGAGGAGAACAGAACCATGAAGGTGCGCAAGTCCCTGCGCTCACTGAAGGCCAAGCCCGGCGCCCAGGTGGTCCGCCGACGCGGCGTGGTCTACGTGATCAACAAGAAGGACCCCCGCTTCAAGGCCCGCCAGGGCTGACGGAGGTCGCGTCCCACGACGGCCGCCCGGCGATCTGGCCGGGCGGCCGTCGCGCGTCACGGCGTCGGCCGGTCGCCCGCCCCGCGGCCTCGCTCCCTGCGAAGGACCCCGTACCCTCGCCCCATGTCCCCGCACGTCCTGATCCTCGGCGGTACCGCCGAGGCCCGCCGGCTGGCCACCGAGTTGTCGGGGCGCCCCGGAGTCCGTGTCACGACCTCGCTCGCGGGCCGGGTCGCACGGCCGGGCTCGTTGGCCGGCGAGGTGCGGATCGGCGGGTTCGGCGGGGCGGCCGGCCTCGCCGACTGGCTGCGCGAACACCGCGCGGACGTGCTGGTGGACGCCACCCACCCGTTCGCCGAGACGATCACCGCCAACGCGGCGGCCGCCGCCCGGGCCACCGGAATCCCCTCCGTCGTCCTGCGCCGCCCCGGCTGGCGGCCGCGCCCCGGCGACGACTGGCACCCGGTCCCGTCCCTGCCCGCGGCGGCCGCCGCCCTGTCCCGCTTCGGCCCCCGCGTCCTCCTCACCACCGGCCGCCTCGGCCTGTCCGCCTTCGCCCACCTGAGCGACCGGCACTTCGTCGTACGCTCCGTGGAGCCCCCCGAACCCCCCATGCCCCGGCACACCGAAGTGCTGCTGGCGCGCGGGCCGTTCACCGTCGCCGACGAGACCGCACTGCTGCAGGGGAACCTGATCGACGTCCTGGTCACGAAGGACAGCGGGGGAGCGGCCACGGCCGCCAAACTCACGGCCGCACGGGAGCTGGCGCTGCCCGTGGTCGTCGTACGGCGGCCCTCGCTGCCGGACGGCGTGACGGCGGTGCCGGACGTCGCCGGCGTACTGGAGCGGCTGGGGCTCGGCCCCGCGTGAACGCCCCGGGCGTCAGACCGTCCTGGTGGCGGGCGCCAGGTCCGCCGTCTGTTCGGACAGCCCGTCGGTCAGGTCCTCGACCAGCAGCCGTTTGCCGATGGTGTCGACGGCGGCCCGCAGGTCGGCGCCCGAGGGGCGGCCCAGGTCCTGCTGGACGCGGTCCTTCAGCCAGCTGCCCCACGCCTCCCCGAGGACCCGGGCCTCGTGGTCGCCGGCCTCGGTGAGGGACAGGAAGGAGCCGGTACGGGTGAGGCAGCCCTCGTCGACCATGCGGTCGAAGACGGGCAGCAGGACCTCCGGGGGCACCCGGCGGCGGGCGGCGATCAGGCCGAGGTTGCCGTGGCCGACCAGCCGGGTGTGCAGTTCGACCTGCATCACGGCCCAGGCGCCGGCCACGTCCAGCCGGGTGCCGGACCCGCCGATGATCCGGCGCGCGGTCTCCAGGTCCGCCCGGCCGATGATCTTCGCGACGGCCGCCTCCAGCACCCGCTGCGAGTCCGGTCCGTGCGGCGAGGCGAAGCCCTCGCCCATGTCGGTGGAGCCGAGCCGGGCGCTGTCCCGCAGCTGGACCTCCTTGAGGAACAGGGCCACCACGAACCCGACGGCCGCGACCGGCACGGTCCACAGGAACACGGTGTGGATGGTGTCGGCGTACGCCTGGATGATCGGCTCGGCGGCGGCCGCGGGCAGCCGGTGGAGGCCTTCGGGGCTGGTGGCCGCCTTGCCGATGACCGCCGGGCCCAGCGCGCTCGCCCTGTCGGCGGCGGCGATCCCGTCCGCCAGGTTCGGCTTCAGCGCGTTGGTGTAGATGGTGCCGAAGACGGCCGTACCGAACGAACTGCCCAGCGTACGGAAGAAGGTGACGCCCGAGGTCGCGGTGCCCAGGTCGGTGTACTCGACGGTGTTCTGCACGGCGATCGTCAGCACCTGCATGGACAGACCGATGCCGGTGCCGAGCACGAACATGTACAGCGACTCCAGCCAGGCCCCGGTGCCCGGCCCCATCAGGGACATCAGGTAGAGACCGGCGCCCATGACCGCGGAGCCGATGATCGGGAAGACCCGGTACCGGCCGGTCCTGCTCACCACGTTGCCGCTGAAGACGGACGCGATGAGCAGGCCGATCACCATCGGCAGGGTCCGCACGCCCGAGACCGTCGCCGAGTCGCCGTCGACGTACTGGAGATAGCTCGGCAGATAGGTCATCGCGCCGAGCATGGCGAAGCCGACGACGAAGCTGAGGATCGAGCAGACCGTGAAGACCGGGTTGCCGAACAGCCGCATCGGCAGCATCGGTTCCCGTGCCCGGGTCTCCACCCAGCAGAACAGCGCGAGCGCCACCGCGCCGCCGGTGAACAGGCCGACGACGGTGCCCGAGGCCCACGGGTACTGGTTGCCGCCCCAGCTCGTCGCCAGGATGAGCGAGCTCGCGCCGACCGCGACCAGCGCGATGCCCAGGTAGTCGATGACCGGCTTCGCCGCCGACTTCACCACCGGGATGGTGCGGGCGGCCGCGGCCACCACGACGATCGCGACGGGCACGTTGACGTAGAACGCCCAGCGCCACGACAGGTGGTCGGTGAACAGCCCGCCGAGCAGCGGTCCGACGACCGTGGCCACGCCGAACACCGCACCGATCGCGCCCTGGTACTTGCCGCGCTCCCGCAGCGGGATGACGTCGGCGATCAGTGCCATCGCGGTCACCATCAGCCCGCCGGCGCCGATGCCCTGCATCGCCCGCCAGGAGATCAGCAGCGACATGTTGGTGGCCAGACCGCACAGGAACGAGCCGGTGATGAAGACGATCGCCGAGACCTGGAAGACCACCTTGCGGCCGAACAGGTCGCCGAACTTGCCGACCAGGACGGTCGCCACGGTCTCCGCGAGGAGGTACGAGGTGACCACCCACGACATGTGCGCGGCACCGCCCAGGTCCGACACGATCGTCGGCAGCGCGGTGCCCACGATCGTCTGGTCCAGGGCCGCGAGCAGCATCCCCAGCATGATCGTCACGAAGACGACGTTGCGCCGGCGGGGGTCCAGCACGGGCGGCTGGGACGCGTCGGGCAGGACGGACTCCTGGGTCTCTGTCACGAGGTCACCTTCACACTGGTGGGCTACCGTCGCATACCGGAAGGAGCCACCCGGGTACCGCTCAGCCCTCCTTCGGAACCTCCGGGTGGCGGCGCAGCAGATACGTGTCCATGATCCAGCCCTTGCGCTCGCGTGCCTCGGCCCGCAGCCGCTCGATGCGCGGGCCGGCCTCGGCGATCGGACCGGAGACCAGGATCTCGTCCGGGGTGCCGAGGTACGCGCCCCAGTAGATGTCGATGTCCTCGTCCGCGTACCGGCGGAAGGCCTGGTGCGCGTCGAGCATCACCACCACGTCGTCCACCCCGTCCGGCAGCCCCTCGGAGAGGCGCCGGCCGGTGGTGATCTGCACCGGCCGGGCCACCCGGTTCAGCCCCGTGCGGTGGCGGGCCGCCAGCGCCGAGACGCTGCTGATCCCGGGCACCACGTCGTACCCGAACCGCACCGTGCCCCGGGCCAGCACCTCCTCCAGGATCGCCAACGTGCTGTCGTACAACGACGGATCGCCCCACACCAGGAAGGCGCCGGTCTGCGCCTCGCCCAGCTCCTCGCGGATCAGCCGCTCGTAGATGTCCGCGCGGGCGGTGCGCCAGTCGCCGACGGCCGGCGAGTACGCCCCGCCGCCCGCGGCCCGGTCCCGCTCCGGGTCCCGCGCCTCGACCAGCCGGTAGCCGCCGTCCGGTATGTGCGTGTCGAGCATGTGCCGGCGCAGCTGTGTCAGGTCGCTCTTGACCTCGCCCTTGTCGAGGAGGAAGAACACGTCCGTGCCCTTCAGCGCCCGGACCGCCTGGAGGGTGAGCTGGTCGGGGTCGCCCGCGCCGATACCGATGACATGAATCTTTCGCACGTCCCCGAGTCTGCCGCATGCCACTGACAGCGGGTCACCCCGGTACTACCGGGAGCCGCGCAGCCGGGGCGCCTCACCCTTCGCGTCGACCTTCGTACCGACGCTCCCGGCGCCGCCCTCCACCCGCCCGGCCAGCTCCCGCGCCCACCGCGCGAGCCCGTCGACGTCCATCCCGTACGGCCGCGGCCCCCCGCCCCCGGCCGCCCACTCCTCCACCGCATCCGCGCCGCGCCGCAGCAGCCGCGCCCCGCCGGTCACGTTCCCGCGGGCCGCGTGCGTCAGCCCCACCGCCAGCTGGGCGAGCCCCCGCCACAGCGTCCGCTCCGCCTCGGGCCCCGACTTCCAGGCGTCCTCGAACACCTCGTGCGCATGGAACGGCTTCCCGGCGTCCAGCAGCGCCTGAGCCTCGGCGACCGTCTCCTCCGGGGTCCGCACGATCCCCTCGGGCTGTCGCTCGACGCCCGGTGCGCCGTACGGCAGCGGCCGCCCCAGCCCGTCGCGCGGCCGGGCGCTGCGCGCCCGCCCCTCGGCGTCCCGGTCCCGTGCCCCTGCTTCCGCATCTCCCATGCGACCGATTGTCCCTCCGCCGCCGCCCGTCCTCTTTCTGCCCTCCCAGGGACGTGGGGTAAGGTGCTGTTCGAGCGATCACGCGGGTCACCGCGAGCGAGCGCATCGGGACGTGGCGCAGCTTGGTAGCGCACTTGACTGGGGGTCAAGGGGTCGCAGGTTCAAATCCTGTCGTCCCGACTGGAGACAGTCGCAGGTCAGGGCCGGTTTCGGAGGCGTCCGAAACCGGCCCTTGATCATTCTTGGGGACCGGTTGGGGACCGGAGCCCTTGACCGGCTACTCGTGCCCGGCCTCGCATGATCTTTCGTACCGGTGCCGCCGCAGCGATCGCGGGGCGAGCTTTACGCGGCCATCCGACGTGACGTCCCGCACCGGGACACCGAACCGTCGCGGAGACCCTGTACCGACGAGATGGCGCGCGGGACTTGCGGCGTCGGCCTCATCACGATTGACGGGAGCGCGCCCGAACACCCCAACCGGGCCAAGGCAGTAGCCAGGCCGCCGGGAATTGCCGTCCGTTGCGGTGACCGCCATCTGGCGTTCACACCTGTCCCACCGCTCCGGTCGACCTTGCTTCCTAGCGTCCGTGAGTGCGCGCACCGCTGACCTGCCGGAGCCCGCTGTCAGGTTCGGAGCGCTGCTGCCCGGTCGGTGTGCGACTGCACCCGACGACGCGAAAGGCCCCTGGAATGTCCGAAGAATCCAAGCAAACCAGAATCTCTCGTCGCAACGCGCTCGGCATGTTCGGCGCGACAGTGTCCGGCGCCGCCGCCGGCCCACTGGTCCTCGGCGCCGGAACCGCCGAGGCGGCCCCGGCGAAGTCGGAGGTCACCGGTCTCACCACCGGCTCGGCCACCACCCCCGTCCAGGGCCTGCACCTGACCTTCGGCGCCGACCCGCGCAGCCAGATGGTCGTCTCGTGGGTCACCGACGCGGCCGTCAAGAACCCGCGGGTCGTCTACGGCACGCTGAGCGGCGGCTTCGGCTCCACAGCGCACGCGACGACGAAGACCTACGTGGACGGCACCTCCGGGCGGACCGCCTGGGTCCATCACGCGCTGATCAGCAAGCTCAGGGCCGACACCGACTACCTGTACGCGGCCCAGCACGACGGCGCCACCCCCGACGCCGGCACCTTCCACACGGCGCCGTCCGGCCGAGCTCCGTTCACCTTCACCAGCTTCGGCGACCAGGGCACGCCCAGTGTGACGTGGAAGACCGGGGCGAACCCGGCCGACGCCTCGGGCCGGGACTTCGAGCCCAACGCCACGCCCGCCGCCGCCGACATCGTCACCGGCATCGAGAAGGTCGGCCCGCTGTTCCACCTCCTCAACGGTGACCTCTGCTACGCCAACACCGGGCCCGACCGCATCCGCGTCTGGCACGACTTCCTCACCAACAACAGCCGCTCGGCGCGATTCCGTCCGTGGATGCCGGCCGCGGGCAACCACGAGATCGAGCTGGGCAACGGCAAGCTCGGTCTCGACGCGTACCAGACCTACTTCGAGCTGCCCTCGACCGAGACCCAGCCCGAACTCGACAACCTCTGGTACTCCTTCACCGTCGGCTCGGTGAAGGTGATCTCCCTGCAGAACGACGACATCGCCCTGCAGGAGGGTGGCGACATCTACATCAACGGCTACTCCGGTGGCCGGCAGCTCGCCTGGCTGGAGAAGGAGCTCAAGTCGGCACGGGCTTCGAAGGACATCGACTGGATCGTCATCTGCATGCACCAGGTGATGATCAGCTCGGCGACCGCCGCGAACGGCCCCGATGTCGCGCTGCGTGCGGCGTACGGCCCGCTGTTCGACAAGTACGGCGTCGACCTGGTGGTCTGTGGCCACGAGCACGACTACGAGCGCTCGTTGGCGGTGCGCGGCGTCGTCCCCGGCAGCGTCACCCTGACGCCCAACCCGAGCCAGTCCGCACTCGACGTGATCGAGAGTGAGCACGGCACGACGCACATGGTCCTCGGCGGTGGCGGCGTGTCCGGCGTCACCAACAACAGCTTCACCACCGACGACGCCGACGGTCACGGGCATCACTCGGCGTACGTCCAGATGGAGCACGTCGGCAAGTTCAACTCGGTCAAGGAGAAGGAGACGGCGGTCTGGATCGGCGTCCGCGACGCTGAGCATCCGTACGGCTTCGCCGAGTTCGCCGTCGACCCGGGCCGTCACCCCGGTGACATGACCCGCATCCACGTCACCTACTACAACATCATCACGCCCACGGGCGAGCTGTCGGTCTTCGAGCAGTTCACGCTCCAACGCCGTCGTAGTGACGGCGGCCACGGCCAGCACTGACCCACCGCTACCGGCAGCAGCAGCCGTCAACGCCCGGGGCCGGGACGACCTCCCGGCCCCGGGCGCAACGACGCCACCGGACAAACCGTCCTACGCTCACTGCTCGCCTACGACCGCCGACCCAGACGATGGCGGTGTACGGCAGAATGACGCCCACCGATGTGCCATGGCGCAGCCGTGACCGCAAGTGCCCTGTTTCACGCGGTCCTTGGGCGTGCGAGGAGAGGAAGACGTGAGCGAGAACCAGAGCGCCACCGCCGCAGAGCAGCGACTCGACACCGGGACGGCGCACAACGCTCGCGTGTGGAACTACTGGCAGGGCGGCAAGGACAACTACGAGGTCGACCAGCAGGTAGGCGAACACGTTGCCGGAATGATCCCCGTCATCCGCGACATCGCGCGCGCCGACCGGGAGTTCCTTGGCCGCGCCGTGCGCTGTCTGGCGGAGGAGCACGGCATCCGTCAGTTCCTCGACATCGGAACCGGCCTGCCGGCCTTGGAGAACACCCACGAGATCGCCCAGCGGATCGCCCCCGAGTCGCGGATCGTGTACGTCGACAATGACCCCATCGTGCTCGCGCACGCCCGCGCCCTGCTGACCAGTGCCCCGGAAGGCGCCACCGACTACATCGACGCCGATGCGCACGACCCGGACACCATTCTGCGCATCGCCGGACGGACGCTCGACTTCACCAAGCCCACCGCACTCATGCTGCTCGGCATCCTCAACTTCGTCCTTGACGGTGACGAGGCGCGGGCCATCGCACGTCGGCTCGTGGAGGCGCTGCCCCCCGGCAGCTTCCTCGTACTGACCCACCCCACCACGGAACCCGAACTCGGCGGCGACCTCCAGCTGGAGGCGATGGAGTTCTGGAACGCCAACGCCAAACCGCCGGTCACCGCCCGCAGCAGCGAGGAGGTCGCCCAGTACTTCGACGGGCTCACACTCCTGGAGCCCGGGCTCGTGTCCTGCTCGCTGTGGCGGCCGGAGCCCGGCGAAGAGCCCATGGCGGTACCCCAGCTGGGAGCCGTGGCGCTGAAGCCGTGATCTCTCCTGGCGCCGGTCGACGCCGGCGCCGTTGACGTGCGAAGGCACCCGGATACGTCCGGCGACGGCGTACGACCGGGAGCCCTGCTGACGCTCTCCGCCCGAACCAGCGCCGCCACAGCCCGAGTGGGAAGGCTCTCGGGCGACCACTACGTCTCTCCGGGTGCCACCGACCGTGCGCTGCGCCGGTATCTGGTGGCGGCGCCGTCTGGCCGGCGTACGAGAAGCCGGATGAGGGGCCCGGCCCGAGCTGCGTCGGCGGTTCCGCAAGGACACCGTCTTCATGGTGGGCGGCACCTTGCTGCCCACCATGAACAGCCCTCAGGCGTCGAGGGACTTCGCGGCCTCACGGATCACGTCGAGGACGAAGTCGGGATGCGAGAGCATGGGAACGTGGCTGCTGGCCACGGGGCGGATTGTGGCGCCCATGCGCTCGGCGGCGGACCGCTCCAGGTCGGGGTGCACGGTGCGGTCGTTGTTCGCGACGATGTACCAGCTTGGCTTCGTCCGCCAGGCGGTGCCCGGAACCTGCTGGTTGAACAGGTCCGCCACCGGCACACCGCCCGTCGCCAGGACGAGCTTCTGCTCCGCTTCCGGGAGGTCGCCGCAGAAGTGCGGGAGGCCCGAGGGCTTGAGCCACACGCGGCCGTCAGCGACGTCGATGTGCTCGAAGATGGGCGTGCGGGGGAATTTGTCCTGCTGTTCCTGCGACGTCTCGTCCTCGTCCGGGGCGAGCGCGGCGATGTACACCAGAGCGCCGACGCGGTCGTGGGTGCCCGCTTTGGTGATCAGGGTCCCGCCGTAGGAGTGACCCACCAGCACGATCGGGCCGGGGACATGGTTGAGCGTGAAGTTGACGCACGCGACGTCGCTTTCGAGCGAGTCCAGGCCGTGCTGTGAGGCGAAGACCTCGTGCCCTTCAGCCTGGAGCTTGGGGATGAGCTTGTTGAAGCACGACCCGTCCGCCCAGAGTCCGTGGGCGAAGACAATGCTGGACTTGCCCGCCATGGCAGGTCCTCCTGCAGAGAGATTAAATGTGGAACATTGCGACATTTTGCCCATATAATGCCTGTTTTTGCTCGATGGTCAGGTCCGTTTCGGTGAGGCAGCCGTCTCTGCGAGGCCGCCGCGGTACTCGACGTGGTGCAGGCTGCGGCGGGGCACGGACCCCCGCCGTACCCCCGCGTCGGCATGCCCGGCAGGGGCACGGGACCACCGCCGACGCGGGGGCGGCGGTCGTGCTGTGGGGCTCCGTGAACGGGCTGCAGGCCTCCGGTGCTCTCGCAGCACTTCGACCAGGCGACCATCGGCGCCTCCGGCGACGACAAGACCGGCGACCGGTTCGGCGGTGTCCTTCGGCTCATCGACGCCGACAAGGACGGCAAGGCCGAGCTGATCGCCTCCGCGCCCGGCGGGGACACCGACGACGGCGCCGCCTGGGTCTTCCCCGGTGCGGGCAACGGCCCCGCCGGGAGCGGATCCTGGTCCTTCAGTGGCGGCAGCCTGAGCGCCCCCGTACCCGACGCCCGCTTCGGCGAGACCCTGGCCCCGTAGCGGCAGCGGCAGCAGTCGCCCGATGCGGACCGCACTCGGGCCGACGTCCTTGTGCCGAGGTGGCCTCCCGCGCGTCCCGGTGCCGGGAGGCCACCGCCTCTGCCCGGAGGCCGGCGCTGGGCACCGGCACCCTTCTCATTACGTGACACATCACGTAAGCTCTGGGCTCGGGGATGGCCGGAGGGGATGGTCCTGAGCGGTCTGGGGTGCCGGAGATCCGGGTCCGGGCGGCATGCGACGCCTTCGCCTTCCTGTCATGTATCCGACTGAACGATTCTCGGGAGCGTCCGTCATGACCGAACCCTTCACTCGCCGCGGCATGCTGCTCGCGACGCGAGCCGCGGCCCTGGCGGTCCCGGCCGGGGCCGCGCAGGCCGTCGCGGCGAGCTCCGCCGGCCCTGGCCGGCCGCCGGCCGACCTCGTCGGTGACCTGGGCGTGCCGCCGTCCGACAGCATCGTCCCGTTCAAGGTGCACGTCCCGCAGCGTGCCATCGACGATCTGCGCACCCGGCTCGCCGCCACCCGCCTGCCGGACCGGGAGACCGCCGCCGGCTGGGCACAGGGCGCTCCGCTGTCCAGGGTCCGGGACCTGGTGCGGTACTGGCACGACCACTACGACTGGCGGCGGCTGGAGCGTCGGCTGAACGGTCTCCCGCAGTTCCGCACCACCATCGACGGCCTCCCCTTCCACTTCATCCATGTGCGCTCGCGCCACCCCGGCGCCCTCCCCGTCGTGCTCACCCACGGCTGGCCGGGCTCGGTCCTGGAGTTCCTCGACGTCATCGGCCCGCTCACCGACCCCGTCGCCCACGGCGGCAGCGCCTCGGACGCCTTCGACGTCGTGATCCCGGCGCTGCCGGGCTTCGGCTTCTCCGGGAAGCCGACGGAGACGGGCTGGGGGCTGCCGAGGATCGCCAGGGCGTGGAACACCCTCATGACGCGACTGGGATACACGCGGTACGTCGCGCAGGGCGGGGACTGGGGCGCCGGCGTCACCACCTGGATGGCCGAGCAGCGGCCGGCCTCGCCGCCGTCCACCTCAACCTTCCGGTGCTGTTCGCCCCGCCGCCCCTGGCGGGCGACCCCACCCCCGCCGAACAGCAGGCGCTGGACCAGCTCAGTGCCTTCTCCGTCTACGGCTCCGCGTACGCGCTCGTGCAGGAGACCCGGCCGCAGACGATCGGGTACGGCCTGGCCGACTCGCCCGCCGGACAGGCGGCATGGATCTACGAGAAGCTCGGCCAGTGGTCCGACAGTGACCTCGACCCCGACCGGCTGTTCGGCCGTGACCGGATCCTGGACAACATCAGCCTCTACTGGCACACCGACACGGCCGCATCCTCGGCCCGGCTGTACGCCGAGAGCTTCGGCACCGACTTCCGCACGCTCGGGCTGGACGTGCCCGTCGGGGTCAGTGTGTTCCCCAAGGAGACCTACCGGGCGCCCAGGGTATGGGCCGAGCGCACGTACAGCCGGCTGTTCTACTGGAACGACGACATACCCAGGGGTGGCCATTTCGCGGCCTTCGAGCAGCCGGACCTTTTCGTGACCGAACTGCGCGACTGCTTCCGCGTTATTCGGTAGCGGAGGTGTCCGGGGAGGGGCCGGTCAGTCTTCCGCAGGCTGCCAGTCGGCGGGCGGCGGCAGCGTGCCCTGCTCGATGACGTTGGCGTACACGCTCTCCAGGGCCTCGGTGAGCGGCCCCAGGAGGCTGCTCGGCAACCCCTCGAAGAACAGGCGCCGGACGAGGTCGACATGTCCGGGCGCCGCCTCCCGGAGAGCGCGCCGCCCGCTGTCGGTGAGGGCCACCTCGGTGACCCGCCGGTCGGCGGCCGAGGGGCCGCAGGTCACCAGCTCCCTGGTGCTCATCCGTCGCACATGGTGGGACAACCGGCTGCGCTCCCAGCCGATGTGGGCCGCGAGCCTGGTGATCGACATCCGCCCTCCGTCGGCCACGCTCAGCGCCGTCACCACGTCGTAGTCGGGCAGCGACATACCGCTGTCCGCGACGAGCTGGCGGTTCATCTCGTACGACATCCGCAACTGGAGCCGGATGTAGGCCAGCCACGCCCGCTGCTGGTCACCGTCGAGCCATCCGCCCTCGGGGAGGGTCTCCCCCTTGCTGTTGCGTGACATGTCACCTAAGCTCTCTGTCGGCCGCTGTCGCGTGCCGTATCGACCCGACACCATCTCGCGGAGGCCGTCATCATGCCGTACGCATCGGTGCTCACCGGTTATGGGGCGCCCGAGGTGCTCACCTGGACTCCCGTCGCCCTGCCCGAGCCGGGACCCGGTCAGATCAGGATCCGGGTGCACGCGGCCGGGGTCGGCCCCACCGACCTCAAGATCCGCCGCGGAGACCTGCGGCAGGCGTTCCCGCTGCCGCCGTCAGCGGTCCTCGGCTTCGAGGCCGCGGGCACGGTCGACGCCCTCGGACCCGCCGTCACCGCAGTGGCGGCGGGCGACGAGGTCGCGGCCCTGCTGCCCGCCCTCGGCGGATACGGCGAGTACGCCCTCGCCTCCTCCTGGACGGCCAAGCCGGCCAACGTCGGCTCGGCCGACGCCGCGGCACTGCCGGCCTCGGCGGAAGCCGCCGTCGGCGTCCTGCGACAGCTGGGACTGACCGCGGGGGAGACGTTGCTCGTCCTCGGCGGAGCGGGCTCGGTCGGTCTCGTCGCCACTCAGCTGGCGCTGTCCCAAGGGGCCACGGTGATCGGTGCCACCGGTCCGCGCGACGAGGAGTTCGTCCGGGAACTCGGCGCGATCCCCGTCCGCTACGGGCCCGGCCTCGTCGCACGGGTGCGTGACATCGCGGACGTCGGCAAGGTGGACGCCGTCCTCGACGCCGGGGGGAAGGGCGGGCTCGGCGACGCCGTCGCACTCGCCGGCGGGCCCGCGAGGGTGATCACCCTCGCCGACGAACACGCGGCCGACTTCGGCGTCGCCTTCTCCGCGCCGACACCGGACCGGGCCCCGGACGCCCTCGACCGGACCATGCCGCTCCTGGCATCCGGCGAACTCCGGCTCCGCGCCCAACGGCTGCTGCCCCTGTCGGACGCGGCGCACGCACATGCCCTGCTGGAATCCGGTCAGGTGCGCGAGAAGATCGTTCTCACGGCGTGACAGACGCCGTCGAGTCGGCGATCCGGGGCACGTTCGAGGGCAACCGCGGTCGCCGGTGGGCACCGGCGAGGCGGCTCCCTCGGATTCGGTGGGGAGGGCGGGAGCCGGCCCGCGAAGCGACCGAACGGGCCGAGCACCGACTCTGTCTCATGGTGTGGCGGTGCGGGGGACGTTGTAGCCCTCGACCCGCAGACGCGGCCGGGTGAGCGGCGGAGCGGTCGGGTGGGTCGCGGTGATGGTCCGTGACTCCCCGGGGAGCAGCCACAGGTAGTTGTCGCTGTAGAGCGTCGGCAGCACACGGTCTCCGGAGCGGGCGTCGAGGAGGGAGACCCGGAGCATGGCCGCGACGGCCGGGCCACGGTTGGTCACCCGGGCGGTCGTCGTGCGGCCGTCGGTGCGGGCGGGGCCGACGGAGATCCGGGTCCGCTCCATCCGGTCGAGGGCCTGCATGGCCTCGGGGGAGCGGTAGCGCCAGTACGTGTTCTCCGAGAGCAGCGTGCCCCGCGCGTCCGTGAGGCGCAGCCGCAGCAGGTGGAAGTCGGGCAGGCCGTCCTGGACGGGCGCGGTGAACGCGGTGCTGGTGGCGGACGGCGCGATGTCGACGCTCGCCCGCCGCTCGGGGGCGACCTGGCGGCCGGTGAGGTCGTACCAGCGGGCGGTCACGATGGCGCCGCCGACCGGCCGCGGGGTGTGGTTCACGGCGATCACCCGGCCGTCGACGGGACCGGCCTGCACATGGACGGGCTCGGCGGCCTTCCGGGCGCCGTAGTAGGCGCCGTTGACGTCGAAGTCGTAGTCGTAGGTCTGCCAGACCGTGCTGTACCAGGCGGGGTGCGACATCCACAGCATCAGCCCGCTCGCGTCGTCCCAGAGCCGGGCGTTCCAGGCCTCGAACATGGCCCGGATGTTCTCGTAGTTGACGAACTGCGCCTTACGGCAGAAGTCGTCCAGGTCCGTCGCCGCGCCGAGGCGGGACTCGATGGCGGCCCGGTAGTTCTGCGGTGCCTGATTCCCCCTGGTGCTCCAGTCGTGGAGGTACCAGGCACCGCCGACGGGCCACTCGGGTTCGTCGCCGACCAGACGGCGCATCGTCTCGGCGGTCGGCACCACCGGCATGCCGATCTCCGTGTGGAAGCCGAAGACCCCACCGCCGTAGGTCGAGGAAGAGGAGTAACGCTCCGGCTCGACCCAGCCGTACGGGCCGCCGCCGGAGACGATCCCGCCCGCCGAGTTGTTCTGGTACAGGACTCCGGGTGCCTCCTCGCGGACCGCGGCGCGCATGCCGTCGTCCACCGGGCCGGGCGGGTTGCCCTCGTTGGCGCCGCACCACACGACGACGCTCGGGTGGATCCGGTAGCGCCGGACGGTGTCCCGGGCGAGGTCGAGGAAGGCCTGGTGGTCCGGCGGGTCCATGGCCCAGGCGTTGGGGAAGTCGTTCCACACGAGCAGCCCGTGCTCGTCGCAACTGGCGTAGAACTCCTCGCGGTTGCTGCTGCCCACCCAGTTGCGGACCATCGTGAAGTTCATGTCGCGGTGCATCCGCACGGCCGTGTCCATGCGCTCGGCCGGCATCCGGCGCAGCAGTTCGTCCCAGCCCCAGTTGCCGCCGCGGCAGAACACCCGGACGCCGTTGACGCTGATCTTCAGCGGCACCGTGGAGTTGTCCACGGACCGCACGTCGGTCCAGTCGGAGCCGTCGTCGGAGACCTGGACGGTGTACGTCCGCGCGTAGGCCGTCTCCCAGGTGATGACGACGCGGTCGAACGACACCGTGCCGCCCAGGTCGACCTGGATCCACTGGTCGTCCTCGTAGGCGGAGGACCAGCGGGTGCCCGGGTCGCCGTCGGTGGCGTTGCCCGGTCCGTTCCAGGGGCCGTCGACGGAGGATGCGGTGGCCGCCTTGCGCAGGGCGAGATCGGTGTCCGGCGCCGAACTGTCCAGCACCGCCAGGCTCCACATCGACGCGCCCCAGCCCGTGGCGCGCGTCCCGCACAGGACGCGGAGGTAGCGCGCCTGCTGCCGGGTGAGGTCCACGGTCTGCGCGACCGCGTTGCCGCCCGGCGGGAAGGTGAGCGGGACCTCGTACTCGTAGCCGAACTGGCGTATCCCGAAGCGGGTCGTGCGCCGGTCGCTCTCCTCGCCCGCGACGGAGGCGGTGAGGGTCAGGCGGTGCAGGGCCGGCTCGCCGTAGCCGTTGGGCCACCACAACCGGGGGTTCTGGAGCCGCAGTTGTGGATGGTCGGCGGGGGTGAAGGTGACGTCGACGGTCTCGCCCGCGGGGACGGTGGCCGTCTGGGACACCCGTACGTCCCCGAAGGCGGCGGTGACGGTGACGCGTGCGGACCCGGTGCCGGCGTTGCGCACCGGGGCCACGACCGTCAGCTCGGCCGTACCCGTGTCGGGCAGGCCGGGCAGGCTGGTGTCCACCCGGGGGTCGCCGAGGACCACCGGACCGGTCGAACGCAGCCGGACGTGGTTCCAGATGCCGGCCGCCCGGTCCCGGACCGCAGGCATCCAGTCCCAGCCCGAAGCGGCCAGGTACGTCGGCGAGTTGCGGTTCATCATGTTCGCGCCGGCGTCCACGAAGGCCAGCCCGGCCGGGCCCTTGTCACCGGGGCTGCCCGGGAAGGGCATCGGGGTGATCCGGACGGCGAGGGCCTGCGCCGGGCCGTCGGCGAGCAGCTTCGTCACGTCGAAGGCGGCGCGGGCGAAGGGGAAGGTCACGTCACCCACCCGGCCGCCGTTGAGCCAGACCTCGGCCCGGTGGTTGATCCCGTCGAACTCCAGCCAGACCCGGCGTCCGGCGCCGGTGCGCAGGCCCTTGGGGAGGCGGAACTCGCGCCGGTACCACCAGGAGTGCCGCGAAAGCGCCTCCGGTACCCGGAGGTTGTGCAGGCCGGACACCGGGTCCGGGAGCTTGCCCTGGTCCACCAGCGAGGTCAGTACGGTGCCCGGCACCGTGGCCGGCAGCCAACGACTGGTGTCCACCGAGGGCTTGGACAGCGCCGGACCGTCGTCTTCCGTCCAGTCGTCCAGGGTCAGGTCCCAGCCGGACTCCAGCGGGACGGTGCCGTCCGCCGCGATGTGCAGGGGTTCGGGGTGGCGGGGACGTGTGCCCCAGTCCGTCCAGCCGGTGGCGTCGGGGCGCGGGGCGTCGCATGTGCCGTACACCTGGAAGCCGTTGAGGCCCAGCGGGTTGGCGTTGGAGCGCTTGGACACCGTCATGCGCACCCAGCGCGCGTCCACCGGCTCGGACAGGGTGATCTCCACGACCCCGCCGGTGCCGGAGTCGGTGCGGTGCACCACGGTCCAGGTCTCGCCGTCGCCCGAGGTCTCGATGACGAAGCCGACCGCGCAGCTCGACAGGATCTCCTGTCCCGTCGTGTCGTTGCGCGGGCTGCCGCTCGGCGAGTCGGTGAACGGCGGGTCGTCCACGGTCGCCTCGAAGACGAGCCGCAGCGACTGGACCCGGCACCGGGCCTGCAGGTCGACGCGGATCCACTGCGGGTCGCCGGCGGCGGCGCGCCATCCGGAGCCCCGGACGCCGACCGTGCCGAGACCGTCCACGGCGAACTCCGCGGGTGTGGCCGCGTAGTCCGTGGAGGACACCGAGACCGGCCGGTAGGCGGCGAGTTCGGCGGCGGAGAAGCCCCGTGGCGGCTGTCCGGATCCGGCCGTGGCGGTGGTGACGAACGGGCCCATGCCGAGCCCGAATCCGGCCAGCAGGGTGGTTCCGGCGGAGAGAACGGCACGGCGGGACGGCGGAGTTGACTGATCCGACATGGACGAGGGCTCCGATCAGGGGAGTTCGAGCCGGGCAACCGGGCGATGACAACGTTGCCATCGCCCATGACAACGTTGCCGAACACTGCCCTCGGGAGGTGGGGCTGTCAAGACTCTGTGCACACCTCCGCTCTGCTTCTATTAAATTAGTAATTATTCTTGACACGGTTTCGGCCGCGGGCCACAGTCTTCGCCGTGACGTCGTAGGCCCGCTCCGGCAGAGCGGCCCGCGTCCCGTTCTCCTGCTTCCCGACCCCTGGGAGACGTACGTGACCTCGCACCCGCCCGCACCGAGACCTCCGCACCACCGGTTCACCCGGCCCGCCCTCGCGGCCGCCGTCGCGGTGGTCCTGGCCGCCACCGTGACCCCCGACGCCGTCGCGCAGACGGCCGTCGACCAAGGCGCACCCGCCGGCTACGACAGCGGCCTCGCACCGACGCCCTACATGGGCTGGAACACCTACTACGGGCTCGGCGCGCCCACCGAGAAGGAGGTGCGCGCCGTCGCCGACAAGCTGGTCAGCAGTGGTCTGCGGGACGCCGGCTACGACATCGTGTGGCTGGACGGCGGCTGGCAGGCCGACAACCCGCGCGACGCGCAGGGCCATTTGGTCGCCAACCCGGACCGCTTCCCCTCCGGCATCCCGGCCCTCGTCTCCTACCTGCACAGGCGCGGACTCCGGGCCGGCATCTACACCGATGGCGGTACCTACGACGGCGGCAAGAGCTGCGGTCTCGGCAGCCGTGGGTACTACGACCAGGACGCACGGCAGTTCGCGAGCTGGAAGATCGACGCGATCAAGGTCGACTTCCTCTGCGGGATCGGCGCGAAGCTCGATCCGGGGCCCGCCTACAAGGAGTTCAGCGACGCTGTCGCCAAGTCCGGCCGGAAGATGCTGCTGAACCTCTGCAACCCCCTCACCGACGACTGGGGCCTGCCGCACACCCCCGAGCAGGACGCCCACAACACCTACGTCTACGCCCCGGCGATCGCCGACTCCTGGCGCACCGGCACCGACATCGCCTGGGGCACCCCGAGCCCCGGCGAGTGGCCCAACATCCTGCGCAACATGGACGCCAACGCCTGGCACCCCGAGGCACAGGGCCCCGGCCACTACAACGACCCCGACTACCTCATCCCCATGCGGAAGATGGCCGACGGGACGTACGAGCTCACCCAGGAGGAGTCCACCACCCAGTTCGTGATGTGGGCCGAGATGGGCTCGCCGCTGATGCTGGGATCCGACCCGCGCACCCTGTCCGACTCGATGCTCGGCACCCTCCGCAACCCGGAGATCATCGCCGTCGACCAGGACCCCCTCGCCGTGCAGGGCGTACGGGTCGCGACCGACTCGGTCGGTGACGTCTACAGCAAGGTCCTCCAGGGTCAGGGACAGCGCGCGGTCGTGCTGCTCAACCGCTCCGACCAACCCGCCCAGCGGACCGTCCAGTTCGCCGACACCGGCCTCGGCGGACCGGTGCGCGTCCGCGACCTGCGGGCGCGTGCCGACCGGGGCACGCACACCGGGTCGTACACCGTCGAGGTGCCCGCGCACGGCACCGCGTTCCTCAAGCTCACCGGCGCCGACGCGCTGCCGGGGACGGACCTGGGTGTGACGGCCACGGCGAGCCCCGCCGTCGTCAGCGGCGGCACCACGTTCTTCCGGGGGCCGCACGGCTCGCTCGTCGAGAAGGCCGGCGGGAGCACGAGGGACCTCGGCGGTCCCGCGCAGGGCAGGATCCTCGGCCAGCCCGCCGCCTACGCCTCCGCCGGCGGCCGGATCGACGTCTTCGTACGCGGCGCCGACTCGCGTGCCTACCGACGGGTCCACGCCGACGGCCGCTGGGGCCGATGGCAGTCCCTGGGCGGCGAGTTGACCGACGCGCCGTCCGTCGCCTTCACCGATCCCGCGCACTGGACGCTGTTCGCACGCGGCGCCGACGGCACGGTCGTGCAGCGCGGTCCGGCGACCGGCTGGTCCTCGCTCGGCGAACCCGGGGACAAGCAGGTCTACGGCCGTCCGTCCGCCGCCGTCGACGCCGAGGGCCGCGTCCATGTCGCCGTACGCACCGCCGCGGACGACGTGTGGACCCGGACCCGGGACACGTCGGGGGAGTGGTCCGACTGGACGTCCCTCGGCGGGACCGTCAGCGGCAGCCCGACGCTGGTCGCCGTCGGCGACGCGGTGCTGCTGTACGTGCGGGCCGCCGACTACACGCTCTGGCAGCAGCGGTACGCCGACGGCGCCTGGCAGGGCTGGAGCAAGCGGCAGGAGTTCCCGAGCGCCGCGTTCGACGGAGCGCTCGGCGCGGTCGCCGGCCCGGACGGGGCCGTGGACGCGGTGTTCCGCGGAGTCGACGGCCACGTGTACCGGACCCAATTCAAGTGAACGAGGAAGCAAACATGGCCAACCCCCAGACCAGCAGACGGCGGTTCCTCGCCGGACTCGGTGCCGCCGGGACCGCGGCACTGCTCAGCGGCTGTGTCACCGACACCTCCTCCGGCAAGGGCTCCTCGAAGGGCGCGGTGACCCTCCAGTCCAACCTGTCCGCCCCGCAGGCCAAGACCGCGATGGAGGACCTGGTCGCGGCGTACGGCAAGAAGGGGTCCGGCACGGCGAGCCTCAACACCATCGCCGCCGAGACCTTCCGCACCCAGCTGCCGACCTACCTCACCTCCGCCAACCCGCCGGACGTGTACACCTGGTACCCCGGCTCGGTCGCGGACGCCTACGCCAAGAAGAACCTGCTGCTCGACCTCGACGCGGTGTGGAGCTCCTCGCCCGACCTGAAGCGGTACACCAAGGCGCTGCACACGCTCTGCACCGCGAGCTCCGGCAAGAAGGTCTTCGTGCCCAACACCTACTACTGGTGGGGCATGTTCTACCGGAAGTCCCACTTCGCCAAGTGGGGCGTCAGCGAGCCCAAGAGCTGGGACGAGTTCCTCGACCTGTGCGACAAGCTCAAGTCCAAGGGCGTCGCCCCGATCGGGCTCGGCGCCGGCGGCAACACCCCCTGGGTGGCCTCGGCCTGGTTCGACTACCTCGACATCCGGATCAACGGCGCCCAGTACCACCGTGAACTCCTCGACGGGAAGCACCGGTTCGACGACCCCGAGGTGCGCAAGGTCTTCGACCGCTGGCAGGAGGTGCTGCCCTACTTCGACCCGAACGGCACCGCCCTCGCCTTCCAGGACGCCACGACCGCCCTGCTGGGCGGCAAGACCGGCATGATGCTCATCGGCACCTTCTTCGCCGACTCGGCACCCAAGAACGCCCTGGACGACATCGACTTCTTCCGCTTCCCCGTCATCGACTCCAAGATCCCGCTCGCCGAGGAGGCGCCCGTCGACGGCTACTTCGCCAGCGCCCGCACCGGCCGCAAGGACCAGGTCCTCGACCTGATGAAGTACCTCGCCACCGCCGAGGCCCAGGAGATCTACATCAAGGGCTCCTCCGGCACCGTCCTGCCCTGCAACCCGGACGCCAAGGACGCCGGCACCGCGCTGGTGACGAAGGGCCGTGCGCACGTCGCCGAGGCCGCCGAGATCACCCAGTTCTTCAACCGGGACTCCAGCGACGCCCTCCAGCCCACCGCGGACACCGCCCTGACCAAGTTCCTGGCCAAGCCGAAGGAGATCGGCAGCATCCTGACCGACTGGCAGCGCGATGCCCAGAAGATCTGGAACGCCTGACGTGGCTGTGCTCACCGCCCCCGACCGGACGTCCCCGGCCCGCCTGCCCGTCAGCGGCAGGCGGGCCCGGGGCCCCCGGCGCACCCCGCCGCTGGTCCTCGCCTTCGTCCTGGTCCCGCTGCTGGCCGAGGCCCTGTGGGTGTTCTGGCCCGCGCTGCAGGGCTTCTACCTCGCCCTCACCAAGTGGGACGGTGTCTCCCCGCCGCAGTTCGTCGGCCTGGACAACTTCCGGGAGATGGCCCACGACGACGTCTTCCGCAGCGCGCTCGGCCACACCGTGCTGTGGCTGGTCCTGTTCGGCGGTCTGTCCGCCGTGCTGGGGCTGGCTGCCGCGCTGCTGCTCCAGCAGGAGCGCCGCGGCGTCGGCTTCTACCGGGCCGCCCTGTTCCTGCCGGTCGTCTTCTCGCTGGTCGCCACCGCCCTCGTCTGGCAGGCGATCTACCAGCCCGAGGGCGTCCTCAACCGGGTGCTGGACGGGGTGGGCCTCGGCAGCCTCCAGCACGCCTGGCTCGCCGACCAGGACACCGCCCTGTACGCGGTGATCGTGCCCGCGCTGTGGCGCCAGATCGGCTACGTCATGGTCCTGTACCTGGCCGGCCTCAAGGGCATCGACCCGGCGCTCTACGAGGCCGCCAAGGTCGACGGCGCGAGCGCCTGGCAGCGGTTCCGGCACGTCACGCTGCCCCAACTGCGCAGCGTCAACGCGGTCGTCCTGTCGGTCATCGTCATCGACTCGCTGCGCTCCTTCGACGTCGTCTGGTCGCTCACCCGCGGCGGCCCCTACCACTCGTCCGAGCTGCTGAGCACCTACATGTACTCGACCGCCTTCCAGTCCCTGCGCCTCGGCTACGGCTCAGCCCTGGCCGTCGTCATCTTCGTCCTCGCCTTCGGGGTCATCGCCTCCTACCTCGTGCGCGCCTTCCGGGAGGCCGACTGATGTCCGCCGACGCCACGGCCGGCTCCACGGCCGGCTCCACGGCCAACTCCACGGCACTGCGCCGCAGAAGAGCGGCCACCGCCGGATTCCACCTCGGCGCGGGCGCCCTGGCCGTCCTGTGGCTGCTGCCCATCGCCCTGGTCCTGGTGACCAGCCTGCGCTCCTTCGACGACATCGCAGCCCACGGTCTGGGCAGTTGGCCACGCTCCTTCACCCTGGCCAACTTCGGCCAGGCCTGGACCGACGGCGGCCAGCAGCAGGCCCTGATCAACAGCCTGATCGTCACCGTTCCCTGCGTCCTGGTGACGCTGGCCCTCGCCGCGATGGCCGCGTTCGCCCTCAGCCGCTACGAACTCCCCTTCCGCCGCTCCCTGTTGCTGCTCATGCTCGGCGGCAACCTGCTCCCGCCGCAGATCCTGCTCATCCCGGTGTCCAAGCTCAGCGAGGTGATGGGCGTCTACGACACCCTGCCCGCGCTGATCGGCGTGCAGATCGGCTTCGGCGTCGGCTTCTACGTCTTCGTCCTGCACGGGTTCATGCGGTCGATCCCCGTGGAGATCCAGCAGGCGGCGGTCGTCGACGGCGCCGGGCCCTGGCAGATCTTCTGGCGGATCATCCTCCCGCTGACCCGCCCCGCCCTGGCAGCCCTGAGCGCCCTGTCCTTCACCTGGATCTTCAACGACCTGCTCTGGGCGATCACCGTCCTGCGCAGCGACACCAAGATGCCGATCACCGCCGCCCTCATCGGACTCCAGGGCCAGTACGTGTCGGAGTGGAACGTGATCGCCGCCGGGTCGGTCATCGCCGCCGCGCCCACGGTCGCCGTCTTCCTGCGCTTCCAACGGCACTTCGTGGCGGGCCTCAACCTGGGAGCCGTCAAGTGACGTACCCGCGCTGGACCTTGCGGACAGCCAACACCAGCTACACCGTCCGCCTTTCGCCGGACGGGCCGTGGGCCGAGCTCGACGCCTGGGGCCCGCTCGGCGTCGAGGACGGGCCGTCCGCCCTGGACTGGTCCCACCGCACCCACTTCATCACGCCCGCCGACGCGGCTCCCGCCGAGTATCTGCCGTACGGACTGCGGCCGTTCACCGGCGCCGAGCTGGTTGTGGCAGGGACGGGCGGGGACCGGGGCGTGTGGTGGGAGTTCGACGGCGCCGAGGAGACGGACGGAGGACTGCGGCTCGCCTTCACCGACGAGCTGACCGGCCTGCGCACGGTCCTCTGCTACGAGACGGTCCCCGGCACCGACGTGATCCTCCGCTGGACCGAGTTCACCGCCACGGCCGAACTCCGCCTGGAACGGCTCGACTCGGCGGCCGTGAACATCCCGGTCGCCGGTGCGGCCCTGCTGACCTGTCTCGCCGGGCAGTGGTCGCAGGAGTTCCAGCGCACCCGACTCGACCTCACCAGGGGCACGTTCACCATCGGCAGCCTGCAGGGCGCGCCCGGCCACGCGTACGCGCCCTGGCTCGCCGTGCAGGACACGGAGGCCCCGCAGGCCGCGTACGGTGTCGCCCTCGAATGGCCGGGCAACTGGCACATCACGGCGGAGGCCGAGCCCGGCGGGACCGTCCGGGTCCGGGCCGGCCGGGTCCCGCACGAGGGTGCCGTGCGCATGGCCCCCGGGGAGACCCTCGTGACTCCCCGGCTCGCCTGTGCCTTCAGCCCGGACGGACTCGACGGCCTGTCCCGGGTCTGGCACCGCTACGAGCGCCGCCTCTCCGGCGACCGGCTGCACCGCACCCGCAAGGTGCTCTACAACTCCTGGGAGGCCACCGGCTTCGACGTCGACGCGGCCGGGCAGCTGGAGCTGGCCAAGGCGGCCGCGGACATCGGGGCCGAGCTCTTCGTCGTGGACGACGGCTGGCTCACCGGCCGCGCCGACGACACCGGGGGACTGGGCGACTGGTACCCGGACCCGGCGGCGTTCCCGCAGGGCTTCGACCGGTTCGTGGCGGACATTCGCGCCCTCGGCCTGGACTTCGGCCTGTGGGTGGAGCCCGAGGCGGTCAGCCCCGGCAGCCGGCTGTACGCCGAACACCCCGAGTGGGTCTACCGCGTCGACGGCCGCCCGGCCCGCCTCGTCCGCAACCAGCTCCTGCTCGACCTGGGCCGGACCGACGTCCAGGACTTCGTCATCGGCACCCTCGACCGGCTGCTCGGCGCGTACGGCATCGGCTACCTGAAGTGGGACATGAACCGCCCGCCCACCGAACGCGGACGCCCCGGCGCCGGTCCCCACGACCCGGTCGACCTGGACGCCGAGCACGTCGCCGGATACCTGCGGGTCCTCGACCACCTGCGCGCCGCCCACCCCGGTGTCACCGTCGAGGGCTGCGCCGGCGGCGGCGGACGGATCGAGCACGCCACCCTCGCCCGCACCGACGTCGTCTGGCCCAGCGACAACACCGCGCCGATGGACCGGCTGCGCATCCAGCACGGCTTCCTGCACGCCCACGCGCCGCACGTCATGAGCTCCTGGGTCACCGACGCCCCAGGCATCTTCGACCCGCGCCCGCGCAGCCTCGCCTTCCGCTTCGTGAACGCCATGTGCGGCGTCCTCGGGATCGGCGCCGACCTGCGCGCCTGGACCCCGGAGCAACGGGCCGAGGCCGCCCGCTGGATCGCCCGGTACAAGGAGGTGCGGGACGTCGTCCACCACGGCGAGGCCCGGCTCCTCGGCACGCCGGACGACCCCACCTGCGGCGTCCAGTACGAAGCCGGTGACCGGACCGTCGTCGCCGCGCTCTCCACCGGCCGTCTCGACGGGGCACCGCTGCTGCCCGGCCGCCCCGCCCGGCTCCGGCTGCGGGGCCTGGACCCGGCCGCGCGCTACCGCGACACGGCGACGGGAACGGCGTACGGCGGAGCCCATCTGCTCCACCACGGCCTGCCGTTCGCGTGGAGTGCCGGGCACGACGCCGACCTGGTGGTGCTGAGACGCCTGTAGGACGCATATGTTGCCAGCAGCTCACCCTCTAAGGAGCCCGATGGACCAGTCCGTACCGCGGTACGGTGCCCGCTTCACCGGCCGTACCGCCGTGGTGACCGGCGCCGCCTCCGGCATCGGAGCCGCCACCGCCGCACGCCTCGCCGGGGAGGGCGCCGCGGTCGTGCTCGCCGACATCGCGGACGAACGCGGCCAGACCGTGGTGGACGGGATCGAGAAGGACGGCGGCCGGGCCCGGTACGTGCACGCCGACGTCGCCGCCGAGGACGCCTGGGCGCGGATCGTGACCGCCGCGCATGCCTTCGGACCGGTCGACGTGCTCGTCAGCAACGCCTACACCGTCGACGTCGTACCGGCCCACGAGATGCCCCTGCCGTCCTGGCAGCGGCAGCTCGACGTCAACCTCACGGGCGCCTTCCTCGGCGTCCGGGCCGCCCTGCCCGACCTGCGCGCGCGGCGCGGCGCCGTGGTGCTCACCTCGTCGGTGCACGCCCACGCCGGCATCCCCGGCCACCCCGCCTACGCCGCGGCCAAGGGCGGCCTGCTCTCCCTGTGCGGACAGCTCGCCGTCGAGTACGGGCCCGAGGTGCGCGTCAACGCGGTACTCCCCGGGCCCGTTCTGACCGGGGCCTGGAACAGGGTGCCCCCCGAGGAACGGGAACGCAGCGTCGCCGGAACGGCCGCCCGCCGCTTCGGCACCCCCGAGGAGGTGGCCGCCGCGATCGCGTTCCTCTGCGCCGACGAGGCCTCCTACATCACCGGGTCCAGTCTCGTCGTGGACGGCGGCTGGAGCGTGGTGAAGGCCTCCGCATGATGCCCTTGGACCGGAACGTGGAACAGAAAGGCTGTACGACATGACGCCCTACGCCCGCCGCGGTGTGCACGGCCAGACCGTGGAGGCCCTGGCGCGCCGCATCCTGGGCGGCGAGATCCCGGAAGGGGCCACGCTCGACCTGGTGGCGCTGCAGAGTGAACTCGACGTCAGCCTCACCGCCCTGCGCGAGTCCCTCAAGGTGCTCGCCGCCAAGGGCATGGTCGACGCCCGCCAGAAGCGCGGCACGTTCGTACGGGCCCGCGCGGACTGGAACCTGCTCGACGCCGACGTGCTGCGCTGGCAGTTCGAGGGCGGCGGGGCGACCGGCGCGGAGTGGTCGCTGCTGCGCAACCTCGCCGAGGTCCGCGCCATCATCGAACCGGCCGCCGTCCGGCTCGCCGCCGAGCGCCGCACCGAGGCCGACCTCCTGCTGCTGGAGACGGCCGTGGAGGCGATGGGCCGGGAGGAGGCCGACCCCGGCCACGCCGTCGACGCCGACCTCGCCTTCCACCGCGCCCTGCTCGCCGCCACCCACAACGAACTGCTCGAACGCATGGAGATGGTGATCGAGTCGGGGCTGGCCCACCGGGACCGGATCGTGCACAGCTCCCCGCACAGCGAGGACCCCGTCCCCGCCCACCGTGCCGTCCTGGACGCCGTGCGCGACCGCGACCCACAGGCGGCCGAGACCGCCATGCGGGCCCTGCTCGACCAGGCGGGCCGCGACCTGGCCCGGCTCGACGGCCCCGAGGACAGCCCCGAGGCCGGCACCGCGACGGACGGCTCCGGGACCGACGACACGAAAGGCAGCGGCGGCCAGTGAAGATCGACCGGATAGAGACCTTCCTCGTCCCGCCGCGCTGGCTGTTCTGCCGCGTCGAGACCGACGACGGAGTGGTCGGCTGGGGCGAGCCCGTCGTCGAGGGGCGCGCCGAGGTCGTCCGCACCGCCGTCGACGTCCTCGCCGAATACCTGGTCGGGCAGGACCCGTTGCGCATCCAGGACCACTGGCAGGTGCTCAGCAAGGGCGGCTTCTACCGGGGCGGCCCGGTGCTGTCGAGCGCCGTCGCCGGCCTCGACCAGGCCCTGTGGGACATCGCGGGGAAGACCTACGGCGCGCCTGTGCACGCCCTGCTGGGCGGTCCGGTGCGCGACCGGGTGCGGGTCTACGCCTGGGTCGGCGGCGACGAACCCGCCCAGCTGACCGAGCAGATAGCGGCCCAGGTGGAGGCGGGCTTCACCGCGGTGAAGATGAACGCCGCCGGCGCCACCTCGCCCCTGGCCACGGCGGCGGAGACGGCGGCCGTCGTCGCCCGGGTGAGCGCCGCCCGGGACGTCCTCGGCCCGGACCGGGACGTCGCCGTCGACTTCCACGGCCGCTTCACCGCCGCGAGCGCCCGCCGCGTCCTCGCCGAACTCGCCCCGCTGCACCCGCTGTTCGTGGAGGAGCCGGTCGTCCCCGAGCAGGGCCACCTGCTGCCCGGCCTGGTCTCGTCGAGCCCGGTGCCGCTGGCCACCGGCGAACGCCTGTACTCGCGCGCCGAGTTCCTGCCCGTCCTCGCCGCGGGCATCGCGGTCGCCCAGCCGGACCTCTCCCACGCCGGCGGCATATCCGAGGTCCACCGCATCGCCTCGCTCGCCGAGACCTACGGCGCCCAGCTCGCCCCGCACTGCCCGCTCGGCCCCATCGCCCTCGCGGCCGGCCTCCAAGTCGCCTTCGCCACCCCCAACTTCCTCATCCAGGAACAGAGCCGCGGCATCCACTACAACAAGGACGCCGACCTCCTCTCCTACCTCGTCGACCCCGAACCCTTCCGCTTCGTGGACGGGCACGCCCACCGCGGCGACGCCCCCGGGCTCGGCATCACCCTGGACGAGGCGGCCGTCCGCGCCGCCGACCGCGCCGGGCACCGGTGGCGCAACCCGGTGTGGCGGCACGCCGACGGCTCCTTCGCGGAGTGGTGACCGTGCCGCTCGACGTCGTCACCGACCTGGCGCACGGCGGCCGTTGGACCTCGCTGCGGCACGGCGGCCGCGAATGGCTGTGGCGGCGCGACAGCCCCGCACGCCGTGACGTGGCACCGGGCGACGCGTTCGTGGACGCGGGAGGACTGGAGGAGTGCGTCCCCACCGTCCGCGGCACCCCCGACCACGGGGACGCCTGGTGCCGGCCCTGGACACGCGACGGGGACGCGGATGGTGAGGGTGTCGCGGAGACCGTCCGCTGCGAGCGCTTCACCCTGACGCGCAGGCTGCGCGGTACGGCCGACGGTGTGGAGGCCGACTATGTGCTGGCGGCCGACGCCGGCTTCCGTTTCCTCTGGGCCGCCCACGCGCTCCTTGACCTCTCCGAGGAGGCCGTCCTGCGCGCCCACGAGGGCGCGCCCACCCGGGTGTTCCCGGAGGCCGCGCCCCTGCTGAACCGTCCCTGGCCGGACGGCGCCCCCTGGGTGACGGGTCCCTGGCCCACACCCCTGGGAGTGCGGCTCGACCGGTTCGGACCGGACGACGGCACGGCGGTCGGGGCCGTCGTGGACGGCGGCCGGTGCTGTGTGCACGACGGCCCGGACCGGCTCGCCTTCGCCGTCGAGGCGGAGGACCAGCCGCTCTCCGTCGCCCTGTGGCGCAACCTCGGCGGTTTCCCCGCCGGCCGGCCCTACCGCAGTACGGGCGTCGAGCCGATGCTCGGCCGCGTCTTCGACCTCGCCGACGCGGGCCCGGACGACGCCGCCCGCGTCCCCGCCACGGGCGAGGTCCGCTGGCGGCTCACCGTGACCGCCGACTGCCGCTGCCCCTGAGACACAAGGCCCCTCAGACACAAGGCCCCTGAGACACAAGGAAGGAGCCCGCTCGTGGATCTGCGAGCCGCCCTCGCCGCCCGTCGCCTACTCGCCATCGTGCGCGGCGGCGACCCGGACGCCGCCCTGCGCACCGTGCTGACCCTGGCCGAGGAGGGCATCGAACTGATCGAGGTGTCGCTGAGCGGCACGGACGCGCTCACCGTCCTCACCCGGGCCCGCAAGGAGTTGGGCCCCGACCGCCCGCTGGGCGCCGGCACGGTGCTGACCGCCGCCGACGCGCACGCCGCCCACCGTGCGGGCGCCACGTTCGCCGTCACCCCCGGTCTCGGCGCCGGCACCGACACCGCCCGGCAGCTCGGCATGCCGGTCCTCGCGGGCGTGCTGACCCCCACCGACGTGATCGCGGCGCAGGCCCGCGGCGCGGCCGCGCTGAAGCTCTTCCCGGCCGCCGAGGCCGGGGGAGCGGCCTACCTGAAGGCGCTGCGCGGACCGTTCCCCGACGCCGCGTTCGTCCCGGTCGGCGGCGTCGACGTGCCGGCCGCGCGGGCCTACCTGGCCGCCGGGGCCACCGCCGTCGGCATCGGCTCCCCCCTCGTCGGGGACGCGGCCGACGGCGGCAGCATCACCGCCCTGCGCGAGCGGGCCCGCGCGTTCCGGGCCGCCGTACCGGAGGAGGGACCGGCATGACGGCTCCCTGGCGTCCGGCCCCGGGACCCGTCGTCTGCCTCGGCGAGACCATGGCCGCCCTGGCCCCCGATCCGCCCCGGCCGCTGGCGGACGCCGAGCAACTGCGGCTGTCCGTCGCGGGAGCGGAGTCCAACGTGGCCATGTACCTCGCGGACCACGGCGTTCCGGCCCGCTGGCTCTCGGCCGTCGGTGACGATCCGCTGGGCGGCCGGGTGCGCGCCGCGGTCGCCGCCGCCGGGGTCGACGTGACGCATGTGCGCACCGACCCGCACCGGCCCACGGGCCTCCTCCTCAAGAACCCGGGCCCCGCCGGAACCCGCGTCCACTACTACCGCACCGGCTCGGCGGCCTCGGCCCTCGGCCCCGGCCTGCTCGACGGCGAACCCCTGCGCTCGGCCGCCGTCCTGCACCTCACCGGCATCACCCCCGCCCTCTCCGCGTCCTGCCGCGCCCTGGTGACCCGGGCCCTCGACACGCCCGCCGCCGACCGGCCGTACGCCGTCAGCTTCGACGTCAACCACCGGGCCGCGCTGTGGCCGGACGGCACCGCGCCGGCGGTGCTGCGCACCTTCGCCGACCGGGCTGACATCGTTTTCGTGGGCCTTGACGAGGCCCAGGAGCTGTGGGGCGCCGACCTGACCGTCACCGGCCTGCGGGACCTGCTGCCCGGGCCGCGGATCCTCGTCGTCAAGGACGGCGCCCGGGCCGCGACCGCCGTGACCGCGAACGGCGCGTGCACGGTGCCCGCGCTGCGGACGGCCGTGGTGGAACCGGTCGGCGCGGGCGACGCGTTCGCGGCGGGCTTCCTGGCCGGGCTGCTGCGCGCGGAGACACTGCCCCGAGCCCTCCGCCTCGGCCATCTCACCGCCGTCTCCGCCCTCAAGGTGACGGGGGATCACGGCCCTTTGCCCGAGCCACCGGACATCGCCCGGCTCCTCGAACTCACCGACCGGGACTGGCGACGAGAAGGCTCCGAGGCGGTCCGAAGTTGGCCGATCAAGGCGATAGCTGGTTGACAAGGGCGATGGAACAATCGCCGGACTGTCGCCGGACTCGTCGGCGCGACCGGTGAGGCAGGAGACGCCTCGCCGATCGCGCCACGTCGGCTGCCTGCCGGGCCGAGGAGAGACGCGGCTGGTCGTGCTGCGAGGACGGGGTCCGGGTTTTCACATCCGACCGCCGCACGCAGCCGTGCGGCGCCGATGGGAGCGTGCGATCACCTTGACCACCGACATCCGGCGGGCGCTGGTCGTCCGCGGCGGTTGGGACGGGCATCAGCCCGTGACGATCAGCGACGGCTTCGTCCCCTTCCTCAAGGAGAACGGGTTCGTCGTCGAGACCTCCGAGGACCTCGCCGTGTACGAGGACGCGGAGCGCCTGGCCGCCACCGACCTGGTCGTGCAGTGCTGGACCATGGGCACCGTCACCCGGGAGCAGAGCGACAACCTCGCCGCCGCGGTACGCGCCGGCACCGGCCTGGCCGGCTGGCACGGCGGCATCGTCGACAGCTTCCACGACCACGGCTACCACCTGCTGACCGGCGGCACGTTCGTGATGCACCCGCCGGGCTTCCACGACCACACCGTGCACCTGCTGCCCGAGCGGGCCGACCACCCCGTCATCGCGGGCCTGGACGACTTCGCCGTGCACACCGAGCAGTACTGGCTGCTGACCGACCCCCACATCGACGTCCTCGCGACCACCACCTTCCCCGCCGACGAACTCCGGGACCGGCCCGCGGTGATGCCCGCCGTGTGGACCAGGACCTGGGGCGCGGGGCGGGTCTTCGTCTCGACCATCGGGCACAAGCCCGACGACTTCGACGTGCCCGAGGTGCGCACGCTGACCGAAAGGGGGCTGCTGTGGGCGAGCCGCTGAGGCCTTTGGGTATCGGCATCGTCGGCGCCGGGAAGATCAGCGGCGCCTACCTCTCGACCCTGGAAGGGCTCGCGTCGGTACGGCTCACCGCCGTCACCGACCTCGACCCCGCCCGCGCGCGGAGCGTCGCCGAACGGACCGGGGCGGCCGAGGCGCCGGACGTCGCCGCGCTCGTGGCCCGGGACGACGTGGACGCCGTACTCAACCTCACCATCCCTGCCGCCCACGCGGAGGTCGCGCTCACCGCGCTCGCCGCGGGCAGGCACGTGTACGGGGAGAAGCCGCTCGCGGCGAACCGCAAGGAGGCCGACGCCGTGCTGGCGGCGGCGCGGGAGGCCGGGCTGCGGGTCGGGTGCGCGCCCGACACCGTCCTCGGCACCGGAACGCAGACCGCGCGCAAGGCGGTCGACGACGGTCTGATCGGCCGGCCGGTCGCGGCCACCGCCTTCATGACCACCGCCGGACACGAGAGCTGGCACCCGGACCCGGAGTTCTACTACCGGCCGGGCGGCGGCCCGCTGCTCGACATGGGCCCCTACTACCTCTCCGCCCTGGTCCACCTGCTGGGCCCGGTGGTCCGGGTGACCGGCGCCTCCTCCCGGCCGCGGACCGAGCGGACCATCGGCAGCGGCCCGCGTGCGGGGACCGTCTTCCCGGTGGAGGTGGACACCCACGTCACTGGTGTCCTGGAGCACGCCGGCGGAGCGCTGTCCACCCTGCTCATGAGCTTCGACGTGCGCGCCGCCCGGCTGCCGCGCATCGAAGTGCACGGCACCGAGGCCTCGTTGTCCGTGCCCGACCCGAACGGCTTCGACGGCGCCGTCGAACTCCACCGCGGCGACGGCTGGCAGACCCTGCCCGTCTCCGCCGGCTACCGGGACACGGGCCGCGGCATCGGCCTCGCCGATCTCGCCGAGGCCCTGGCGCAGGGGCGCCCGCACCGCGCGTCGGCCGAACTCGCCGCCCACGTCCTGGACGTCATGCTCACCCTCGTGGACGCGGCGGACCAGGGCCGTGCCCTCCCGGTGACCAGCACCTGCGAGCGCCCCGCTCCGCTCCCCTGACCCGCACCACGCGACAGGAGACCCCCTTCGTGCACGACGGCCGGAAGCTGGTCCGCACCGGCCTCCGCACCGGTGGCCTTCAGTCCTCCGCCACCCGGATGATGGTCCTGCCGTGCGTGCGCTTCTCCGGCGTGAACGCGGCAATCGCCTCGGCGAGGGGCCGGACCGCGCCGACGACGGGCCTGAGCCGTCCGTCCCGCAGCCGTGCGGCGAGGTCGGTGAGGCGTGCGCGGTCGGGTTCGACGACGAAGAAGACCGCCCGCCCGTCCGCGGGGTGGACGGTGACGGGATGGGCGATGGTGACCAGCGTGCCGCCGGCGCGGACCAGCGCCGTGGAGCGGTCGAGGATCTCGCCGCCGATCACGTCGAACACCACGTCGACCTCGCCGATGTCCTCCAGCCGTTCGGCCTGGAGGTCCACGAAGGTGTCCACGCCCAGGTCGCGGGCGAGGTCGCGGTCGGCCGCCCGGCCGGTGCCGATCACTCGCGCGCCCGCCGCACGGGCCAGCTGCACGGCGATGGAGCCGACGCCGCCCGCGGCACCGTGGATCAGCACGGTCTGCCCGGTGGTCAGGTGCGCGTGGTCGAAGAGGCCCTGCCAGGCGGTGAGCCCCGAGACCGGCAGGGCGGCGGCCGTGACATGGTCGACGTCGGCCGGGAGCGGGGCGAGGTTGCGGGCCTCGACGGCGGTGTACTCGGCGAGCGTGCCGTCGCGGGTCCAGTCGGCGAGCCCGAACACCCGCTGGCCGACGGTCAGTCCGGTGGTGCCGTAGCCCAGCTCGGTGACCACGCCGGACAGCTCGTGGCCGGGCACGCTCGGGGTGCGGTCGCGACCTGCCCGGTCGGTCCAGGTGGCGGGCCAGGTCAGTTCGCCGGGCGTGAACCCGGCGGCGTGCACGCGCACGATCACGTCGTTCTCCGCGGCGTGCGGGTGCGGCAGCTCGGTGAGGGCGAGACCGCCGACTCCGGCGTCGCGGTCCTTGACGGTGATGGCTTGCATGTGAGGTACCTCTGGATGGGTGGGGGAGTCGCGGCGACGGACCGGCCCCGCCCGGCGGCGGCCGCCCCGTCGTGACCCATCTCAGCGCCCCGCGGCGAGCCCTGCCACCGCGGACGGCGGCGGGCGAGGGGAGCAGCGGGCGCTGCTGTGGTCACGCCTTCGACCGTATGCCGGAACCGGCCCGGGCGCCTGGGCCACCTCCGGTCCCGTGGCATGGGCCACTTCGCCTGCACGATGGGCATGCTCGGCGCCGAGCACACGGTGACCAACCCGGCCGACGCCCAGCGCGGTCTGGAGCGGCTCGCGATCCGGATCGGCCGGGGCGTGTGCGCGGCGGCCACCCTGCTGGGCGCCGCCTCCCTCGTCCTCGGCCAGGCGTTCTCCGCCCAGCCCAGGTCGCTGCTGCCGGGCCGAGCCCCGAGTCGGCCCCCATCCGGTCGACCGTGTGTTCGCTCCGTAGTCGCCGACGAAAAAACACGTGGACTGAGTGACCGTCGTCGCGGGACACTTCCCTTTCCTGACCTGCCGATTCCAGGCCGTCGCGGACCATGCGGCGGCCGACTCGGCATGCCGTACGACGACTACACAGGGTTGAGATGACATCCTCAGTCGATTTACCTGCGACCGGACCCCGGCAGGGCGCGGTCCTGCTCGCGCTGCGCTACTACGGACGGGAGCTGGCCCGGCTCAAGTGGCTCACACTGCCCGGAATGCTGCTGCCGGCGCTCGGCAACATCGGAATCAACTACCTGGCACCGCTGGTGGTGGCCAGGCTCGTCGGCCGGATCGCGGACGGCCACGGCCTGAGCCTTCGCGCCACACTGCCGTACGTCCTCGGCTTCGGCGGTGTCCTGCTGCTGGCGGAGGCCCTGTGGCGGATCGGTCTGCACTGTCTGAACCGCCTGGACGCCCTCGGTATCGAGCAGTTGTACGTCATCGGCATGGACGAACTGTTCGCCAAGGACGCCGCGTTCTTCCACGACAACTTCGCCGGGTCGCTCACCAAGCGGGTGCTGAGCTTCGCCAACCGCTTCGAGGAGTTCGCGGACACGCTGACCTTCAACATCGTCGGCAGCTTCGTGCCGCTTGCGTTCGGGTCGGTGGTGCTGTGGCGCTATGAACCGCTCCTGGTCGTCGGGTTGCTGACGATGATCGCGATCACCGGCGTGTGCGTGGTGCCGCTGATCCGCCACCGGCAGCGGCTGGTCGCCCAGCGCGAGGACGCCATCGCCCGGGTGTCCGGGCATGTCGCCGACAGCCTGATGAACATGGACACGGTCCGGGCGTTCGCCGCGGAGGAGCGGGAGGCCGCCGAACACCGGTTGCGGGTGGCCGAGTCACGGCGGCGCCAGCTGCGCTCGTGGGACTACGGCAACCTGCGCATCGACACCTTCGTCGCGCCGATGTCCGTGGCGACCAACGCGCTGGGCCTGCTGCTCGCGGTCGCCCTGGCCGGTGGCGGGCACAGTGTGGAGGCGGTCGTGGTCGCCTTCACGTACTACTCCAACGCGACCCGGATCATGTTCGAGTTCAACCAGATCTACCGGCGCATGGAGAGCTCCATGACGGAGGCGGCCCAGTTCACCGAACTGCTCCTCGAATCCCCGACCGTGGTCGACCCGGAGGCTCCGGAACCGCTCGCACCGCGGGCCGCCGGCGTCCGCTTCGAGAAGGTCTCCTTCGCCCACGCGGGTGCCAAACCGCTGTTCGAAGGGCTTGAGTTGGACGTGCCCAGCGGGTCGAAGTTCGGGTTCGTCGGCCGGTCGGGCGGCGGCAAGACCACGCTCACCCGGCTGCTGCTGCGGATGACCGACATCGAATCCGGCCGGATCATGATCGGCGGCCAGGACATCAGCCGGCTGCGCCAGGCCGACCTGCGCAGCCAGATCGCCTACGTCCCGCAGGACCCGGCGATGTTCCACCGCACCCTGCGGGACAACATCGCCTTCGCCCGGCCGGACGCCACCGACGCCGAGATCCGGCTGGCGGCGGAGGCCGCGCACGTCACGGAGTTCGCCGACGCGCTGCCGGACGGGTTCGACACGATGGTGGGGGAGCGCGGCGTCAAGCTCTCCGGCGGCCAGCGCCAGCGGGTCGCCCTGGCCCGGGCGATCCTGCGGGACGCCCCGATCCTGCTCCTGGACGAGGCGACCAGCGCGCTGGACTCCGAGAGCGAGATCCTGGTCCAGGAGGCGCTGTGGCGGCTCATGGAGGGCCGCACGGCACTGGTGGTGGCCCACAGGCTGAGCACGGTCGCCTCCATGGACCGGCTCGTGGTCCTCGACCGCGGCCGGATCGTCGAGCAGGGCACGCACCACGAACTGCTCGACGCTCAGGGCGCCTACGCCAAGCTGTGGCAGCACCAGTCGGGCGGGTTCCTGGACGAGGGGCCGCGGCCTGCCGAAGTGCACTAGGCGCTTCGCTGGAGGTGCAGGGGGCGCGTCGTCGGTCGGCTGCGGCGCCGTCGTGGCAGGTCGCGCCCACGCGGCGGAGCCGCATATCGATACAGCCCCGCGCCCCTTTGGGGCGCGCTGCGCGGGCGGGTGGTAGACAGGTGATCATGAGTCACCTGTCTGCCACCGCCCGCCCGGACGGTCTGTGATGACCGCCGGGATCGACACCCCCGACCGCCGGGGCCGTACCGGGCTCGACCGCGTCGGCCTGGACCTGACCGGCAACCCGCGTGTGAAGGTCCGGGAGGTGAGGCTCCTGTCCAGCAACTGGTACGTCGAGCGGGCCACCACCTTCGACCTCCAGCACGCCGACGGCACCTGGCACACCGAGGAACGCGAGACCCACGACCGCGGCAACGGTGCCACCCTCCTCCTCTACGACGCCGAGCGCGAAACCGTTCTGCTCACCCGCCAGTTCCGGTTCCCGGTGTACGTCAACGGCCACCCCGACGGGATGCTGGTCGAGACCCCGGCGGGCCTCCTGGACGACGAGGCCGAGCACCCGGAGCACGCGGTCCGCCGGGAGGTCGTCGAGGAGACCGGCCACACCGTCGGCGAGGTCGAGCACGTCTTCGACGTCTACATGAGCCCGGGTTCGGTCACGGAGCGGATCTCCTTCTACGCGGCCGCCTACGGCCCCTCGACCCGCACCCACGAGGGCGGTGGCCTGGACGAGGAGGGCGAGGACATCGAGATCCTCGAACTCCCCTTCCGGCGCGCCCTGGAGATGATCCGGACGGGCGAGATCGCCGACGCGAAGACGATCATGCTGCTGCAGTGGGCGGCTCTGGACGGGCCGTTCGCCGGGCGCCCTTGACTTCGTGCGCACTTCAGGCCGAAGACTCACCACCGGGCACCCGAACCGCCGGGTGCCCGGACGGAGGAGACGGCATGAAGTACCGCACCATCGGCACCGACCCGGGCACCCGCCGCGAGGTGAGCGTCCTCGCGCTCGGCGCCATGCTCTTCGGGTCGCGCACCGACGAGCAGACCTCCTTCGCCGTCCTCGACCGCTATGTCGAGGCCGGCGGGAACTTCATCGACACGTCCGACAACTACGCCTTCTGGGAGGACGGGAGCCAGGGCGGCCAGAGCGAGGAACTGCTCGGCCGCTGGCGGCGCAGCCGCGGGATCGGCGGCGAGGTCGTCATCGCCACCAAGCTGGGCGCCCGCCCCCTCGCCCCCGGGACCGGCTACACCGACAACCCCGAGGGCCTGTCCGCGAAGGTGATCCGGGAGTCGGCCGAGCGCAGCCGTGAACGCCTCGGCGTCGAGAAGCTGGATCTGTTGTACGCCCACATAGAGGACCCCACCGTCCCGCTCCGCGAGACCGTCGAGGGGTTCGCCGCGCTCGTCGCGGAGGGCACCGTCGGCCTGCTCGGCGCCAGCAACCACGCCGTCTGGCGGCTGGAACGCGCCCGCGCCCTCGCCGCCGCGGCCGGCCTGCCCGGCTACGAGGTGCTCCAGTACCACCACAGCTACCTGCGCCCGCGCACCGACATCCCCGACGACCTGTTCCCGGACGGCAGCCTCGGCTCCGCCGACGCCCAGCTGCACAGCTACCTGCGCGCGGAGCCGGACCTCACCCTGGTCGCCTACTCACCGCTGCTCAGGGGCGCGTACACCCAGCCCGGCAAGGCGCTGACCGCCGACCTCGACCATCCCGGCACCCCGGCCCGCCTCGCCGCGCTGAACGAGGTGGCCCGGGAGACCGGGGCGACCCTGAACCAGGTGGTGCTGGCCTGGCTGCTGGGCGGGCCGCTACCGGTCGTCCCGCTGGCCGGGGTGTCGTCCGTGGCCCAGCTGGAGGAGAACCTCGCCGCCGTGGACCTGGAGCTGACGCCCGGCCAGCGGGCCCGCCTGGACGCGGCTCACTGACCGCGCGGCTCCCGTACGACGGCGACCTCGCCCGGTGCCACGGTGACCGTGCCGTCGGCGGGCTTGCCGGACAGCAGCTCCACCGAGCCGGGCGCGACCGGTACTTCGGCGCCCTCACCGGTGTGGTCGATCACGAACACGTAGTCCGCGTCCGCACCGCGCCGCACGGCGACCTCCACGCCCGCCGGGGCGGTGCGGCCCGCGGCCACGCCCGCCGAGGCGCGGATCCGGCCGAGCAGCCCCGCCAGGGTGTCGGGGTCCGGGAGCGTCGCCACGTACCAGGCGGTGCCCGCGCCGTATCCGTGCCGGGTCACCGCAGGCACCCCGGCCAGCGGCCCGTCGGCGTACGACGTCACCGACTCCGCGCCCGCGAGCCGTACCCGCTCGGACCAGAGCGAGCCCGTGCCGCCCTCGCTCAGCGTCACCCGCTCCTCGGGCAGCAGCGGGAACAGCTCGTCCGTGGACACGCCCAGCAGCTCCCGGAAGGCGCCCGGGTAACCGCCCAGCCGCACATGACAGTTCTCGTCCACCGCGCCGCTGTGGAAGCCGACGGCGAGGGTGCCGCCGGCCTCCGCGAAGGCGGTCAGGTTCGCCGTGCCCGTGTCGTCCACCAGATAGAGGCTCGGGGCGAGCACCACCTTGTACGCCGACAGGTCCGCGTCGGGGCGGACGAAGTCCACGGCCACCCCGGCCCGCCACAGCGGCTCGTACCAGGCACGGACGACGTCCAGGTAGCGCAGCTCCTCGCTGGGCTGCGAGGGCAGCTCCACGGCCCAGCGGGCGTCCCAGTCCCAGACCACGGCCACCTCGGCCGTGCCGGTGCTGCCGCGTACCTCGGCGAGTGCCTTGAGATCGGCGCCCAGCCGGACCACGTCCCGCCAGATCTGGCTGTCGGTCCCGGCGTGCGGCAGCATCGCCGAGTGCCACTGCTCGGCACCCGCCTTCGCCGCCCGCCACTGGAAGTAGCAGATGCCGTCCGCGCCGTGCGCCACATGCGCCAGCGCGTTGCGGCGCAACTCACCGGCCGTCTTCGCCCGGTTGACGGTCTGCCAGTTCACCGCGCCCGTCGAGTGCTCCATCAGCAGCCACGGCCCGCCCGCGAGGGACCGCATCAGGTCGCCGCTCAGCGCGACGTCGATCTGCGACTCCGGGTCGGTGGAGCGCAGGTAGTGGTCGTTGGCCACCACGTCCAGCTCCGGTGCCCAGCGCCAGTAGTCGAGGGCGTCGAAGTTGAACATCACCATGAAGTTGGTGGTGGCGGGGATGGCCGGGGCCGCCTCCCGGAGGACGTCCCGCTCCGCCTTGTACAGCGACAGGAGTTCGTCCGAGCAGAACCGCCGCCAGTCCAGCTGGTGCGTCGGGTTGGGGACGGCGCCCGTCGCGCGGGGCGGCAGGACCTCGTCCCAGTCGTAGTACCACTGGCTCCAGAAGGTGGTGCCCCAGGCGTCGTTGAGGGCGGCCAGGTCGTCGCCGTACCGGGCCCGCAGCCAGCGGCGGAAGGACTCCGCGCTGGTGTCGCAGTAGCAGGCCGCGTTGTGGCAGCCGTACTCGTTGTGGACGTGCCACATCTTCACGGCCGGGTGGCTCGCGTACCGCTCCGCGATCGCGCCGGCGATCCTGAGCGCCGCCTCGCGGTAGGCGGGGCTGCTCGGGCAGAACGTCTGCCGGCTGCCGTACGACAGGGTGCGGCCGTCGTGGTCCACCGGGAGCGCCTCGGGGTGGGCGCGGAAGAACCAGGCCGGCGGGGCGGCCGTCGGGGTGGCGAGGTCGGCGGCGATGCCGTTCTCGTGGAGCAGGCCGAGGATCCTGTCCATGCGCGAGAAGTCGTAGACGCCCTCGGAGGGCTCCATCAGCGCCCACGAGAAGATGCCGACGCTGACCATGTTCACGCCCGCCTCGCGCATCAGGCGGACGTCCTCGGCCCACACCTCCTCGGGCCACTGCTCGGGGTTGTAGTCGCCGCCGTAGGCGATGCCGGGGACGGAGAGGGTGCGGTCGTTCATCGGTTGACTCCGGTGGCTCCGGTGAGAAGGCGGCGGGTCGTCTCCACGCCCCACTGGTCGAGGGAGAGCAGCCGGTCGCTGGAGGCGACCAGGCCGCCGACGGCCTCCACGTGCGCGGCCCAGCGCGCACGGGTCTCCACGGCGGGGCGGGCCATCAGGCAGTCCGGGTCGTTGACCCAGAGGCGGTTGTGCTGCCACTGGCGGCCGACCCCGGTGAACTCGGCCGGGTCCTGGCCGGGTTGGCTGAAGTCGTCGGCCTCGGGACTGCGGTGCGGAGCCGTGTCCGGGCTGACCCGCATGGCGTCGAACAGGCCGATGGAGGGGAGGATCGGCGCGCCGCAGCCCAGCAGGTAGGCGTCGGCGCCGATCGCCTCCCGGATCAGGCCGATGCCCAGCCGGTACGCCGTGAGCGGGTCCGCGCCCGAGTGCCGTACGCCGTCCATCGCGCCCGCGTAGAGGAAGTCGACCTTGAAGTAGTCGTAGCCCTCTGCGCGCAGCGTCGCGAAGACGTCGGTCAGGTAGGCCGCGGCGGCCGGGTGGGTGGTGTCCAGGACGTACAGTGCGTGACCCCAGTTGCGGCCCGCGCGCAGCGCTCTGCCGTCGGGGTCGCGGACCAGCCAGTCCGGGTAGGTCTCGGCGAGGTCGCTCCCCGGGTCGACCAGGAAGGGCGCCGTCCAGATGCCCGCCCGGCGGCCGCGGGCGCGGATGGCGTCCGCGATGCCCCGCCGGGAGCGGAAGCGGCCGGACAGGGTCAGCCAGTCGCCCAGCGCGCTCTGGTAGCCGTCGTCGATCTGCACCACGTCGATCGGCAGGTCGAGGGTGTCCATCGCCCGCAGGTTCTCGTGGATGTCGTCCTCGGTGACGGCCGTGAAGTACTCGTACCAGGAGCACCAGACGGTGGGTGCGGGGCGGGGCGCCGGCACGGCCAGGGCGCCGGCCCAGTCGGCCAGCACGGACTGGATGTCCGTGCCGGTCCACTCCTTGACCGGGCCGTCGGCCTCGACCTCCGCGACCCCGGCCGCGACGGTCAGCCGCACCGAAGGCACCTCGTGCAGCGGGTCGGGCGCCGCCCAGAGCCGGACCGGCGAGCCGTCGCCCGGGTCGAGCGCCAGCAGGCCCTCGCCCTGGAAGGCCCCCGCGGGGACGTCGCGGCCGGGGCGGTAACACACGGTCGCCCAGTTGTCGTTCGTCGGGCGGTACGGTGCCGCGCCGAGGGCGTAGGCGCCGCTGGGCGACCACGACTGCCAGCCCTCCTCGTGGACACGGGCGGTGCGCGTGTCCACGGCCACGGAGGCGACCGGGGTGAACGGGTTGTGCACGAGGTTCTCTTTCGGACGGGGCCGGATCAGCCCTTTGCGGAGCCCAGGGTCAGACCGCTGACGAACTGCTTCTGGAGCGCGAAGTACACGAGCAGCGTCGGGATCGCGGTGAGCAGGGAACCGGCGGCGACCAGGTTCGGGTCGGTGAAGTACTGGCCGGAGAGGTTGTTCAGCGCCGACGTGATCGGCATGTTCTCACCGGTCGAGATCAGCACCAGGGCCCAGAAGAAGTCGTTGTAGATCCAGATCGACAACAGGGTCGCCAGGGCCGCCATCGCCGGCTTGCACAACGGCAGCGTGATCTGCCAGTACAGCCGCCACACCGACGCGCCGTCCACCAGCGCGGCCTCGGTCAGCTCGTGCGGCAGCGAACGCATGTAGTTCGACAGCACGAAGGCGCAGAACCCGGACTGGAACGCCACATGGATCAGCACCAGACCGAGCGCCGAGTCGTACAGCTTGCCGCTCGCCGTGATGCCCGGCAGGTTCGTCAGCAGGTACATGCGGTACAGCGGGGTGATGATGACCTGCTGCGGCAGCAGGTTGCCGGCCGTGAAGACCAGCAGCAGGAAGAGGTTGACCCGGAAGTCGAAGCGGGCGACGTAGAACGCGACCATCGACGACAGGAACAGCGTGAGCAGCACGGCCGGGACCGCGATGACCAGCGTGTTCATGAAGTAGTGGGTCATGTCCGACTGCTCGAACGCGTTCTTGAAGTTGTCGAAGTTCAGCGTGTGCGGCCAGGACACGTAACCGCGGTTGCTGGTCTCGCTGTACGGGCGCAGCGCCGAGAAGATCGCCCACAGCAGCGGGGCCAGCCACGCCAGGGCCGTGAGGGCCAGGAACGTGTGCAGCAGGACACGGGCCGGGCGGATCGGGTTGCGCTGCTTGGGCAGCGCGCTGCTCACGGTGCTCATGCGCGCCGCTCCTTCCGGAAGGTCGCGATCAGGTAGGGAATGATCACGATCAGGGAGATGAACAGCAGCACCACCGCGATCGCCGAGCCGTAACCGATGCGGCTGGACTCGCCGATGATGTTGTTGGTCACCAGGATGGAGAGCAACTCGGTGCCCTGGGCGCCCTTGTTGAAGACGAAGACCAGGTCGAAGGCGCGCAGCGACTCGATGATGGTCACGACCAGGACGATGGTGTTGGTCGGCCGCAGCGTCGGGAAGATGACGTTCTTGAACGTCTGCCACTCGTTGGCGCCGTCGAGGGCCGAGGCCTCCCGCAGCGACGGGTCGACGCTCTTGAGGCCGGCCAGGTACAGGATCATCATGTAGCCGGTGTGCCGCCAGGACGCGGCGACCAGGACCGCCCACAGGTTGAGGTTCGGGTCACCGATCCAGTCGATGTAGTGGCCCGGCTTGTTGGCGCCGATGATGCTGTTGATCAGACCCGTGTCCGGGTTGTAGATCAGCTGCCAGACGAACCCGATGCACGCCAGGGAGATGACGACCGGGAGGAAGAACGCCGTCTGGTAGACCCGGCTGAACCGGATCTTCTTGTCCAGCTGCACGGCCAGGAACAGGCCGAACGGGGTCGGGAGCAGGATGAGGACGACGAACCAGATGACGTTGTGCTGGACGGCCGGCCAGAACTGCGGGTTGTCGTTGAAGAGCTGCTGGAAGTTGTCGAGCCCGACCCACTTGATGGAGTCGAAGCCGATGCCGTCCCAGGAGGTGAAGGCGAGGAGGATCGAGGCCAGGGCGGTCACCCAGACCAGGAGGACATGGAGGACCGTCGGCACGCCCGCCATGAAGGCGAGGGTGATGCGGTCACGGCGGGTCAGCAGGCGCTTGTGGCCCTGCTGGACCCGCTTCTTCTCGGACGCGCGCCCAGGAGGCGGCACGGCGGCCGCCTCCTGGGACTTCGTGGGGATGTCAGTCGTCATTCAGTCGGCTCACTCGGACGCGAAGATGGTCTTCTTCTGGCGCTCGATGGACGAGAGCAGGCTGTCGACGCCCTTCGGGTTCTGCAGGAACTTCTGCAGTCCGGGCTGCATCACCGTGGAGGTGAAGTCCGGCCGGGAGTCGCGGTCCATGAACTGGGTGAGGCTCTTGGCGGCGCCGATCATGTCGAACGCCTTCTTCTGGAGCGTGGAGTAGGCGGCGGTGGAGGCCTTGTTGGAGGCGGCCACCACGCTCGGGTCGGTCTTGAGGTAGGTCTCCTCGGCCGCCGGGGTGCCCAGGTACTCCAGCAGCTTCACGACACCGTCGTGGTTCTTCGGGGACTTGCTCACCATGAAGCCGTCGGTGGGCGCCTCCACGGTGTCCTGCCCGTACGCGGAGTTGATCTCCGGGAACGGGAAGAAGTCCAGGTCCGCGAGGTCGGAGGCGTTGGTGAACTGCTGCGCCACGAAGGTGCCCAGGAGGTACATGCCGGCCTTCTTCGACACCAGGGTCTGGGCGGCGTCCTGCCAGGTGCGGCCCATGAAGCCGTCCTGGTGGTAGGGGAGGAGCTCGGCCCAGTGGTCGAAGACGTCCTTCACCTTGGAGTCGGTCCAGGCGGCCTTGCCGCCCATCAGCTCGACGTGGAAGTCGTAGCCGTTGAGGCGGAAGTTGATCTGGTCGAAGGTGCCCATCGCCGGCCAGGCGTCCTTGTCGCCGAAGGCGATCGGGACCAGGCCGTCCTTCTTCATCTGCTTGCACAGGGCGACCAGTTCGTCCCACGTGGTGGGGACCGTGTAGCCCTTCTCCTGGAAGACGCTCTTGCGGTAGAAGATCGCCCAGGGGTACGTGGTCAGCGGCACGAAGTAGTACTTGCCGTCGGCGCCCTTGCTGAGCTTCTTCATCGCGTCGGGGAAGTTGGCCCCGATCTTCTCCCACACGTCGTCGATCGGGGAGGCGAGGCCCTTGGCCGCGAAGAACTGCATCCGGTAGCCGGCGAACCAGTTGAACACGTCGTCAGGCGTGCCCTGCAGGTAGGAGTTGATCTGCTCCTGGAAGGTGTTGTGGTCCTTGGTGTTCACCTTGACGGTGACGCCGGACGACTTCTTGAAGGCGTCGTAGACGGACTGGTACGCCTTCTTCGGCACGGCGTCGGACGCGTTGGAGCCGAGGCTGACGGTCTTCGAGTCCGAGGAGGAGGACCCGCTGCTGCCGCAGGCGGACAGCAGGGGTATGCCGGCACCGGCGAGGAGGGCGGCCGAACCGGCGCCACGCAGAACGTTACGGCGGCTCGGACCCGGCACGTGAAGACCGGACGGGGAGATGCGCATGGCGGCTCCTGGGTAACAGGGTTCGGCAAGGGGAAGAGCTGATCTTCGAAAGGTCCCGAAACCGATCAGAAACCAACTCGGCCGAACATCGTGGGCGCAATAACAGCCGCTTGTCCGCTCATGCGTCAATAGCCTGCGACTCTCTCGCCCGTCTCTTGCCCGAAACGTAATCGACATGGTTGCCTGCCGGTTTGTTGAACAAAGCGGTACGACGGAGCCCCCATGGGACAAACTCCATGGGGGCTCGTGTGCGGGCGTGTTGGTTTCGGGTGGCGGGACCAGCGGTTAAACCCGCAGCAACCGGCCTGGCACGCCACGTTCTACGGCCGTACGAGCAGCTGGAAGTCGAAGGCGTACCGGGAGGCCCGGTAGACATGGCTGCCGTACTCCACCGGCCGCCCGGTGTCGTCGTAGGCCGTGCGCCGCATGGTGAGCAGGGCGGCGCCCTCCTTCTCGTCGAGCCGGACGGCCTCCTCGGCGGTGGCGCTGCGGGCGCCCACCGTCTGCCGGGCGCTGTGCAGGGTGATGCCCGCCGTGCGCATCATCCGGTACAGACCGGTCGTCTCCAGCCGCTCGGTCTCGAGATCGAGCAGGCCGGCGGGCAGGTAGTTGCACAGGAACGCCACCGGCTGGCCGTGCGTGCAGCGCAGCCGCTCCAGGACGACCACCTCCGCGCCCTCCGCGATCCCGAGGGCGGCGGCCACCTCCGCGGTCGCGTGGATCCGCTCGTTGCGCAGCACCCGGGTGGTCGGGCCCTGCCCGGCCGACTCCAGGTCGTCGTAGAGGCTGCTCAGCTCCAGCGGCCGCTTGACCTGGCTGTGCACCACCTGGGTGCCCACGCCCCGGCGGCGGACAAGGAGGCCCTTGTCGACGAGCGACTGGATGGCCTGGCGGACCGTGGGCCGGGACAGGCCGAGCCGCACCGACAGGTCGATCTCATTGCCCAGGAGGTTGCCCGGGGCGAGCACTCCGTGCTCTATGGCCTCCTCCAGCTGCTGGGCGAGCTGGTAGTAGAGCGGCACCGGGCTGCCGCGGTCCAGGGCGAAGTCCAGGGCGTCGAGTGCCGAGACGGTCGCGGTGCGGGCGGAATCCTTGGTACGGGCCACCGGGACACCTCCTTCCGGGGTTCGGGGGATCACAGATGCCGGCGGCGGTCGGCGACCTGCCGGTCGTACTCCTCGCGGGCGCGTACGGCGGACTCGCGGGCGGCGGTCTCGGCGACCGGCACGTCCCACCAGGCCTCGGCCGGGGGAGCGGTGGGCGCCGGGTCCGTCTCCACGTACACGCACGTCGCCCGGTCGCTCGCGCGGGCCGCGGCAAGGGCCTCGCGCAGCTCCCGCACGGTCTTGGCGCGCAGCACCTCCATGCCGAGGCTGGCCGCGTTGGCGGCGAGGTCGACCGGCAGCGGCGCCCCGCCGAAGGTGCCGTCGGCGGAGCGGAAGCGGTAGGCGGTGCCGAACCGCTCGCCGCCCACCGACTCGGAGAGGCCGCCGATGGAGGCGTACCCGTGGTTCTGGATGAGGACCAGGTTGACGGGCAGGCCCTCCTGCACGGCGGTGACGATCTCGGTCGGCATCATCAGATACGTGCCGTCGCCGACCAGCGACCAGACGGCGACCTCCGGGGCGGCCTGCTGGACGCCGATGCCTGCCGGGATCTCGTAGCCCATGCAGGAGTAGCCGTACTCCAGGTGGTACTGGCGCGGCGAGCGGGCCCGCCACAGCTTGTGCAGGTCGCCCGGGAGCGAGCCGGCCGCGTTGATGACAACGTCGTCATCGCCGACGACCGCGTCCAGGGCGCCGAGCACCTGGGTCTGGGTCGGCACCGCGTCCTCGTCGTCCGCGCGGTAGGCCGCCTCGACGACGGCGTCCCAGCGCTCCTTGCCCTCCCGGTACTCGGCGGCGTACTCCGCGGCCACCCGGTGCCCGGACAGGGCCTCCACGAGGGCCGTGAGTCCCGCCCGTGCGTCGCAGACCAGCGTCCTCGCGGCCAGCTTGTGGGCGTCGAACCCGGTGATGTTGAGGTTCAGGAAGCGGACGTCCGGGTTCTGGAAGAGGGTGCCGGAGGCCGTGGTGAAGTCCGTGTACCGGGTGCCCACGCCGATGACCAGGTCGGCGGTGCGGGCCAGGTCGTCCGCGACGGCGGTCCCGGTGTGGCCGATCCCGCCCAGGTCGGCCGGGTGGTCGTGGCGCAGCGAGCCCTTGCCCGCCTGGGTCGAGGCGACGGGGATGCCCGTGGCCTCCACAAGGGCCCTCAGAGCCTCTTCCGCGCGGCTGTGGTGGACTCCGCCGCCCGCCACGACCAACGGCCGCCGAGCGGCCCGTACGGCGCTCACGGCGTCCGCCAGCTCCACGGGGTCGGGGGCCGGCCGCCGGACCCGCCAGACCCGGTCGGCGAAGAACTCCTCCGGCCAGTCGTACGCCTCCGCCTGGACGTCCTGGGGGAGGGCGAGGGTCACCGCGCCGGTCTCGGCCGGGTCGGCCAGGACCCGCATGGCGTTCAGCGCGGACGGGATCAGCGCCTCGGGGCGGGTGATCCGGTCGAAGTAGCGGGAGACCGGGCGCAGGGTGTCGTTGACGGAGACGTCGAACTCGCCCGGGTGCTCCAGCTGCTGCAGCAGCGGGTCGGGCGCGTGGCTCGCGAAGTAGTCGCCGGGGAGCAGCAGCACCGGCAGCCGGTTGATGGTGGCGAGCGCGGCGCCGGTCACCAGGTTGGTGGCGCCCGGGCCGATGGACGTGGTCACCGCCTGCGCCGAGAGCCGGTCCAGCTGGCGGGCGTGGCCGACCGCCGCGTGCACCATCGCCTGCTCGTTGCGTCCCTGGTGGTACGGCATGACGTCGCCGTATTCGAGGAGCGCCTGGCCGATCCCCGCCACGTTGCCGTGGCCGAAGATGCCCCAGGTGCCTGCGATCAGCCGGTACCGGACACCGTCGCGCTCGGTGTACTGGGCGGACAGGAACCGCACCAGCGCCTGGGCGACGGTCAGGCGGGTGGTCGGCTGGCTCATGGGGGACCTCATTCGGACGGGGTGGCGGGCAGGGGGCGGCGGGCGGCCGGCCGGCCCACGGGGCGCTCCGCCGGCGCCAGGGGTACGCCCGGCGGGAGCGGGTAGAGATCACCTTCGGAACGGCCCGTCGCGACGCGGCCGGAGGCCGGTGCCGGCGGATCGGTCATGCGAGGCTCCTCGTGGGTGGGCTGATGCCCCTCAGGTGTAGATCGGAGCAGGTCGCGCTGTCAATGGTTTGTACTTACATTCGGACCTGAGTGTGAAATGATGTCTTAACAAAGTATTGACAGCGGGCCGCGCAGGGACTTGTATCCCGTCCCAACGCAAGGCAGTGACCCGGACCACCTCCGTCGGCCCGGGTCCGCGGATCGTCCCGATCCGTTCCTTTCCCCCGTCGCACAGTGAGGTGCAGGAAAGATGGACCGCTCTTCCCACTCCCGTTCGCGCAGGCTGGCCCCGATCGTGGCCGTTGCCGCGGCGGCAGCCCTGACCCTCGCCGGCTGCTCCAGCAGCTCCGGAGGAAAGAAGTCCGAAGAGGGAGGATCGGCGGCCTCGGCGGGCAAGGCGTCCACCCCTCGCATGACGGTCGCGCTGGTCACCCACCAGTCGCCGGGCGACACCTTCTGGGACATCGTCCGCAAGGGCGCCCAGGCCGCCGCCGACAAGGACAACATCAAGCTCGTCTACTCGGCGGACCCGAACGCGGGCAACCAGGCCAACCTGGTGCAGAACGCGATCGACCAGAAGGTCGACGGGATCGCCGTCACCCTCGCCAAGCCGGACGCCATGAAGGACGTCGTCTCCAAGGCCAACGCCGCGAAGATCCCGATCGTCGGCCTCAACTCCGGTCTGAGCGACTGGAAGAAGCTCGGTCTGCTGGAGTTCTTCGGCCAGGACGAGACGGTGGCGGGCGAGGCGCTCGGCAACCGGCTGAACACGGAAGGCGCCAAGAAGGTCGTCTGTGTCATCCAGGAGCAGGGCAACGTCGGCCTCACCCAGCGCTGCGACGGAGTGAAGAAGACGTTCTCGGGGACCACGGAGACCCTGTACGTCGACGGCACGTCCCCGACCTCGGTCAAGTCGACGATCACCGCCAAGCTCACGCAGGACAAGGCCATCGACCACGTGGTCACGCTCGGCGCCCCGATCGCGCTGATCGCCGTCCAGTCGGTGTCCGACGCGGGCAGCAAGGCGAAGGTCGCCACCTTCGACCTCAACAAGGACCTGACCGGCGCCATCAGCAAGGGCACCATCGAGTTCGCCGTGGACCAGCAGCCCTACCTCCAGGGCTACCTGGCGATCGACTCGCTGTGGCTCTACAAGAACAACGGCAACTACATGGGCGGCGGTGAGCAGCCGGTGCTGACCGGCCCGGCCTTCGTCGACAAGTCCAACGTCGACAAGGTCGCCGAGTTCGCCGCGAAGGGCACTCGGTGATCGAGATGAGTCAGGAGACCCAGCCGGCGGTGGCCACACCGCCGGCCCCCGGTCCGAAGGAGAAGGACGGCCGGACCGCCCGGCGCCCCCTGGCGCTGCGGATCCTGGCCCGCCCCGACGTCGGCGTCTTCCTCGGCGCGGTCGCGGTGTACGTCTTCTTCCTGATCGCCGCCCCGCCGGTACGGGAAGCCAGCTCGATGGCGAACATCCTGTACCAGTCGTCCACCATCGGCATCATGGCGCTGCCGGTGGCCCTGCTGATGATCGGCGGGGAGTTCGACCTCTCCGCCGGTGTCGCGGTGATCACCTCGGCGCTCACCGCGAGCATGATCGCCTACCAGCTGAGCATGAACGTCTGGGTCGGCGTGATCGCCGCGCTCGTGGTGTCGCTCGCCATCGGCTTCCTCAACGGCTGGCTGGTGGTCAGGACCGGTCTGCCCAGCTTCCTGATCACCCTGGGCAGCTTCCTGATCCTCCAGGGCGTGAACCTCGCGGTGACCAAGCTGGTCACCGGCAACGTCGCCACCGACGACATCAGCAACATGGACGGCTTCGGCCAGGCCAAGGCGCTCTTCGCCTCGTCCTTCGACATCGGCGGCGTCCAGGTGAAGATCACCATCTTCTGGTGGCTCTTCTTCGCGGCTATCGCGACCTGGGTCCTGCTGCGCACGAAGTACGGCAACTGGGTCTTCGCGGTCGGCGGCAACAAGGACTCGGCTCGCGCGGTCGGCGTCCCGGTGAACTTCACCAAGATCTCGCTGTTCATGCTGGTCGGCTTCGGTGCCTGGTTCGTCGGCATGCACCAGCTGTTCTCCTTCAACACCGTGCAGTCCGGCGAGGGCGTGGGCCAGGAGCTGATCTACATCTCCGCCGCGGTCATCGGCGGCTGCCTGCTGACCGGTGGCGCCGGCTCCGCGATCGGCCCGGTCTTCGGTGCCTTCATGTTCGGCATGGTCCAGCAGGGCATCGTCTACGCGGGCTGGAACCCGGACTGGTTCAAGGCCTTCCTCGGCGTCATGCTCCTCGGTGCCGTGATGATCAACCTGTGGGTGCAGCGCACCGCGACCAGGAGGTGACCCGATGACAGACAACAACTCCGGAACCCACGGTGCCGTCCTCCAGGACGAGGCGGCTCCCGTCGACGGCGCCCCCATCGTCGAGCTGCGCGGCACCGGCAAGTCGTACGGCAACATCCGCGCCCTGCACGGGGTCGACCTCAAGGTCTTCCCGAACCAGGTGACCTGCGTCCTCGGCGACAACGGCGCCGGCAAGTCCACCCTGATCAAGATCATCTCGGGACTGCACCAGCACACCGAGGGCGACTTCCTCGTCGACGGCACCCCGGTCCGCTTCTCCACCCCGCGCGAGGCCCTCGACAAGGGCATCGCCACCGTCTACCAGGACCTCGCCACCGTCCCCCTGATGCCGGTGTGGCGGAACTTCTTCCTCGGCTCCGAGATGACCAAGGGTCCCTGGCCCGTGCGCCGTCTCGACATCGCCAGGATGAAGGAGACCGCCGACCGCGAACTGCGCAACATGGGCATCATCCTGGACGACCTGGACCAGCCCATCGGCACCCTCTCCGGCGGCCAGCGCCAGTGCGTGGCCATCGCCCGCGCGGTCTACTTCGGCGCCCGCGTCCTCATCCTGGACGAGCCGACGGCCGCCCTGGGCGTCAAGCAGTCCGGCGTCGTCCTGAAGTACATCGCCGCCGCCCGCGAGCGCGGCCTCGGCGTCATCTTCATCACCCACAACCCGCACCACGCCTTCATGGTCGGCGACCACTTCAGCGTCCTGCGCCTCGGCACCCTGGAACTCTCCGCCGAGCGCAGCGACATCACCCTGGAGGAACTCACCAACCACATGGCCGGCGGCGCCGAGCTCGCGGCCCTCAAGCACGAGCTGTCCCAGGTGCGCGGGGTCGACACCGAGGAACTCCCCGAAGAGGAGGACCTCACCGCACCCGTCGCGACCGGTCCGGAAGGAAAGTCCTGAGCCCATGACCGATGTTCTCGACCGCATCCGGGTCGGCTCGGCCCCCGACTCCTGGGGCGTCTGGTTCCCGGACGACCCCCGGCAGGTCCCCTGGGAACGCTTCCTCGACGAGGTCGCGGAGGCCGGCTACTCCTGGATCGAACTCGGCCCCTACGGGTACCTCCCGACCGATCCGGCCCGGCTCACCGACGAGATCGCCAAGCGGGACCTGAAGGTCTCGGCGGGCACGGTCTTCACCGGCCTGCACCGCGGCCCGGCCGTCTGGGAGTCGACCTGGGAGCACGTCGGCCAGGTCGCCGCGCTCACCCAGGCGATGGGAGCGAAGCACCTGGTGGTCATCCCGTCCTTCTGGCGGGACGACAAGACCGCCGAGATCCTGGAGCCGCCGGAGCTGACCGGCGAGCAGTGGGCCCACCTCACCAAGGGCATGGAACGGCTCGGCCACGAGGTGAAGGAGGCGTACGGCCTGGACATCGTCGTCCACCCGCACGCCGACACCCACATCGACACCGAGGAGCACGTCGAGCACTTCCTCGACTCGACCGACACGGACCTGGTCAACCTCTGCCTGGACACCGGCCACTACGCCTACTGCGGCGGCGACAGCGTCAAGCTGATCGAGACGTACGGCGAGCGGATCGGCTACCTGCACCTCAAGCAGGTGGACCCGGCGATCCTGGCCGACGTCCGGGCCAAGGGCACCCCGTTCGGGCCGGCCGTGGCCCAGGGCGTGATGTGCGAACCGCCCGCCGGCGTACCGGAGCTGGCTCCGGTGCTGGCGGCGGCGCAGCGGCTGGGGGTCGACCTGTTCGCGATCGTCGAGCAGGACATGTACCCCTGCGAGCCGGACAAGCCGCTGCCCATCGCGGTGCGCACCCGGAAGTTCCTGCGGTCCTGCGGCGCCTGACAGCCGCTTCCCGAGGGCCGCGCGGAGAGATCCGCGCGGCCCCGCGCGCCCTGGCGGGTTCGGGAACACCCGCCGGGGCGCGCGCGTTTCCGAGATGACGGGTGACGCCCGCCACGACGGGGAGGACGAGCATGAGCCACGAAGAGACGACAGCCGAGGCCGTGACACGCAAGGAGCGGTTCGGCGCGCTGCCCGAGCGGATCCGCCCGGAGGACATGGTCGAGACCAGGCCCGCCATCCAGCACGACCCGGACCGGGACGCCTACGACCCGGACGAGTTCGCGGTGCGCTACGGCCTCTGAGGGCCCGGACGGGATCGCGGTGCGCCACGGCCCTTGAGCGCTCGGGCGGGGTTGCGGTGAGCCGCAGCCTCCGAGGGCCCGGACAGGGGCGCGGCGGCGGTGTGTCACGGCCGCTGAGCCGCCGCCGGGACGCGGACCGCGCCGTGGGCGAGCAGGCTCTCGGCGCAGTCCAGCACCGCCTGCCGGGCCGGGCGCGGCTGCCAGCCCAGCAGCCGCGCCGCCTTCTCGGTGGTGTGCCGGTTCCGTCGGCCCAGCGCCGGGGTGATCTCCCGCAGCGCGGGGTCCCGGAAGTGGGCCGCGAGGCGTACGGCGAAGTCCGGCAGCCGGCGGGTGGAGACCTGCCGCCCGCGCTCGCCGAGCCCCTCCCGCAGCACCCGCGCCAGGTCCGCCATCCACACGAACTCGCCGGTGGCGAGGAAGCGTTCGCCCGCCGCGGCCGGTGAGGTCATCGCCCGGAGATGGACGTCGACCAGGTCCCGGACGTCCACCACCTCGAGACCGATCCGCGGCACCCCCGGCATCGCCCCGGACAGCATCCGGGCGACGATCCCGACGGAACCGGCCGCGTCCGCCGTCAGGACCGGCCCGAACACCGCACCGGGCAGCACGGTGGTCAGCTCGGTCGGCCCGTCGTACCCCCGCATGAACTCCCAGGCCGCCAGTTCGGCGAGGGTCTTCGACCGGCGGTAGGGGATCAGCGTCGGATCCTCCGGATCGGTCCACAGCGTCTCGTCGGTGACGCCCTCCGAGGCGTACGACGACGGGCTCGCGGCGTTCGCGGCCGACGTCATCACCACCCGCCGCACCCCCGCCGCGGTGGCCGCCCGCAGCACGCGCAGGGTGCCGTCCCGGGCCGGGGTCACCAGGTCGGGGGAGTCGGCGGTCATGCCCAGCGGCGAGGCTACGTGCAGCACCCGGTCGACGCCCCGCATCGCGGCGTCCCAGCCGGCGTCGGCGGTCAGGTCGGCGACGGCGAAGTCCAGTCGGCCGGCCGGGTCGACGACGGTCGAGACGGCGTCGCGGACCGCCCGCTCCCGGCCCGGCGCGCGCACGGTCGCCCGCACCTCGTAGCCGCGCTTCAGCAGTTCGGCGACGCACCAGCCGGCGATGTACCCGGTGCCACCGGTGACCAGAACGAGTTCGGGCATGACTGACCTCCACGGATGCACTGGGATGTGCCAGAATCGGCAATGAAACGGAGACCCCTCCGCTACGTCCCTCAACGTACCGGAGGGGTCTCCGGATAGCAATCCACACCGGACGGACGACCAACACCGTGAACCCGCAGCCCTCGAAACCGACCCGGAAGGACGCCCGGGACAACCGGGACCGCATCCTCTCCGTGGCCCGGGCGGAGCTCGCCGCCTCCACCACGGCCTCGCTCTCCGCGATCGCCCGCAAGGCCGGCGTCGGCATCGGCACGCTCTACCGGCACTTCCCGACCCGGGAGGCGCTGATCATGGAGCTGTACCGGCACGACCTCCAGCACCTGATCGACCTCGCGCCGCGGCTGCTCGGCACGCATCCGCCGCTGGAGGCGCTGCGCCGCTGGTTCGACGAGGTCGCCCACTACGGCCGGCTCAAGTTCGGCGTCTCCGAGGTCGTGCACGCGGCGACCGGCGGCGCCGCCGAGGACCCGATGTACGGCCCGTTCGTCGACGCCATCGGCGTCCTGCTGGACGCCGGCGCGGCGGACGGCAGCCTCAAACCCGGCATCGACCCGGAGGACGTGCTGCTCCAGCTCAGCGTGCTGTGGCGGATCGACCCCGCACGCGGTGACGCCGAGGCGCGGGCGGCGCGGATTCTGGCGCTGATCGTGGACGGGCTGCGGGCCTGACACGACGGACGGCGGGGCGGGGACCGTGTTTCCGGTCCCCGCCCCGCCGTGGCAGGAGTGTCCGCGGGTGTCAGGCGCCGCGGACCTCCGCGATCGTGACCGGCCGGTGCTCGTGCAGGGACAGCGTGCAGGCGTCGGCGATCCAGCCGGCCTCCAGGGCGTCCTCGACGGTGCAGGGGGAGGGCCGGGTGCCGGCCACGACCTCGGTGAAGGCGGTGAGCTCGGCGCGGTAGGCCGCCGTGAAGCGGTCCATGAAGAAGTCGTGCGGGGTGCCCGCGGGGAAGGTCACGCCGGGCTCGACCGAGCGCAGCGGCAGCTTGTCCTCCAGGCCGACGGCGATGGAGTCCGCGAAGCCGTGCAGCTCCATGCGGACGTCGTAGCCCCGGGCGTTGTGCCGGGAGTTGGAGACCACCGCGATGGTGCCGTCGTCCAGGGTGAGGATCGCGCCGGTGGTGTCGGCGTCACCGGCCTCCTTGATGTACTCGGCGCCCCGATTGCCGCCGACCGCGTACACCTCGGTGACCTCACGGCCGGTCACCCAGCGGATGATGTCGAAGTCGTGCACGGAACAGTCCCGGAAGATCCCGCCGGACGCGGCGATGTACGCGGCCGGCGGCGGGGCCGGGTCCAGGGTGGTGGAGCGGACGGTGTGCAGCTTCCCCAGCTCGCCCGCCCGGACGGCGGCCCGGGCGGCGACGAAGCCCGCGTCGAAGCGGCGGTTGTAGCCGATCTGGATCGGCACACCGCTGCCCTGCACGGCCCGGAGCACCTCGACGCCCTCGGCCATCGTCTTCGCGACCGGCTTCTCGCAGAAGACCGGGACACCGGCCTCGACGCCGGCCAGGATCAGCGCCGGGTGGGCGTCGGTGGCGGCGGCCACGACGATGCCGTCCACACCGGCGGCCAGCAGCGCCTCGGGCGAGTCCACGACGTCGGCACCGAACTTCTCCGCGGCGGCCTTGGCGGCGTCCGCGAACGGGTCGGTGAAGACGAGCGACTCGACGACGTCGAGCCCGGAGAGGGTCTCGGCATGAAAAGCCCCGATACGACCGAGGCCGAGGATTCCGATACGCATTGAGTGTTGCTCCTTGATGTTGAAATATACGGCGCTACCAGGCGCCCCAAAGGGGCGCGGGGAACTGCGCGACCAGCCACAACGAACCCGCAGACGACCTACGGCCTCAGCTCTCCCGTCGCGCCGCCGCTGCCCGGAGTCCGTCCCTGAGCACCCGCGGCGCCCACCCCTCCCGCAGCGCCCGCCGCACGAGGTCCGCCTGCGAGGGCGGTGCCATGCCGTCGACCGGCGGATCGCTGTCGAGGTTGGTCGGGAACGGATAGCCCTCGGCGCTCGCGGCGATGACGTTCTCCAGCCACGCCTCGCCCGCCCCCTCCGCGCGGCGCCGGCGCAGCACCGGGTAGACCGCGTTGGCCACCGCCTCCCGGTCCACGGTCTCCATGGCCCGCCCGAACGCCGAGGACACCTGGAGCAGGTTGGCCATCCGGCGCACGTCGAGGGTGCTGTTGGTGCCGGCCGCGTGGAACACCGCCGGGTTGAAGAACACCGCGTCGCCCTTGGCGAGGGGCAGCTGCACGTGACGGGCCTTGAAGTAGTCCTGGAACTCCGGCCGCCGCCAGGCCAGGTAGCCGGGCTCGTAGGTCTGCGAGTAGGGCAGGTACATCGTCGGCCCCGACTCCACCGGCATGTCGCCGTGCGCGACCGCGCCCTGGAGGGTGAGCACGGGGGAGAGGCGGTGCACATGCGCCGGGTAGGCCGCCGCCGTCTCGTCGGAGAGGAAACCGAGGTGGTAGTCGCGGTGCGCGGTCTGCGCCGCGCCGCCCGGGTTGACCAGGTTGACCTGCGAGGTGATCTGGTAGCCGGGGCCCAGCCAGGCCCGGGAGACCAGGGCCACGATGTCGTTGGCGTAGTAGTCGGCGAACGCCTCCGGGTCGTAGAGCGCCGCCTTCTCCAGGGCGTTCCACACCCGCTCGTTGGCCCCGGGCGTCGCGAAGTGGTCGCCGGCCACGGCGCCCGATTCGTGCTGCTCCGAGAGAAGCGCCTCGAACGCCGCGGTGGCCCGGTCCACCACCTCGGGGTCGGGGAACGCGCCCCGGAAGACGGCGACGCCGGGACCGTCGGTGAGGGCGCGGACGAGTTCGGTCCGTACCGGGTGGTCCGCGCCGGCGGCGCGCAGCCGCTCGCTGTCGTAGACGAGGACGTTGTCCTCGACGGCCGAGGCGTACGGGTAGGCGGCCGGGTCCGTGGTCCGCTCGACCAGGGCGCGGAAGGTGTCGAGGTCGCAGTCCTGCTGCGAGAGCCAGGCACGGCCCTGTTCAGCGGCAAGGGACATCGATGTCCTGCTTTCGGTCACGGCCGCGGTCACGGCCACGGCGGGGCTCTGCCATTCTTGTCAGCACAAACCCCTCGAACAACCAGCAGCGACCCGTCAAAAACCCCTCAAGGAGGCAGTCCGTGGGCCACCCCTTCCCCATCCGCGAGATCGCCCGTCAGGCCGGGCTCAGCGAGGCCACCGTGGACCGGGTGCTGAACGGCAGGGGCGGCGTCCGGGAGAGCACCGCCCGCGAGGTGGAGCGGGCCATCGCCGATCTGGACCGGCAGCGCACCCAGGTCCGGCTGGTGGGCCGTACCTTCATGGTCGACATCGTGATGCACGCGCCCGAGCGGTTCACCACGGCCGTGCGCGGCGCGCTGGAGGCCGAGCTGCCGGCCCTGCACCCGGCGGTGGTGCGCTCCCGTTTCCACTTCCGGGAGACCGGACCGGTGGAGGAACTGCTGCGGACACTGGACCGGATAGCCCGCCGCGGCTCGCAGGGCGTGATCCTCAAGGCGCCGGACGTCCCCGAGGTCACCGCCGCCGTGGGGCGCCTCAGGTCGGCGGACATCCCGGTCGTCACCCTCGTCACCGACCTGCCCGCCAGCGGCCGCCTGGCCTACGTCGGCAGTGACAACCGGGCCGCCGGCGCCACCGCCGCCTACCTGATGGGCCAGTGGCTCGGCGACCGGCCCGGCAACGTCCTCACGAGCCTCAGCAGCGGCTTCTTCCGCAACGAGGAGGAGCGCGAGATGGGCTTCCGCAGCGCCATGCGGGCCCGGCATCCCGAGCACACCCTGGTGGAGATCGCCGAGGGGCAGGGGCTGGACGCCACCCAGTACGACCTGGTCCGCGCCGCCCTGGAGCGCGACCCGGAGATCCGCGCCGTCTACTCCATCGGCGGCGGCAACATCGCCACCCTGCGCGCCTTCGACGACCTCGGCCGGGAGTGCGCCGTGTTCATCGCCCACGACCTCGACCACGACAACACCCGGCTGCTGCGCGAGCAGCGCCTGTCCGCCGTCCTCCACCACGACCTGCGCCAGGACATGCGCGAGGCCTGCCACCTGGTGATGCGCGCCCAGGGTGCGCTGCCCCCGGCGGGCCCGACCCTGCCGTCGGCGATCCAGGTGGTCACGCCGTACAACATGCCCGCGCCCACCGCCCGCTGAGCGCGGTCGCGACGCGCCGTGGCGCTTACGACGCGCCGAGGCACGCTCCCGATGCGCCGGGGCGGGCCTACGACGCGCCGGGCGGGCTCACAGATTGATCGCGTACGCCTTGCGCAGCGTCTCGTGCACCGTCCAGGTCGTACGGTCGCCGGCGCGCAGCACGGCCATGTCCCCGGGGCCCACGATGAACGTCGCCCCGCCCTCGACCTCGATCGTCGCCGACCCGCTGACCACCACGAACAGCTCGTCCGCCTCGGTGTCGGTGACCACGCCAGGGGTGATCTGCCAGATACCGCGGAGCTGCCTGCCGTCGGCCGACTCCCAGACCACCTTCCCGGTGACCTCGGGCGTGCCGGAGACGATCTGCGCCGGGGCCAGCGGATCGGGTTCGAGTTCGGCGTCGGGGATGTGCAGGGCGAAGCTGTGCGTCGTCATACGGCGACCCTAGCGAGCCGGCCGGTGTCCCGGCCGTGGACAGGGTGTGGGGCATCCGGCCTGGTGGGAGGACACTTCGTCGGGCCGTGCCCGGTGGCGGCCGGGCCCGGCCCGGGTGATCGTGGAGGGCATGCCCGACTCCCCGGCGGCCGTGGCCCGGTCGCGCGCGCACGACACCCGCGAGGCCGTCCTGTTCGGTGGGGTCTACGGCGCCGTGCTGGCCTGCTCGATGGTGGCCGCACTCACCCAGTACGGGCACACCTCCGCGGCCAGCCGCCGCTACGACGCCCTCTGGCTCCTGGTCACGGCCTGCGCCTCCGCCCTGGCCCACGGCTATGCCCACTACATCGCGGAGCGGGCCCCGCACCAGCGCTGGGACGCGCTGCACACCCTGGCCGACGAGTGGCCGCTGGTGACGGCCGTCCTGCCCACCGTCTTCCTGCTCGCCGGCGCGGGCTGGGGCTGGTGGCCGCCGAAGGGCGTCGAGTACCCGGCCTTCGTTCTGAACATCGTGATCCTGTTCGGCCTCGGACTCGTCACCGCCCGCTGGTCGGCGCGGAGTTGGCCCAAGGCCGTGCTCATCGGCGCGCTCGACGCGTTGCTCGGGGTGATCGTGGTGGTCGCCAACGCGCTCATCAAGTGACTGCCGGGTCGATCCGGACGCGTGCGCCGAGTTGATCCGGTTCCTTGAACGGTCAACGGGCTTACGATCACTCAAAGTCACAGTTCCTCCGGGCAAGGAGCCGGCATGACAACCGAAGACGTGGTCACCGCGGAGGCCGTCGACAGCCTGCGGGACACCGACGACCCCCGGCTGCGCGAACTGCTCACCGCGCTGATCCGCCATCTGCACGCCTTCACCCGTGAGACCCGGCTGACCCGGCGGGAGTGGGAGGCGGCGATCGCGTTCCTCACCGAGACCGGGCAGACCTGCACGGACACCCGGCAGGAGTTCATCCTGCTCTCCGACGTCCTGGGCCTGTCGATGCTGGTCGAGACGGTCAACGGGCACAGCAACCCCGGCAGCACCGAGTCGACCGTCCTCGGCCCCTTCCACATGACCGAGTCCCCGGTCCGGGAACTCGGCGCCGGCATCGACCTGACGGGCACCGGTGAACCCTGTGTGGTCAGCGGGGTCGTCCGCTCCGCCGACGGCACCCCGCTGCCCGGCGCGGTCCTGGACGTGTGGCAGGCCGACCCGCACGGCTTCTACGACGTGCAGCAGCCCGACGTCCAGCCGCCCGGCAACGGCCGAGGCCTGTTCACCGCCGACCACGAGGGCCGCTTCCGGTTCCGGACCTGTCTGCCCAGTGCCTACCCGATCCCGACCGACGGCCCGGTGGGCGCCCTGCTCAAGGCCACCGGACGGCACCCCTACCGCCCCGCCCACATCCACTTCATCGTCTCGGCCGCGGGACACGCGCCGGTGACCACGCACATCTTCGTCGCCGGCGGGGAGTACCTGGACTCCGACGCGGTGTTCGCGGTCAAGGAGAGCCTGGTCAAGGACTTCGTCCCGACCGAAGACCCGGCCCTGGCCGCGGAGTACGGGGTGCCGAACCCGTTCCGGCACGCCCGCTTCGACCTGGTCCTGGAGCGCTCGTGAACCCCTTCGACTTCGTGTACGAGACCCGTCCCGCCCGGGTGGTCTTCCGGCCCGGAGCCGCGCTCACCGCACCCGCCGAGGAGGCCCGGCACCTGGGGCTGCGGCGGCTGCTGGTGCTCAGCGGCGAGCGGGGCGCGGACACCGCCCGGGCGGTCGCCGACTCACTCGGGGACGCCTGCGCGGGCCTGCACACCGGGGCCCGGATGCACGTCCCCGTGGAGGTCGCCGAGCGGGGCGTCGAGGCGGCGCGGGCCGCGGGCGCCGACGGCTGTGTGGCCGTCGGCGGCGGCTCGGCCATCGGCCTCGGCAAGGCCGTCGCCCTGCGCACCGGACTCCCGCTGATCGCCGTCCCCTCGACCTACGCCGGCTCCGAGATGACCCCGGTCTGGGGCCTGACCGAGCACGGCGTCAAGCGCACCGGCCGCGACCCCGTCGTTTTGCCCCGCAGCGTCGTCTACGACCCCGAGCTCACCCTCTCCCTGCCCGTCCCGCTCTCCGTGACCAGCGGGATCAACGCCCTCGCCCACGCCGTCGAGGCGCTCTACGCCCCCGACGGCTCGCCGCTGGTCTCGCTGATGGCCGAGGAGGGCGTACGGGCGCTGGCGGGCGCGCTGCCCGAGATCGCCGCCGCACCGGAGTCGGTACCGGCCCGCTCCCGCGCCCTGTACGGCGCCTGGCTGTGCGGGGCCTGTCTCGGTGCCACCACCATGGGCCTGCACCACAAGCTCTGCCATGTCCTCGGCGGCACCTTCGGCCTCCCGCACGCCGAGACCCACACCGTCGTCCTGCCCCACGCCCTCGCCTTCAACGCGCCCGCCGCCCCGGAGGCGGCCGCCGCCGTCGCCCGGGCCCTCGGCGCGGACGACGCCCCGACCACCCTCCAGCAGCTGGCCGCCTGCCTCGGCGCACCCCGCTCCCTCGCCGAACTCGGCCTGAAGGAAGCGGACCTGGCGGTGGCCGCGGACCAGGTCGCCGGGCAGCCGTACGCCAACCCGAGACCGGTCACGACCGACGGGGCGCTGAGCGTGCTGCGCGCGGCGTACGAGGGCGGGCCGGTCCGGTAGGGGCGGCGCGGGGCCCCGCACGGTCGTTCCCTTCTGCGCGTGTCTGCTCGGTTACCATGCGCGATGTGAACTCACGGGTGGCGCGGGGACTTTGGGCAGTGGCAGGCGCCGCCGGGGCGTTCGCCGCGGTCGCCGCGGGCTGGCAGGTGCTGGGCGACGTGGGACCGGAGCAGTTCGCGTTCGCGGGGGTGAGCGCGCTGATCGGCGGAGCGCTCGCCTGGTTCCAGGCCGACGGCGCCGCGCGGCCGTCGGTGCCACAGCGTCCGGTGCCCCGGGAACTACCCCGTGACATCGCCGACTTCACCGGCCGCGGGCCCGAACTGTCCCGGCTCGACGACCTGTTGCGTACGAGAGACCGATCGACCGGGCCGCTCGTCGCGATCTCCGGCAAGGGCGGCCTGGGCAAGACGACGCTCGCGGTACGGGCCGCGCAGCGGGTGGCGGCCGACTTCCCCGACGGGCAGCTCTTCACGAACCTGCGCGGGTACGACGCCACGCCGGCCGAACCGGCCGAGGTGCTGGGCAGCTTCCTGCGGTCGCTGGGCACCGACCCGCATGCCGTTCCCGACGCCCAGCAGGACCGCGAGCAGATGCTGCGCACGCTGACCGCCGGACGCCGGCTGCTCATGGTCCTCGACAACGCCAACGGACCCGGGCAGGTGCGGCCGCTTCTTCCCGGTGGGCCGGACTCCGCGGTGGTCGTCACCAGCCGGGCCCCGCTGAGCAGCATCGAGGGAGCGCACCCGATCGTCCTCGGCCTCCTGCAGCCCGGCGAGGCGGTCGAGCTGCTGGGCCGGATCGCCGGTCCGGACCGGGTGGCGGACGACCCGCGGGACGCGGAGCGGCTGGTGGCCCTGTGCGGGCACCTGCCGCTGGCGATCCGCATCGCGGGGGCGCGCCTGGCCGAGCGTCCGGACCTCGGCCTGTCCGCCCTGGTGGAGCGCCTGGCCGACGAACGGCACCGGCTGGACCAACTGGAGATCGGAGATCTCGACGTGCGGTCCACCTTCATGATCAGCTATCAGGGGCTGCCGGCCGAGCAGCAGCGGGCGTTCCGGCTGCTCGGCCGCTTTCCCGGGCCCGACTTCGCGGCGTGGCCGCTCGCCGCGCTCATGGACATCGCGCCCCGCGACGCCGAGCGCCACCTGGACGCCCTCGTGACCGCCCAACTGCTCGACCCCGTACGCCCCGACGAGACCGGCGCCCCTCGCTACCGGTTCCACGACCTGCTGCGCGCACTCGCCGCCGAGCAGCCCGAACCCGAGGCCGAAGCCGACGCCGCGGCCGGCCGGCTGCTCGGCGCGTACCTCACGCTCGCCGCCGAGGCGGAGGACCGGTTCCAGCCGGGGGAGCTGCGCAAGACCAGCACCCACCCGCGCTACGGGATCGAGGCCGAGTACCGCGACCGGCTGCTGCGTGACCCGGTCGCGTGGTTCATCGCCGAGCGGCACAACGTCGTGCCGTGCGTGCGGTTCGCACACGAACGGCAGCTCTGGGACGCGGCATGGGAACTCGCCCACATCGCCGCTCCGTTCTTCGAGATGCTGGCCACCTGGGACGACTGGGACACGGCGTTGGGCCTGGCGCTGGCCGCGGCCCGGCACTCCGGGAACCGCTGGGCGGAGTCGATCACGTTGTTCGACGCCGGGGCGCTGTCTCGTTTCATGGGCAGGTCCGAGGAGGCACTGGCCGCCTACGAGGAGGCACTGGCCGGGTACGAGGCGTCCGGCGACCAGCACGGCATGGCCGCCGTCAGGTTGGTGCAGGGCATCGTCCACCGCAATCGGGGCGAGTGGGAGACGGCCGCGGAGCGGCTGACCGCTGCCGCCGAGCAGTTGGAGGCCGCCGGGGACCGCCGGTTCACGGCGCAGGCACTGCGCAGCCTCGCGGTCGTCCGCTGCGGCCAGGGGCGTCTCGACGAGGCCATCGCGCTGTTCCGGCAGGCGATGGCGGAGTTCCACGATCTCGGAGACAGACGGGCCGAGGCCTACGCCTGGCGTGGTCTCGCACAGGCCCAGCTCGACAACGGCGACCTGGCCGCGGCGGCGACTGCCTTCGGCAGAAGCCTGGAACTGACCCGGGAACTGCACGATCGCCGGGGCGAGGCCCGGGCACTGCAAGGACTCGGCCGGGTCGAATCCGCCCTGGGCACGACTGCTGCGGCGCTGCGCCGGTTCGCCCAGGCCAGGGAGATCGCCGAGGAGACCAACGACCAGGTCCTCGACAGCGAACTGAGCGACGACATCACTTCCGTGCCCCAGGCGTAGCCGTCCCGGCTGAACGTCCGGCCGTGGTGCCGTGGTGCCGTGGTGCCGGGCGGCCAGGTGGTCCGGGTCCGGTGGCCGGGCCGGGCCGTGGCAGCCGGGTCCTGGCGCTGCCCGGCCTCAGTCCGGTGCCGATCCGACGCCAGGAGCGGAGCCGTAGTCGGGAGCGGAGCCGTCGGTGGCGGGGAGGCCGAGCCGTTCGAGGAGACCGGCACGGAGCGGATCGGTGTCCGGGAGGCCGAGTTCGGTGGTGATGGCCAGTGCCTGGGTCCACGCGGTGCGGGCGGGATCCGGGCGGCCGGTGGCGTCGTGGATGTCGCCGAGGCAGACGAGACCGGCGGCCTCGCCGTGCCGGTCGCCCGTCTGGTGGAACAGGTCGAGGGCCTGCTGATAGCGGTCGACCGCCTCGGCGTGCCGGCCGAGCCGGTGGAGGATGTAGCCGAGGCTGTCCTGGATGTGGGCCTGCCCGTTGAGGTCCCCGGTCTCCTGGGCCGGCTGCAGGGCCTGCCGGCAGTACGTCAGGGCCTGCTGGTGGTCGCCGAGCTGGGCGAGTATCCAGCCGATGTGGTTCAGCGCGGCGGACTGCCCGGCCCGGTCGTCGACGGCACGGTGGTGTGCGAGGCTGTCGTGGGCGTGGCCGAGCGCCTGCTGATGCCGGCCCTGGGCCTCGGACATCCGGGACAGGTGCTGGTGGATACGGGCCTGCCCGGCATGGTCGCCGGCCTCGCCGAACAGCTCCAGCGCGCGCAGATAGTGCGCGCGGGCCGCGTCCGGACGGTCCAGCCGGTCCTCGGCGAGCCCGAGACCCCGGTGGGCCTCCGCCTCTCCGACGACGTCGCCCGCGCGCCGGGCGGCGTCCAGCGCCGCGGTGTGCGCGGCGATCAGCGCGCGCCGGTTGCCGTGCCGGTCGAGATAGGTCGTCAGCGCCGAGGCCAGCCGCCAGGTGTGGCTGTGCAGGCCGGCCGCGGGCGCCTGCTCCACCGCGGCGAGCAGGACCGGATGCTCGGCGGTGAACCAGGCCTGTGCCTGCCGGTGACCCGACAACTCCTGGGGAGCGGACCCTGGTTGGGCGGTCGGCAGGGGAGTGGGGGTGGGCCGGGGGGTCAGCAGCGCGTCCGCCCGGTGCGCGGTGTGGAGGTAGTGGTCGAACATGCGGTGCGCCGCGGTGCGCCGGGTGTCCTCGTCGTCGTGCGTGGCGACCAGCTCGGCCGCGTAGGCGCGCAGCAGGTCGTGGAAGGCGTACCGGCCGGCGGGCTGTTCGGTGAGCAGATGTCCGCGGACCAGCTCGGTCACCAGCGCGCGGGCGCGGGCGGCGGGTACACCGGCCAGCGCGGCGACGGCCGGCAGCGCTGCGTCCGGGCCGGGATGCAGGCCCAGTAATCGGAAGAGCCGGGCGGCCTCCGGGCCGAGCGCCCGGTACGACCAGGAGAACACCGCCCGTACCTCGCTGCTCGCCTCCCCGCCGTCCAGGGCGTCCAGTCGCCGGTCGGCCAGGCGCAGCTCCTCGGCGAGGGCGGCCAGCGGCAGTTCGGGCTGCGCGGCGGCACGGGCGGCGACGATCGCGAGCGCGAGCGGCAGGCCCGCGCACCGGCGGACGATCTCCGCCACGGCAGCGGGGTCGGCCGTCACCCGCTGCGCGCCGAGCCGGCGGATCAGCAACTCCCGGGCCTCCTCGGCGGCGAGCATGCCGACGGTCAGCAGCTGTGCCCCCTCGGTGGCCGCGAGACCCGTCAGCGATCTCCGGCTGGTGATCAACGCCAGGCACCCGGGCGCCCCGGGCAGCAGCGGACGGACCTGCTCGGCGTCGCGCGCGTTGTCCAGCACGACCAGCACCCGACGCCCCGTCAGGAGACTGCGGTACAGGCCGATCTGGGCCTCCAGACCGGCCGGGATCCGGGCCGGCGGCACACCCAGGGCGTCCAGGAACCCCCGTACCGCCTCGGCGGGGCCCATCACCGAGCCGCTGGGCGTGAAGCCGCGCAGGTTCACGTACAACTGGCCGTCGGGGAAGGATCGTTGGGCTCTGCGTGCCCAGTGCACGGCCAACGCGGTCTTGCCCACTCCGGCCGTGCCCGACACCGCCGTGATCACCACCGCCGCCGGCTGGTCCGCCGCCGAGGCGAGGACCGCCTCCAACCGGGCGAGTTCCGCGCCGCGACCGATGAACCCCTGCACCCCCATGGGGAGTTGGCCGGGGGCCGCACCCGGCCAGGGCGTCGCCGCGACCGCCGGCCGCGCCGGGGGAGCGGCCCGGACCGGCGTACGGGACGGCGGCCGTGCGACGGACCCGGCCAGGCCACCCCGCAGGATCGCCTCGTGGACCTTGCGCAGTTCCGCACCGGGGTCCGTACCGAGCTCCTCGGCGAGCCGCTTGCGGACGGCGGCGTAGCAGTCCAGTGCCTCCGCACTGCGGCCGGCGGCGTACAGCGCCCGCATCAGCGCCTCGGTCAGCGGTTCCACGAGCGGGTAGGCGTCGAGGAGTTCGGCCAGCGGACCGATCACGGCGACGGGATCGCTGACGCGCGACTCCGCATGGGCCCAGGCGACCGCGGCGTCCACGTGCTGCCGCCGCCAGGCCTCGCGTACCCGTGCCGCCCACTGCCCGCCGAGCCCGGCCAGCGGTTCCCCGTGCCAGAGCCCGAGCGCCTCGCGCAGCAGCGTCGCCCGCGCCTCGTCGGTCCGCCCCGTCTCCCGGGCCCGGCCCACCAGCTGCCGGAACCGATGGATGTCCACCTGGTCCTCGCGGGCCTCCAGCAGGTATCCGCCGGAGCGGCGCACCAGACGCAATCGAGGGTCTCCCGAGCCCTCGGTCTGCTCGCACAGCCGGCGCAGCCGGGCGACATGGGCGTGCAACGCGCGCCGCGCCCCGTCCGGCGCATCGGCGCCCCACACCCGTGTGACCAGTACGTCGGCCGGGACGGGCCGGCCGGTGTCCACCGCCAGCGCGGCCAGCACGGTCCGCCGCTGCGGTGGCCCGACCTCGGCGGTCCGGCCCTGAATCTGGAGCTCCACGGGTCCGAGAAGGCGTAATTCCACCACGACATTCACACTCCCCGCACAGCTGTTCTTCACCTCGCGCACACATTCTCGCGCTGGGCGACAACCTATCGACAACGTTCTCAGCCACACTCGAACTTCAGTCTGATGACGCGGACTTCAGTCTGCTGGGGCGTGGAGTCTCCACGCACGGCGGCGCACCGCACACGGGGAACGGCGGCACGGGGCGCCGGTCGAGCGGTATCCGGGGGAGAGCGACGTGAACGAACAACGGGGAGCAACAGCCACCAGAACGGCGGAATCACCAGCCACGAGAACGGCGGAATCACCGGTGCGACGGCCGGACCGCCCGTACGAGCCGCGGGCACAGCGCGCGGCGCCGCCCGCGCCGCCCGTTCCGCATCCGTCGGACGGCGGCGGACGCAGTGTGCTGGAGGGTGCCTTCGCGCTGCTGGGGGCGGTGGAGCGGGCCGAGGAGGCCGGACTGACCAGGCTCGCGGCGGAGTGCGGCCTGCCCAAGACGACCTCGTACCGGCTGCTGGAGCAACTGGTCGAACTGGGTGCCGTCGAGCGGAGCCGCAAGGGCTACCGCATGGGGCCGCGGATCTTCCGGCTCGGGCAGGGCTGGCAGCCGTATCCGGGCCTGCGCGGCGCCGCCCGGGCACCGGCCCGCCGCCTCGCGCGCATCACGGGCGCGGCGGTCGGGCTCAACGTACTGCGGGAGGGCCAGACCCTGGTCCTGGACTGGACGCCCGGCGAGAGCGCCGGGGGGCCCGGCAGAGCGCTCGAGAGCGGGGTCTGGCCGTGGTACACCGCGGCGGGCAAGGTGCTGGTCGCCGGGTCGCGTCCGCGGCTCCCACTGGGCCCGCTGCCCGGGTCCTGGCACCGGCAGGCCGAGGCGATCCGGGAGCGGGGCGTCGCCTTCGACCGGGAGGAGGTGACGGCCGGCGTGTGCTGTGTGGCTGTGCCGGTACCCGGCCCGAACGGCGCGCCGGTGGCGTCCCTGAGCCTCGTGACCGATCCCGCGCACAGCCTGGACCGGCTCGCGGGCGTGGTGCAGCAGACGGGACGGATGATCGGCGCCGCGCTGCGCGGCCGGTGAGCCGACGAGAAGGGCGCCGGGCCGGGCGGAACCCCGGCCCGGGCGCCCCTTTCAAGAGCCCGGAGCAGAGGCCGTACCAGCCGTGCGGCGCAGCCACATGTTGCGGCAGGAGATGCCGTACCTGTTGAGGTCGGATCGCTTCTCGAAGGCCTTGCCCTGGTCGGTGGAGAGCCAGTCCCGCACGGCCGACACGACTCCGCCGGTCTCGCCCGGCGGCTTGATGCGGACGCACAGTTCGGGCACGTCTATGACGCCGTCCTCGACCACGAAGAAGCCGTCCTCGGGGACGAACCGCGCGTAGTGCGACAGCGCGGCGTAGGTGGTCTCGTAGGCGTGCCGGGTGTCCTCGACCACGAGACAGCGCGCCCCCTGCGGTATGCACGCGGCGACCCGGACGCCGGTGGCCGGATCGAGTACGTCCCCTTCCAGCAGGGTGATGTGTTCGGCGTAGCCGGGGTCGGCCGCGGCCAGGACGTCATGGGTGTGTTTCTGGGAGAGGTCGACGGAGACCACCCGGATGTCCTGGGGAACCAGACCGTAGGCGGCCAGGATGCGCAGCCGATCCCGGAACCACAGCGCCGAGCCGCCCGAGTGGGTCCCGAGCTCCACGACGACCTGGGCCCGGGAGAGCCACAGCAGATGTTCGAACATCCGCAGATCCTCGGGGAATTTCATGAGACGGACACCCGCGTACGAATCATGCACATACTGGCCCACACGATCCTGCCAGTAGGTCAGCAGACTGCCTTCGGCGGCGGCCCGCACCTCCGGCGGAAGCGCTTCGGGGTCGTGCACGTGGGGCGGAAGGACCACGGAATCCTGGGCGGCCATCTTTTCTCCTTTTCAGGGGTGGGCAAGGAAAGCGTCGTCACAGGCCGGCGAGGCGGTCGCCGGTCAACCTCTTGACCTCGTACGACTCGGGGAGCTGCCGGGCGACATCGATGTCGCCCCCTTGGCGGCCGGCGTGAGAACGCGGAGGGCGGCCGGTGGACGGTGGCTGCGTGGCGTATGCGGCCACGGGGATTCCCGGCGCCGGAGCCTGCCGGTCGGAGGAGTCATTCAGCCGGCACGGGACCATCGGTGCCGACGGCTGGTCGTCGAAGGGAGGCGGGATCCGGCCGTGCTGGGTGCACGACGGCCGGTCCTGGGTCGCATCGCCGGCCCACCTAAGCGGAGGAGCTATCACCGGTTACGGGTGCCGGGAAGGGCTTTCTCGTGGTGCGGCAGGCCTGGTAGGCAGAAAATACTGCCTGGCAGGGCAGATTGAGGGGGTGATGGCGAGGGCGGCGTGACTGACGCTCGGTCCGTCGGATGCCTCATCGGGCAGCGGAGGGTCACGGCGCACCTGCGCGGACGGCGCGGCAGCGCACGTGCAGGGGGCAAAGGGGCTGAAGTCCTGGCAACGTGCCGAGCGGCCGACGCCGTCGGCTGCCGGATGTTCCCGGCGGCTGCCCGAACGTGCACATCTGTGCAAGGAGTTGGTCTTCCTCCCCCTCCGGAGCCCCGGCCGGGCAGGTGGCGGCCCCGGTGTGCGCGCACCGTCGTCGGGGCGACGGCGATGAGCCGGTTGTGTGTGCCTTTCGTGTTTGCGCGCCAGCGGAGCGGTGAAGATCCCTTCCCATGTGCCGCCGACCGTCCGCCCGCGCGCCCGCCGCCCTGGTGCCCACCCGATGGGAATCGGCCGAACAGGTGCTGAATACAGCCCAGTTGGCAACGCCGGAAGGCCTCCGGGGCGCCGGTCCCGGAAGCTCGGGGAACTCGCGTCATCGAAGGTCACAGGGCACGTCCTCCGTCGCCGGAGCACCCACAGGCGACCGCCCATCCGTGGACCCGGCTTCAAATCATGACCACAAATTCCACACAGCCCTCTCTTCAGGCGGGCCCCGATGGTCTAGATTGACCGTGCTTCGCACATGCTGGGACACGAGGCGACAAATGATGATCTATGGGTCCGTCGTGCAGACGGCTGGTGGCCGCATCTCTGGCGCCGGTCGTGGGAGTGATCAACTCCTGGGGCCCGACAGGAGCTTCGGGTGCGGGGAGCACCCGAGGTCCCGACGGGTTCCCGTACACCTCGGGAGCCTTGCAGAGCAGGCAAGTCCGCCGCGGCAAGGGCGGGTTGTTCAAGTAGCGCTGAAGTAGCCGGGATGTCATACGCGGGGGGCGGGGGCCACCTGCGGGAAGAACAGCGCGGCGCGGGGAGCCGGGGGGCCTCCCGGGGGCGGAAGCGGTCGGGAGGCGGGGGTCTCCCGGGGGAGGAACCGTGTCAGTGCACCATGTCGAACCACTGGGGACCGGGGGGTTTCTGTGCGGCAGGGGGGACTAGTCGGCCCTTTTCCGCCGGCGCGCGGGCGTCTGGCGAACGGGGCGGTCAACAGGCCTGCGATCGAGTGGGAGCAGCGGTACAGACGTACCGTGATCATCAGCGACACCCTGGCCACCGCCTGCGTGGTGGCGGGGATCGGAGAGTTCTTCGGGGCCCGGGACGCGGCCAACTGGCACGAGAAATGGGGGATTCTCGCCTTCGGCACCGAACTGCTGGTGCTGTCGGCGCTGGTGGTGGGCCGGTCGTGGGCCCCGGCCGTGCTCGGCCAGGGTGCCGAGGAGTTCCGCCGGCTCGGACGCTCGCTCTTCGCGGCGACCGTCGTCCTGGCGCTCGGCGGTATCGCCCTCACCTCGCGCAACATCAAGCTCTGGATCTTCGTCGCGATCCCCGCGATCGGGCTCGTGACCATGACCGCGCGGTACCTGCTCCGCCTCGATCTGCACAGACGGCGCAAGGACGGGCGGTGCCTGAGACCGGTGCTCGCCGCCGGCAGCCCGGCCACCGTGGGCGACCTGATCGGCCGGACCCGCAAGTTCCCGCACATCGGCTGGCGGGTGGAGGCGGTGTGCACGACGGACGGCCGCGGGCTCGAAGGTGACGAACTGGACGGAGTACCGGTCGTCGGCCTGCTGACGGACGTCGCCAAGCACGTCCGCCACGACGGCTACCGCGTCGTCGCGGTGACACCGGACCCGTACTGGACGCCGGACCGGTTGCAGCGGCTGGCCTGGAACCTCGAGGGCAGCGACGCCGAGATGGTCGTGGCCCCGGTGCTGATGGAGGTGGCCGGCCCGCGGCTGCACGTCGACGCGGTGCTCGGGATCCCGCTGCTGCGGGTCAGCCTGCCGACCTTCACCGGCGGCCGCCGGGCGATCAAGGAGGTCGTCGACCGGGTCGGCGCGGTGGTCCTGCTGATGCTGTTCGCACCGCTGATGCTGTTCGCCGCGCTGCTCGTGCTGGTGGACAGCCGGGGCGGGGCCTTCTACCGGCAGCGCAGGGTCGGCAAGGACGGCAGGGAGTTCACGATTCTCAAGTTCCGCACCATGGCCGTCGGGGCCGACCGGGCACGTGCCGAGCTTGCCGACCGCAACGAGGGCGCGGGACTGCTGTTCAAGCTCCGCCGGGATCCACGGGTGACCCGGGTGGGAGCGGTGCTGCGCCGGTACTCGGTCGACGAACTCCCGCAGCTCTTCAACGTGCTCACCGGATCGATGTCGCTCGTCGGTCCGCGGCCTCCGCTGCCGGAGGAGTGCGCCGAGTACGACCCGGACATCCGGCGGCGGCTGCTGGTCAAGCCCGGGCTCACCGGCCTGTGGCAGATCAGCGGACGCAGCGACCTGCCGTGGGAGGAGGCGGTCCGCCTCGACCTGCGGTACGTGGAGGACTGGTCGCTCGCCCTCGACACAGTGATCTTGTGGAAGACGATGCGTGCCGTCCTCCACGGACAGGGGGCCTACTGATGCGCGGGGGGCTGCGACTCAAGGGTTCCGCCGACGCGGGGACCGCAGGCCACAAGGGCCTGCCTGGGGGGAGAGACGGGTCATGAGAGTCAGCGTTTTCGGGCTCGGCTACGTGGGCTGCGTATCAGCCGCGTGCCTGGCCGGCATGGGCCACGAGGTCATCGGGGTGGACGTGAACCAGGTCAAGGTCGACCTGGTCAACGACGGCAAGGCTCCGGTGGTGGAGGAACGTATCGGCGAGCTCATCGCCGAGGTCGTGCGGACCGGAGCCCTGCGCGCCACCGGCGACGTCCGCGAGGCGATCATGGACAGCGAGATCTCGCTGGTCTGTGTGGGCACCCCGTCGGAGCCCAACGGCAGCCTGTGCACCACCTACCTGGAGCGGGTCACCGAGGAGATCGGCGCCGCGCTGGCCGAACGGGGCGGGCGGCACACCGTCGTGTTCCGCAGCACCATGCTCCCGGGCACCTGCCTGAACCTGCTGGTACCGATCCTGGAGAAGAACACCGGCTCCACGGCCGGGGTGGACTTCGGGGTCGCGGTCAACCCGGAGTTCCTGCGCGAGGGCACGAGCGTGCGGGACTTCTTCGACCCGCCCAAGACCGTCGTCGGCGAGCTCGACCCGGCGAGCGGCGACGCGGTGCTGGCGCTGTACGACGCCCTGCCCGGCGAGGTGTTCCGGGTGCCGATTCCGACGGCCGAGGCGATCAAGTACGCGGACAACGCGTTCCACGGCCTCAAGATCGGCTTCGCGAACGAGCTGGGCGCGGTGTGCCAGGCGCTCGGAGTCGACTCGCACCAGGTGATGGACGTGTTCCTGGCCGACCGCAAGCTGAACATCAGCCCCGCCTACCTGCGGCCCGGCTTCGCCTTCGGCGGCTCCTGCCTGCCCAAGGACCTGCGCAGCCTGGTCCACGCGGCACAGCGGGCCGATGTCTCCGTCCCCATCCTCGCCCACGTGCTGACCTCCAACTCCGACCATCTGCAGCGCGCGGTGGACCTGGTCGAGCGCACCGGCAAACGCCGGGTGGGCCTGTTCGGGCTGTCCTTCAAACCCGGCACCGACGACCTCCGCGAGAGCCCGCTCGTCGAGCTGGCGGAGCGGCTCTTCGGCAAGGGCTACGACATAAAGATCTACGACGCCAACGTGAGCCTCTCCCGGCTGCTCGGCGCGAACCGCGAGTACATCGAGAGCCGGCTGCCGCACCTCGCGCAACTGCTCGCCGACTCCGTCGACGAGGTGCTCGAACACGCCGAGGTCTGCCTGGTCGGGACCAAGGACCCGGCCGTGCTGGCGGCGCTGCCGCACGGCGACGGACCGGTGATCGTCGATCTCATCCGCCTGCCCGACGCCGAGACGCGCCGGACCGAACCGGGGTACATGGGCCTTGCTTGGTAACACAACCAGCCGCGACGGGACCGACCGGCGCGCGCTGATCCTGGTGGAGAACCTGTCGGTGCCCTTCGACCGGCGGGTCTGGCAGGAGTGCACGACACTGCGCGACGCGGGCTGGACGGTGCACGTCATCTGCCCGCAGGGCACCAAACGCGACACGGAGCCGGAGGCGGAGATCGACGGGGTGCGGATCCACCGCTACCCGCTGCGCGCGGCCACCGGAGGTCCGGCCGGCTACCTGAAGGAGTACGGCTCGGCGCTCTGGCACACGGCCCGGCTGGCCCGCAAGGTCGGCCCGGTCGACGTGGTCCACGCCTGCAACCCGCCCGACCTGCTCTTCCTGCCGGCCCTGTGGCTCAAGCGGCGCGGCGCACGGTTCGTCTTCGACCAGCACGACCTGGTACCGGAGCTGTACCTCTCCCGGTTCGACCGCGGCAAGGACCTGCTCTACCGCGCGGTGTGCGCGCTGGAACGGCGGACCTACCGGGCCGCGGACATCGTCCTCGCGACGAACGAGAGCTACCGGGACGTCGCGGTGAGCCGCGGTGGCCGGCGACCGGAGGACGTCTTCGTGGTGCGCAGCGCGCCCGCGATCGAGCGGTTCCAACCGGTGCCGCCGGAGGAGGAGTTGAAGCGCGGCAAGCCTCATCTGCTGTGCTACCTCGGCGTCATGGGCCCCCAGGACGGCGTCGACTACGCCCTGCGGGCCCTCGCGAAGCTCCGCGACGAGCTCGGGCGGACCGACTGGCACGCGGTGTTCGTCGGCTCCGGCGACGCCTTCGACGCGATGACGGAGCTGTCCCGGCGGCTCGGGCTCGACGACCAGGTGCAGTTCACCGGGCGCATCCCGGACGCCGACCTGGTGCGCTACCTGTCCACCGCGGACGTCTGCCTCTCGCCCGACCCGCGCAATCCGCTCAACGACGTGTCGACCATGAACAAGGTCCTCGAGTACATGGCGATGGGCCGGCCGATCGTCTCCTTCGACCTGAAGGAGGCGCGCGTCTCCGCCGGTGAGGCCGCCGTCTACGCGCCCGCCAACGACGAGGCCGAGTTCGCCGGGCTCGTCGCGCTGCTCCTGGACGACCCGGACAAGCGGGCCCGGATGGGCAAGATCGGCCAGGAGCGGGTGAGCGGACCGCTCTCCTGGCGCAACTCGCAAGCGTCGCTGCTTGCTGCCTACGCAGCCGCCTGCCGTGACCACACCCCGGTGTCGGCGGCCGATCAGGTTCGAACAAGAAAGAGGCAGCGCAGTTGAGCGAGGAATCGATACGTCTGGTCACCATCGGGCGGATGTTCCGCCGGCGCTGGCGGCTTCTGGCCGCCTTCGCCGTCGTGGGCGCACTCGTCGGCTACGGCGCCTCGGTGGTGTTCCCACCGACGTACACGACGTCGGCGTCGGTCCTGCTGCCAGGGCAGTGGGAAGAACGTGAGCTGCTGACCCAGGTCGACATCGCGACCAGTTCGACGGTGGTCGACCGCGCGGCCGCCACGCTCCGCTGGACGGACGTCAGCAATGCCGAACTGCGCGACCAGGTGACCGCCTCGGCCGCCGACGGGAACATCATCAAGATCTCCGGCACGGCCGACACCCCGAAGCGGGCGCAGCAGCTCTCCGACCAAGTGGCCCAGCAGTTCGTCAAGTTCGCCTCGCGGATCGCGGGCGGCGGCACCGACTCCGCGGCAGCCACGGAGTCCGAGGCGCTGCGCAAGCAGGTCGAGGAGGCCAACCGCCGCATCACCGAGCTGGCCGACGCGGCCGATCCGGGACAGACCGTGGAGGGCGTGCAGGCCCGGACGGAGCTCGAGAAGCTGAGCACCTCGCTGGAGGAGGCCATGACGAAGCTGGACGAGGCCAACCCGGCGACCAACAAGGCCGGCATGGTCGTCATGGGGCCGTCGGCCCGGCCGACCGGCCAGGCACCGCCGACGAGGATCCAGCTCATCGCCGCCGGAGCGCTGCTGTTCCTCCTGCTCGCGGTCGTCGGCCACCTCGCCGCCGCACGCATGAACCGCCGGCTGCGCACCGAACCGGAGATCACCGCGGCGCTGGGCTCGGCGCTGCTGGGCACCGTGGAGGTGCCCGACGGAGGGCGCGGCGCGCACCAGCCGGAGGGCGGCGCCCGACGCAGCCGGCTCCACCGGCTCCTCGGCGCCGACACCCGGTGGGACCTGCCGACCCCGCCGAGGTCCGACGACGAGGCCGCTCGACGTATCCGCTACCGGCGGGTGTGCGCCCGCCTCCGTGACCAACTGCCCGCCCCCCGGCGCCTGCTGGTGGTCGTACCGGACGGCGACGAGACCGCCCGCCGGGCCGCCGGACAGCTCGCCGCCGAGGCCAAGAGCGATCCGCAGCTGCGGGTGGTGGAGGTCTCGGTGGACCGGCCGATCGTGCCGGACCGCGACACCGAGTCCGGCGCCCTCGTCGTCCTCAGCGCGGGCAGCTGGACCGCGGAGGAGCTCGCCGGTATCGCCGAGGCGTGTGCGGACGGCCGGCACGAGGTCCTCGGCATCGTCGTCGCCGACCCGGTCCGCGCCCGTGAGACCCGGTCCGCCGGCCACCACCCGCCGGACGACGCCACTCTCGCACTCGCGGTTCGCGGCCAGGCCACAGGAGGTTCAGCGTGACGACCAGCACGACCGCGGAGTCGTCGGCCGCCGCTCCGCTTCTCGACCTTCAGGCCCTGGTGGTGTCGGTGCGCAGGCGCCGCCGCCTCTGGTACGCCACGGCACTCCTCGGCCTGCTGGGGGGCTCCGGGCTGGCGGTCGCGATGCCGCCGGCGCCGACCGCGGTGACCGAAGTACTGGTCGCGCACGAAGCGGACCAGCCGAACGACACCGGAACGCTGATCCGCACCGACGTCCAGCTGCTCCAGACCACACAGATCGCCGGCAAGGCCCTGCGGTCCCTCAAGTCCGCCGAGAAACCGGAGGACTTCCTGCAGGAGTACAAGGGTGCCGGGCTGACCAACAACCTGCTGCAGATCACCGTGACCGGCGACACCGACGCCCAGGCCGTGGCCCGGGCCAAGGCGCTGGCCGACGCGTTCGTCGCGGACCACGTGCAGCGGATGCAGCGGACCGCGCAGGCCGAGGCCCAGGCCCTGCTCGACCAGCGCGACCGCATGCGCGACGAGCTCGCCCAGGTCAACAAGGAGATCGGGAACCAGCAGGCGGACAGCGACCCGAAGGCGTCGGCGACCCTCGAGTCGCTCTTCGCCCGCCGTGCCGAACTCAACTCGCGTATCTCCGACTTCGACGAGCGCGCCGCGGACGCGCGGACCGGCGCACCCCAGGTCGTCGCCGGCACGCAGATCGTGGACACCCCGCGCGCACTGCGGCACTCCCTGCCCAAGGCCGTCGCCACCGACTCCGCGATCGGCCTCGTCCTCGGGCTCTTCCTCGGGCTCGCGCTGGCCGCGGTCGGCACGGTGGTGGCGGACCGCCCCGTGCTGCGCCGGGACATCTCGGCGAACCTGGGCGCCTCGGTCATCGCGGAGCTGCCCCGCCGGTCGGGCAGGCCGTGGCGGCGCCGGCGGACCCGGCTGACCCGCGAACGCCTTGCCGCGTCCCTGGCCCGCACCCTGCGCGGCTCCACGGAACCGGTGTCGCTGCTGGAACTGGGCTGTGCGCGCGGCGCGAGCGTGATCGCCCTGGACCTCGCCAGGGCCCTGGCGGCGGAGGGGCCGGTGACCGTCGTCGACGCGCTGCCGGGCAGGCAGTTGGCGGGCCGCCGCCAGAAGCCGGGCGACCCGACCGTGGTCGGCGCCGAGCAGGCCGCGACCGTGCCGCCCCAGGAGCGCAGGATCGGCGTCGGCTCGGTGGCGCCCGGCACGGCGTGGACCGATCTCCAGTACCTCGGCACCCAGACCGTCCTCGTGGTGCGGGCCGGACACGGCAGCGCAGCCTGGCTGCACACCGTGGCCCGGCAACTCGCGGACCAGCGCATCCCGGTGATCGGTGTGGTGCTGATCGACCCCGACCCGCGGGACCGCACCGACGGCACCCTGTGGGACGGACTGCAGACCGCGCTGCGCGGCCGGAGCGAGCGGCCGGCCGCACAGCCGGGGACGGAGCGGTCGGCCACGCAGCCGGGGTCGGGGACGGGCCGGCGGCGGACGGAGCGGCAGCCGGTGTGGGCCGCCCGCGGCCCGGAGAACGAGCAGGAGGTGCGCTAGCACATGTGTGGCATCGCAGGCACCTACCGATGGCCGGACGGAAAGATCGTCACCGACCGGCTCACCGACACCCTCGCCCACCGCGGTCCGGACGGCTCGGGCCGGTACAGCCACCCCGTGGGCGACGGCGAGGTGCACCTCGGACACCGCAGGCTGGCCATCATCGACCTGTCCGACACCGGCGCCCAGCCGATGGTCTCGGACGGCCTCGTCCTGACCTACAACGGCGAGCTGTACAACGCGCCCGAACTCCGGGCGGAGCTGGAAGCCACCGGGGTGCGCTTCCGCGGCACCTCCGACACCGAGGTGCTCCTGGAGGCCTGGCGGCGCTGGGGCACGGACTGCCTGCCCCGGCTGCGCGGCATGTTCGCCTTCGGCGTCTTCGACGAGCGCACCGGCGACCTGGTGCTCGCCCGCGACCAGCTCGGCATCAAGCCGCTGTTCCTGCTCCGGCGCGGCGGCGGCCTGGTGTTCGCCTCCGAGCTGAAGGCGCTCTCCGTCGCCACCGGCCGGTCGTTGCAGGTGGACGACGCGGCGCTGGTGGCCTCGCTGCTGTACTACTGGGTGCCGGACTCACGGTGCGCGTTCCGCGAGGCGGAGAAGCTGGAGCCGGGCAGCTGGCTGCGGTGCCGGCCCGACGGCCGGGTGGAGCGCGGCCGGTTCTGGAACCTGAAGGACGTCGCCGCCGAGGGCCGGGAGCGGGCCCGGGCCGGTGAGACGCCGGACCTGGCCGCGATCGTCGAGGAGTCGACCCGGCGCCACCTGCTCTCCGACGTACCCGTGGCGACCTTCCTCTCCGGCGGCCTCGACTCCAGCTACCTCACCGCGCTGGCGGCCCGCCACCAGCCGGGGATCTCCGCCTACACGATCGGGTTCCGCGCCGAGGACGCGAAGTTCGAGGCGATGCCGGACGATCTGCGCTACGCCCGGCAGGTCGCCGAGCAGTTCGGCGTCGACCTGCACGAGATCGAGATCGCGCCGAACGTCCTCGACCTGCTGCCGCAGATGACGTACCACCTGGACGAGCCGATCGGCGACCCCGCCGCGATCAACACCTACCTGATCTGCATGGCCGCGCGAGAGGCCGGGGTGAAGGTGATGCTCTCCGGGATGGGCGCGGACGAGCTGTTCGCCGGGTACCGCAAGCACCTGGCCAACCTGATCGCGCTGCGCTACCAGCGGGTCCCGCGGCCCCTGCGGCGCGGGGTGTCCGCGGCCGTGGACCGGCTGCCGGTCGCCACCAGTCGCCGCGGGTACCGGTCGGTGCGCTTCGCGAAGCGGTTCCTCTCCTTCGCCGACCTGCCGGAGGAGACCGCCTTCCGGCGCAGCTACACCATGTACGACCAGGACGAGCTGCTCGCCCTGCTCGACCCGGACCTGGCCGGGACGGTCGAGGACGTGCTCACCGAGCACGCGGACGTCTACGCGGACAACGACCTCGACGACTTCGTCAACCGCATGTGCCTCACCGACGCCCGGATGTTCCTGCCGGGCCTGAACCTCACGTACACGGACCGCTCCAGCATGGCCGCCTCGACCGAGGTACGCGTGCCGTACGTGGACGTCGAGGTGGTCAGGGCCGCGTTCGCGGTGCCCGGCGACCGCAAGATCGCCGGACGGCAGGGCAAGGCCGTCCTCAAGGAGGCGGCCACCTCGATCCTGCCCCGGGAGATCGTGTACCGGCCCAAGGGCCTGTTCAGCGCCCCGCTGCGGGCCTGGATGAGCCGGGACCTGGCACCGCTGGTGCGCGAGGTGGTCAACGACGGCGAGCTCGTCCGGTCCGGGTTCCTGCGCCGTGACGCACTCGCGCGCATGGTCGCCGAGGACGCCGCCGGGCAGCAGGACTTCTCCAAGCATCTGTGGCACGTACTGACCCTCGAGTACTGGTATCGCGACGCGACCTCCGGGTCCGGCCAGAGCACTCGGTTGACGGCTTAGGAATTCAGGAGTTCGGGTGAAGCAGGTTGTGCAGAACTACAAGAGCGGCGAGCTGGCGGTGCTCGACGTTCCGGTTCCGGGGTGCAAGCCGGGCGGTGTGCTGGTCCGCAGCGCCTACTCGCTGATCTCCACCGGGACCGAGCTCATGAAGGTGTCCGAGGCCGGCATGTCGATGCTGGGCAAGGCCCGCTCCCGCCCCGACCAGGTGGCCAAGGTCATGCAGAGCGTGGCCACCAACGGGCTGCCCGCCACCTACCGCAAGGTGATGGGCAAGCTGGACTCCTACACGCCGCTCGGCTACTCGCTGTGCGGGGTGGTCGAGCAGGTCGGCGCCGGCGTCGACGACGTGAAGGTCGGCGACCTCGTGGCCTGCGCCGGCAACGAGCACGCGCTGCACGCCGAGCTGAACTGGGTGCCGAAGAACCTCTACACCCCGGTGCCGGACGGCCTCGCGCCGCGGCACGCCGCCTTCGGCACGGTCGGGTCGATCGCGATGCAGGGCGTCCGCCAGGGCGAGCCCCAGCTCGGCGAGGTGGCCCTGGTCATCGGCCTCGGCCTGATCGGGCAGCTGGTGGTCCAGCTCCTGACCGCCGCCGGAGTCCGCGTCGTCGGCGCCGACCCCGACCCGGCGCGCTGCGAACTCGCCGAGCGCCTGGGCGCCGTGGCCTGCGGCGACCCCGCCTCCGCGGCCGTGGAGGCCGCGGTCGCCGAACTCACCGACGGGCACGGCGTGGACCAGGTGTACCTGGCCGCCGGCGGCGGCAGCAACCAGCCCGTCGAGCTGGCCGCCCGGCTCTGCCGGGACCGCGGCCGGGTCGTCGACATCGGCAAGTGCCGCCTGGACCTGCCGTGGAACGCGTACTACGAGAAGGAACTCGACGTCCGGTTCTCGCGGTCGTACGGCCCCGGGCGCTACGACCCGGAGTACGAGCTGGAGGGACGCGACTACCCGATCGGCTACGTGCGCTGGACCGAGCGCCGCAACCTCGCGTGCTTCCTCGACCTCGTCGCCCGCGGCCGCGTCGACGTGGAGCCCCTGGTCTCCCACGTCGCCGACTTCGACGACGCGGTCGAGACGTACCGGCGGCTGAAGGACGGCGAACTGAAGGCCGTGGCCGTGCTGTTCCGGTACCCCGAGCAGACCACGGAAGGGGAAGGGGAGGCGGCGGCCCCGTCGGTGGCCGTGCCCGCGGTGCGCCGCGGTGAGGCGACGCCCGCCCCGGTCCGGGCCGCCAAGTCCCCGGTGCGTCTCGCGTTCGTGGGCGCGGGGAACTACGCGACGTCGATGCTGCTGCCGCACCTGGCCCAGCGCGAGGGCGTCGAGCTGTCGACGGTCGTCACCACGACGGCGCTGTCCGCGGCCAACGCGCAGCGCAAGTTCGGCTTCGCCGGGGCGACCACCGACCTCGACGCCGTGCTCGGCGACAAGTCCGTCGACGCGGTGTTCGTGGTCACCCGGCACAGCTCGCACGCCGAACTGACCCGCAAGGCACTGCTGGCCGGCAAGACGGTGTTCGTGGAGAAGCCCCTGGCCCTCACCGAGGACGAACTGGCCGGCGTGCTCGCGGCGGTGGAGGAGTCCGGCAACGACCGGCTCCAGGTCGGCTTCAACCGCCGGTTCGCGCCGCTGCTTCAGGAGGCCAAGGAGCGGTTCGGCGCCCGGACCGGTCCGGCGAGCCTGCGCTACCTGGTCAACGCGGGCCGGCTGCAGCACGGCAGCTGGTACCTCCAGCAGGGCACCGAGGGCTCGCGGTTCGCCGGCGAGGGCGGCCACTTCGTCGACACGGCGAGTTGGCTGCTCGACGCCGACCCGGTCTCGGTCTACGCGGTCGCCACCGCCGGCAGCGACGACCTGCAGGTCGTGCTCCGCTACCCGGACGGGTCCACCGCCACCATCAGCTACGTCACCACCGGCGCGCCCGGCTTCCCCAAGGAGACGCTGGACCTGGTCGCGGACGGCAAGGTGCTGCGGCTCGACGACTTCGTCCGGGCCTCGGTGTACAGCCGTAAGCGGTGGGTGAGTTCGCGGCTGCCCAAGGCCCGGGACAAGGGCCAGAACGCCGAACTGGCCGCGTTCATCAAGGCCGTGCGCACCGGCGGGCCGATGCCGGTGCCGCTCGAATCCCTGGTCGCGACCACCGCGGCCACCCTCGCCGTGCAGGCCGGCCTGGCCGGCGGCGCGCCGGTGACGTTGGCGAGGGCCTGATGACCATGAGCGCAGGCTGGTACCTGCGACGGCTGTCCCGGATGGGGCCGCGGGAGATCGCGGGCCGGGCGGGCGACACGGTGCGCAGACGCCGCTGGCGGTCCGCACGGCCCGACGCCCCGAAGGTGACCGGCGCCCGGTTCACCGCCGTACTCCCCGCCGGGACGATCGCCGCGGTGCCGCCGGACGCCGCGAAACGCCTCGTCGCCGAGGCGGACCGGTTGATGTACGGGCATGTCGAGTACTTCGGGGTGGTCCGCGACGACCTCACCGACCCGGACTGGTGGTGCGACCCGAAGACCGGGCGCCGGGCCCCGTGGGGCTACGCCTTCGACGTGCCGTACCGCAACGAGGACGTGGTCGGGGACATCAAGCAGATCTGGGAGCCGTCCCGGCACCAGTACCTCACCGTGCTCGCCGCCGCCTACGCGGTCACCGGGAACGAGCGGTACGCCGAGCGCGTGGCCGAGCACCTGCGGTCGTGGTGGACGGCCAACCCGCCGCTGAAGGGCGTGCACTGGATCAGCGGTATCGAGCTGGGCATCCGGCTGCTGTCCTGGGTGTGGGTCCGCCGGCTGCTCGACGACTGGCCGGGCGCGGCCGGGCTGTTCGAGGAGAACCCGGTGGCGCTGAACCAGATCTGGTACCACCAGCGCTGGCTGGCATCCTTCCCCAGCCGGGGCTCCTCGGCGAACAACCACGTCGTCGCCGAGGCCGCCGGACAGCTCGCGGCGGCCTGCGCGTTCGACTGGTTCCCCTCCTCGGCGCGCTGGCGGGCCGACGCGCTGCGGTCGCTGGAGCGGCACCTGCGGAGCAACACCTTCCCCTCCGGCATCAACCGCGAGCTGGCCAGCGAGTACCACGGCCTCGTGCTGGAACTCGGCCTGGCCGCGGTCGCCGAGGCGGATGCCGCGGGCGTGCAGGTCCCCCCGTCCGTCCGGCTGGTGCTGCTGCGGATGACCGACGCCCTCGCGGCCGTCGTGGACAACCGGCTGCGGCCGCCGCGCCAGGGAGACGCCGACGACGGACACGGCCTGGTCGTGGACGGCGCGGGCACCGACCGCTGGGCCTCGCTCCTCGCCACCGGCGACGCCGTGTTCGGCCGCCTCGACTGGTGGCCGGCGGTGACCGGCACCGATGTGCGCACCCCGCTGCTGGCCGCGCTCATCCGGCCGTACGCGAAAGACGGAACCGCACCCGCCGTGTCCCGCCCGGCAAGCAGGCCGGACCACTTCGCCGACGCGGGGCTCACCGTCCTGCGCGATCCGGGCGGGATCTGGTGCCGCTGCGACGGCGGCCCGCACGGCTTCCTGTCCATCGCCGCGCACGCCCACGCCGACGCACTGTCCGTGGAGGTCCGGCACGACGGGGTCGACGTGCTCGCCGACCCCGGGACGTTCTGCTACCACGGGCAGCCCGAGTGGCGGCAGTACTTCCGCTCCACCCTCGGCCACAACACGCTGCAACTGGACGGCGGCGACCAGTCCGTCTCCGGCGGCCCTTTCCTGTGGACCCGGCACGCCCGCACCCGCGTCCTGACCGCGGACACGTCGGGCGAGGGGGTGGCCCGCTGGTGTGCCGAGCACGACGGATACCAGGGCACCGTGCACCGCCGCCGGGTGGAGCTGACGGCCGCGAGCCAGCAGCTGAAGGTGGTCGACGAGGTGCGCGGCCCGTACCGGACCGTGCAACTGGCCTTCCACCTCGGCCCGGAGATCGCCGCGGACCTGGTGGGGAACCGGGCGGTGCTCACCTGGATCCGGGACGGCGAGGGGCGTTCCGCGGTGCTCGACCTGCCCGGGCAGCTGTCCTGGCGGGCGCACCGCGGGGAGACCGCCCCGCCGCTGGGCTGGTACTCCGCGGGCTTCGGGCGCAAGGAACCCAGCACGACGCTGATCGGCACCGGAACTGGCACCGGAACTGGCACGGGCACCGAACCCGCAGACGGCACGCGCGGGTTCACCACCGTGCTCAGGTTCGGCGGCTAGGGGGGGCACGTGGTGATCAAGAGGCGGCACTGGGCGGCGGCAGCGCTGGCGCTGGCCCTGCTGACGGCGACCGGCTGCGACAGCACGTCGGGTGCCCGGGCAGCGGAGCCGACCGCCGCACCGTCCACGTCCGCGGCCCGGGCCGTGGCCCGGGTGTGCGCCAACCCCGCGGCCGGACCGGCGAAGGCGCCGGCCGGCGCGGTGACGGTCGACCCCTCGGTCGTCGGTGACCTGGCGGCGAAGACCAAGAACAGCCCCCCGAACACCACGTTCTGGCTGCGGCCCGGCAAGCACCGGCTCGCCCCGGACCGCTACGCCCAGGTGATCCCCAAGAAGGGGGACCACTACCTCGGTGCGCCGGGCGCGGTGCTCGACGGCGGGAAGAAGAACCAGTACGCCTTCGCGGGCACCGCCCCCGACGTCACCATCCGCTACCTGACCGTGCAGCGGTTCGTCGCGCCGCAGAACGAGGGCGTGGTCAACCACGACTCGGCCGACGGGTGGGTGATCGAGCACGCGACGATCCAGGACAACTCCGGGGCGGGGCTGATGGCCGGGGCCCACCAGCAGGTCCGCACCAGCTGCCTGCGCGACAACGGACAGTACGGAATGAATGCGTACAAGGGCGGTGGCGGAATCAGCGGCCTGGTGGTCGAGGACAACGAGATCGTCGGCAACAACACCGACAACTGGGAACGCAGGCAGGAGGGTTGCGGCTGCACCGGCGGCATCAAGTTCTGGGCCGTCGACGGCGCGGACATCCGCGGCAACTGGGTGCACGGCAACCACGGAGCGGGGCTGTGGGCGGACACCGACAACAACGACTTCCTCATCGAGAACAACGTGCTCGAGGCCAACGACGGTGCCGCGCTGATCTACGAGACCAGCTACAACGCGGTCATCCGGAACAACACGATCCGGCGGAACAACTGGGTCGAGGGCCGCAGGTACGCCGACCGCGGCGACAACTTCCCGTACGCGACGATCTACCTGTCCGAGTCCGGCGGCGAACCACGGGTCCGGGCCCGCACCGACAAGATCGAGATCTACCGGAACGTGCTGGAGAACAACTGGTCCGGGATCACCCTGTGGGAGAACGCCGACCGTTTCTGCAACAGCCCGGCCAACACCTCCTCCGGTGACTGCACGCTGCTGGTGAAGAACGCCCGAAGCTGCGCGAAGCCGGCGATCGACAAGGCGCCGCTCTACGCGGACTGCCGATGGAAGACGCAGCGCGTGGACATCCACGACAACCGCTTCGTGCTCGACGAGTCCGTGGTCAAGTGCACCGAGATGTGCGACCGCATGGCGGTGCTGTCCAACTACGGCACCTATCCGGACTGGTCGCCGTACAAGGGCGAGAAGGTGGCCGAGGCGATCACCCACAAGCAGGACAACCGCTGGCACCACAACACCTACCTCGGACCGTGGGAGTTCGTCGCCTACGACCCGAGCCGGGTGCTCGACTTCGACGAGTGGCAGGGCATGGACTACCGGCAGGACGCGGGCAGCACTCTCGACCCAGGGGCCGGTGGTTGAGATGGACGCGCAGACGAACACGGCGGCGGACACGCGGTCCGGTGCCGAACCGGGCTCCACCGGCACCCCGAAGATCGTCGGAATCGTCTGGGGGCTGCTGGTCCTCAACACGCTCGGTTCCGCCGGGGCGAAGACCATCGTCCCGCTGCCGCGCTCCCTCATCCAGATGGTCACCATGGGCGCCCTGGTCGCCGCGTTCGCGCTGGCACTCGCGGTCAATCTCCGGCTGCGCATCCGGCCCAGCGCCTACCTGCTCCTGCTCACCCTGCTGCTGGTGACGAGCGTGATCTCCAGCGCCAACCTGGAGTCCGGGTTCGGCGCGCTGTTCCGCTGCTTCCGGCTGGCTCTCTTCATCGGCACCCTGTGGCTGCTCAGCCGCTGGTGGGACGGCAGCCTGACATTCGTCCGGTACCACATCCGGGCGTACTTCGCGGTGCTCGGATCGGTGGCCCTCGGCCTGGTCGTCTCACCGGGCGCGGCCCTGCCCGACCTCTACGGCGGACGCCTGGTCGGTGCGTTGTGGCCGCTGACCCCGCCGCAGATCGGGCAGTACGCGGCGGTGATCATCGGGCTCACCGCGCTGCTCCTGCTGGGCCGCCGGACCGACCGGAAGAGCGCCGCGGTGGTCATCGTGCCGTCCTTCGTGCTGCTCGCGCTGACGCATACCCGCACGGCCACGCTCGGCCTGCTGCTCGGATTCGCGCTGGCTCTCGGCTCGCTCATCCTGACCAGCGCGGCTGCCCGCAAGTTCTTCAGCTGGGCGGTGCTGCTCGGCGTGGTGGCCGCGGTCGGGTTCGCCTCCGCCCTGCAGACGTGGTTCCTGCGCGGCCAGACCAAGGAGAACTTCTCCAGCCTCACCGGCCGGGCCAAGGTCTGGGACGCCCTGCTCGCCGCGCCCCGGTCCACCTCGGAGAAGCTGCTCGGCGTGGGCCTGGGCGACAAGTCGTTCGGCGGACTGCCGATCGACAACAGCTGGCTGGCCGTCTACAACGAGCAGGGCCTGATGGGCGTCGCCCTCGTCGCGGTGATCATCATCGTGCTGGGCGCCGTGGCGCTGCTGCGGCCGCCGTCGCTGGCGAGGGCCTGCGCGATCTTCCTGATCAGCTACTGCGCGATCGCCTCGTACACCGAGGCCGGTCTCGGCGACGCCTCGCCGTACCTGCTGCATCTGGCGCTGGCCGCCTCGCTGCTGGCGTCGCCCGCCGCGGCGACGTCCCCTGCCACGCCCGGGGCTCCTCGACCACTCGCCCAGGGAACGGAGGCGGCCTGACCATGCACGTCCTCGTAGTACACAACCGCTACGGCTCGGCGCAGCCGAGCGGGGAGAACAAGGTCGTCGACCAGGAGGTGGAGCTGCTGCGCGCGGCCGGCCACCGCGTCGAGGTCTTCGAGCGGCGCAGCGACGACATCGCCGCCCGGTCCCTCCTCGGCAAGGTCGCGGTGCCGCTCCTCGTGCCCTGGAACCCGGCGGTCCGCACGGAACTCGCCGCCCGGCTGCGCACCGAGCGGCCGGACGTGGTGCACGTCCACAACGTCTTCCCGCTCCTGTCGCCCGCGGTCCTCGCCGCGTGCGCCGACGCCGGGGTGCCCGCCGTCGCCACGCTGCACAACTACACCCAGGTCTGCCCGCCCGGCACGCTGCAGCGGGACGGCCGGCCGTGCACCGAGTGCGTCGGCTCCGCACCGCTGCCCGCCGTCCGGCACGGCTGCTACCGCAACTCCCGCCTCGCGACGGTGCCGCTCGCCGTCAGCCTGTCGGCCAACCGGCGGCGGTGGTGGTCGGGTGTGGAGCGGTTCCTCTGCATCTCCGCGGCACAGCGCGACGTCCTGGTCCGGTCCGGCATGCCGGCCGAGCGGCTGACGGTGAAGCACAACTTCGTGCCCGACCCGGGCAGTTGCCGGGACGGCGAGGGCGAGCACCTGCTCTACCTCGGCCGGCTCGCGGAGGCCAAGGGCATACGGCTGCTCATGGCCGCGTGGGACGAGATCGCGGCGGTCGGCGGGGTGGGCGTGCCGCTCGTGATCGCCGGCACCGGACCGCTGGAGCGGGAGGTGACCGCCTGGGCGGCGGGCCGGGACGACGTGCGCTACGTCGGCCTGCTGGACACGGCGGAGTGCCGCAAGTTCATCGTCCGGTCGGTCGCCGTGGTGGCTCCCTCGACGTGGCTGGAGGCGTTCGGGCTGGTGGTCGTGGAGGCGATGGCGGCCGGGGTGCCGACCGTCGCCGCAGGACACGGCGCCTTCGTCGAACTCGTCGAGGACGGGGTCACCGGGCTGCTGCACCGGCCGGGCGAGGCCGCCTCGCTCGCGTCCGGCATCCGCCGGATCGCGGCCGACCCGGTCCGCAACCGGGAGATGGGCCAGGCCGCCCGCCGCCGCTACGAGCAGGGCTTCAGCCCGGCCGTCGGCCTGGAGCGCCTGCTGGAGGAGTACCGCACCGCGATCGCGGGTCGGTCAGCACAGGCTTGCGACGGGGACACCCGCGCGGGCAGGGGGGATGGGGACAACAGATGACACGATGCCGACTCTGCGGCTCGGAGGCGACGGCGAGCGTCGTCGACCTGGGGGCGACGCCGCCGTGCGAGAGCTTCCTCGCCGCGGACCAACTGGACGATCCGGAGCCTGCCTACCCGCTGCACCTGCGGGTCTGCACCGACTGCTGGCTCGCGCAGATCCCGCCGCTGATCACACCGGAGGAGACCTTCAAGGAGTACGCCTACTTCTCCTCCTTCTCGACCTCGTGGGTGGAGCACGCGCGCACCTTCGTCGCCGATGCCGTCGAGCGGCTTCCGCTCGGCCCCGACGCCTTCGTGGTCGAGGTGGCGAGCAACGACGGGTACCTGCTGAGGCATGTCGTGGACCGGGGGATCCGCTGCCTCGGCATCGAACCGTCGGTGAACGTCGGCGCCACCGCACGGGAGGCGGGGGTGCCCACGCTCACGGAGTTCCTCTCCCCGGAGACCGGCGCCGCCGTCCGCGCCGAGCACGGTCCGGCGGACCTGGTCGTCGCCAACAACGTGTACGCGCACATCCCCGACGTGGTCGGCTTCACCCAGGGGCTGCGCGCCCTGGTCGCCGACGACGGCTGGGTCTCCATCGAGGTGCAGCACCTGCTGACCCTGATCGAGGAGAACCAGTACGACACGATCTACCACGAGCACTTCCAGTACTACACGGTGGCTTCTGCGATCCGGGCCCTTGCGAGCGGCGGACTCGCCCTCGTGGACGTCGAGTTGCTGCCCACGCACGGCGGCTCCATCCGGCTGCGGGCCCGCCCGGCCGAGGTGGCCGGCGAGCCGACGCAGCGGGTGGCCGACGTACTGGACCGGGAGAAGGCCGCCGGACTGCAGGAGCTGTCCGGGTACGCCGAGTTCTCCGCCCGCGTCGCCAAGGTGCGCCGGGACCTGCTGCGGTTCCTCATCGACGCGGCCGAGCGCGGTGAGACGGTCGTCGGCTACGGCGCCCCGGGCAAGGGCAACACCCTGCTCAACCACTGCGGCATCCGCCCCGACCTGCTCGCCTACACCGTCGACCGCAACCCCTACAAGCACGGCAGGTTCACCCCGGGCACCCGCATCCCGATCCTGCCGCCCGAACGGATCGCCGCCGACAAGCCGGACTACGTCCTCGTCCTCCCGTGGAACCTGCGGGCCGAACTCGTCGAGCAACTGGCCTTCGTGCACGAGTGGGGCGGCCGGCTGGTCTTTCCCATCCCGGAACTGAGCATCGTCGAGGCCGCGAAAGAGGTCACAGCATGAAGGTCGTCCTGTTCTGCGGCGGTTACGGGATGCGGATGCGCAACGGAACCTCCGACGACGTGCCCAAACCGATGGCGATGGTCGGCCCGAGACCGCTGATCTGGCACGTCATGCGCTACTACGCGTACTTCGGGCACACCGAGTTCATCCTGTGCCTCGGGTACGGGGCCCACCACATCAAGGACTTCTTCCTCAACTACGAGGAGACGACGTCCAACGACTTCGTCCTGCGCGGCGGGAAGACCGAGCTGCTCTCCACCGACATCGCCGACTGGACGATCACCTTCGCCCAGACCGGCATCGAGTCACCCATCGGTGAGCGGCTGCGCCGGGTACGGCACCACCTGGACGGCGACGAGATGTTCCTCGCCAACTACGCCGACGTGCTCACCGACGCCCCGCTGCCCGAGATGATCGACAAGTTCGCCGCACGCGACGCCGGGGCGTCGATGATGGTGGTCCCGCCGCAGTCGTCGTTCCACTGCGTGGAGCTGGGCGAGGACAACCTGGTGGGCGGCATCACCGCGGTGAGCGAACTGCCCCTGTGGGAGAACGGCGGCTACTTCGTGCTCCGCCAGGAGATCTTCGACCACATACCTGAGAACGGTGACCTGGTCGCCGACGGCTGCGCCCAACTCGCCAAGCGGGGACGGCTGGTGGCGCACCAGCACCGCGGCTTCTGGAAGCCGACCGACACCGTGAAGGAGCGGGCCGCGCTCGACGAGGCCTACACCCGGGGCGACCGCCCGTGGGCCGTGTGGGAGCGGGACACCGCCGGAGCCAGAGCGTGATCCGGCTCGGGGCCGGACCCCTGGACCGGATCGTCGCGGTGGGCGCCCACTGCGACGACATCGCCATCGGCGCCGGCGGCACGCTGCTGACGCTGTGCCGGGCCCGGCCCGGTGTCCGGGTCGACGCGCTGGTGCTCTCCGGCGGCGGCAGCGAGCGCGAGCAGGAGGAGCAGGCCGCCCTCGCCGCCTTCTGCCCCGGCGCCGACCTGCGGCTGACCGTGCTCAAGCTGCCGGACGGCCGGCTGCCCGCGCACTGGGAGGAGGCCAAGGCCGCGGTCGAGGAGCTGCGCGAACGGACCGACCCCGATCTGGTCCTCGCGCCGCGCACCGACGACGCGCACCAGGACCACCGCGGCCTGGCGCAGTTGCTGCCCACCGCCTTCCGCGACCACCTCGTGCTCGGCTACGAGATCGTCAAGTGGGACGGCGACCTCGGCCGGCCGTCGGCGTACCAGCCGCTGGAGCCGGAGACCGCCGAACAGAAGGTGCGGCTGCTGCAGGAGCACTACCCCTCGCAGCGGCACCGGCCCTGGTACGACCGGGAGGCCTTCCTCGGCCTCGCCCGGATCCGCGGCATCGAATGCCACGCGCGCTACGCCGAGGCGTTCGCCGTCACCAAACTCACGCTCAACCTGGGGGGTTGAACCACCTTGCGCGTACTACTGACCGGACACCAGGGCTATCTGGGCACCGTCATGGCCCCGGTCCTCAAGGCCGCCGGGCACGAGGTCGTCGGCCTCGACTCCGGCCTGTTCGCCGACTGCGTCCTCGGCCCGCAGCCCGATGACCCGCAGGGGTACCGGGTCGACCTGCGCGACGTCACCGCCGAGCACGTGGCCGGGGTGGACGCCGTGATCCACCTGGCCGCGCTCTCCAACGACCCGCTCGGCTCGCTGGCGCCGGAACTCACCTACGACATCAACCACCACGCGTCCGTCCGGCTGGCGCAGCTGGCCCGCGACGCCGGAGTGCGGCGCTTCCTGTACGCGTCGACGTGCTCGGTCTACGGCGCCGCCGGCGGCGACGACCTGGTGACCGAGGACGCCCCGCTGCGCCCGGTGACCCCGTACGCGGAGTCCAAGGTGCGGGTGGAGGACGACCTGCACGCGCTGGCCGACGCCGACTTCACCCCGGTGTTCATGCGCAACGCCACCGCCTTCGGCTACTCGCCCCGGCTGCGCGCCGACATCGTGCTCAACAATCTTGTAGGCCACGCGCTCCTTTCCGGCGAGGTCCTTGTGCTCTCCGACGGCACCCCCTGGCGCCCGCTGGTGCACGCCGCCGACATCGCGCGGGCCTTCACGGCCGCGCTGACCGCGCCGCGCGAGGCGGTGCACGACCGGGCGTTCAACATCGGCAGCGAGGTCAACAACGTCACGGTCGCCGAGATCGCCGAGCAGGTCGCCGAGGCGGTCACCGGCTCCAAGGTGGTGATCACCGGGGAGACCGGCGCCGACCCGCGGTCCTACCGGGTGGACTTCTCCCGGTTCCGGGCCGCGATCCCCGGCTTCGACTGCGAGTGGACGGTGAAGCGGGGCGCGCTCGAACTCGCCGACGCCTACCGGAAGTTCGACCTCACCCGGGAGGCCTTCGAGCAGCGCTTCACCCGGCTCGCCGTGCTGCGCGCGGGGTCCGAGGCCGGCACCGTCGACGACACCCTCCGGTGGCGCCGGTGACCGACGTGAGCGAGGAGATGTACGCGCTGGTGGAGCGGATGTACCCGCTCTGCCGGAGCATCACCGGCGACGGCGTGCGCGCCACCCTGGACATCGTCGGGGAGTACATCCCGCTGCAGGTGCACGAGGTGCCGACCGGGACGCAGGTGCTCGACTGGACGGTGCCGCAGGAGTGGAACATCCGGGACGCGTACATCGCCGACACCGCCGGCAACAGGGTCGTCGACTTCGCCGCGTCCAGCCTGCACGTGCTCGGCTACAGCGTGCCGGTGTCGGCGACCATGCCCCTCGCCGAACTCCGCGGCCACCTGCACACCCTGCCTGACCACCCGTCCTGGGTGCCGTACCGCACCAGCTACTACAAGCCGGACTGGGGGTTCTGCCTGGCCCAGGAGACCCTGGACGCCATGCCCGACGGCGAGTACGAGGTCCGCATCGACTGCACCCTCGCCGACGGCCACCTCACCTACGCCGAGTACGTGGTCCCCGGCCAGGTCCCCGACGAGGTGATCGTCTCCTGCCACGTCTGCCACCCGTCGCTGGCCAACGACAACCTGGCCGGCATCGCGGTGGCGACGTACCTGGCCCGCGCCCTTGCCGAACAACCGACCTACTACACCTACCGGTTCCTGTTCGCACCCGGCACCATCGGGGCGATCACCTGGCTGGCCCGCAACGCGGAGCGGGTGGACCGGGTCAGGCACGGCCTGGTGCTCGCCTGCGCCGGTGACCCCGGCCAACTGACGTACAAGCAGAGCAGGCGGGGCGACGCGGAGATCGACCGGGTGCTGCAGCATGTCCTGACCGCGTCCGAACGCCCGCACCGCATCACCGAGTTCACCCCGTACGGCTACGACGAGCGGCAGTTCTGCTCACCCGGGTTCAACCTGGGCGTCGGCTCGCTCACCCGGACCCCGTACGCCGGATACCCCGAGTACCACACCTCGGCGGACAACCTGGACTTCGTCTCCCCGGCGGCGATGGCGGACACCCTCGCCGTCTGCCGCGAGGCGTTCGCCGTCCTGGACCGCAACCGGCGGTACGTCAACCTCAGTCCCTACGGCGAGCCGCAACTGGGCCGGCGCGGGCTGTACGACGCGCTCGGCGGCCGCAGCGACACCAAGCAGGCCCAGATGGCCATGCTCTGGGTGCTCAACCTCTCCGACGGCGAGCACAGCCTGCTGGACGTCGCCGAGCGGTCCGGGCTCCCGTTCGACACCGTCGCCGCCGCGGCCGATGCGCTGCGCGGCGCCGACCTGGTCAAGGAATGACGCCCATGACCACCCAGGGGGAGAAGACGACAGCACCGGCCGGGTCCGCCAAGCGGGCCCTCGTCGGCCGGCTGTCCTGGGGGCTCGCCGACCAGGCGGCCTCCAGCATCAGCAACTTCGCGGTGGGCCTCTACGTGGCCCGCTCGCTGGGGGTGACCGCGTTCGGTGTCTTCAGCCTGGCCTGGGTGACGTACGGCGTGGTGCTCAACGTCTCCCGGGGCCTGGCCACCGACCCGCTCGTGGTGCGCTTCAGCGGAGTGGCGGAGGCGTCCTGGCGCGGGGCGGTGGCCCGCTCGACGGGTACCGCCCTCGGCGTCGGCGCGGTCCTCGGCGTGGTGTGTCTGGCGGCCGGGCTCGGCCTCGGCGGCCGCGTGGGGCCCGCGTTCACCGCCCTCGCCGTCATGCTGCCGGGCCTGCTGCTCCAGGACGCCTGGCGGTTCTCGTTCTTCGCCGCCGGCGCGGGGCGGAAGGCGTTCGTCAACGACGTCGTGTGGGGCATCGCGCTCGTCCCCGCCATGGTGGTCGCGGCCCACGTGGACACGGTGGCCGCGTTCGTCCTCGCCTGGGGCGGGTCGGCCACGGTGGCGGCGGGATACGGCTACCTCCAGTCCGGCATCCGGCCCCGGTCGGCCGAGGCGCGCGGCTGGCTGCGCGAGCAGCGCGATCTCGGCTACCGGTACCTGGTCGAGAACGTCAGCCTCAGCGGTGCCAGCCAGGTGCGGGCGTACGGGCTGGGCGCGATCGTCGGGGTGAGCGCGGTGGGCGCGGTGCGGGGCGCCGAGCTCCTGATGGGCCCGTTCCTCGCCGTGCTGATGGGGCTCTCGCTGGTCACCGTCCCGGAGGCGGCCCGGGTGCTGCGGCAGGCCCCGCACCAACTGGGCAGGTTCTGCCTCCTCCTCGGCGGCGGCCAGGCCGCCGGAGCGCTGCTCTGGGGCTCGGCGCTGCTGCTGATGCCGGACCGGCTCGGCGACCTGGCGCTCGGCGACGTCTGGCACTCCTCCTCGCACCTCATCGTGCAGATCACCCTCAGCGTCGCGGGAGCGGGCCTCGGCACCGGCGCGGCGGCCGGGCTGCGCGCGCTCGGTGCGGCCCGGCGCAGCCTGCGCTGCCAGCTGTTCGCCTCCGCCTGCTATGTCGGCGGCGGTCTCGGCGGAGCGGCCGTCGCCGGCACGGCCGGTTCGGCCTGGGGCGTCGCCGCCGCGACCCTCAGCGGCTCGGCCGTGTGGTGGCTGCAGTTGCGGTCCGCCCTGCGCGAGCGCCACCGCCATCCCATCCCCGAAGTGAGGACCGCATGACCGACCGACCCAGGCTGAGCATCGGCCTGCCCGTGTACAACGGCGAGGAGTACCTGGCCGAGTCGTTCGACGCCCTCCTCGGCCAGACCTACGAGGACTTCGAACTGGTCGTCTCCGACAACGCCTCGACCGACGGGACCGAGGACATCTGCCGCAAGTACGCCGCGCAGGACTCCCGCATCCGCTACCTCCGGCTGCCCCGCAACATCGGCGCCACACCGAACCACAACCGGGTGTTCGCGGAGTCCCGCGGCGAGCTGTTCAAGTGGGCCTCGCACGACGACCTCTACGGCCGCGACCTGATCCGGCGCTGCGTGGAGGCGCTGGACGAGCGGCCGGACGTGATCCTCGCCCACACCGACCAGGCGGTCATCGACGGCGACGGCCAGGTGACGGTCCCCTACGAGTACACGCTCGCCACCGGCTCGCCGCACGCGCCGGAGCGCTTCCGCAGCCTGCTGTTCGAGCCGGGCGGCGACGACTTCTACGGGGTGCTGCGGGCCGACATGCTGCGCCGGGTGAAGCCGATGGACAGCTACCACCACGCGGACCGCACGTTCGTCGCCGAGATCACCCTGCACGGACGCTTCCACCAGGTTCCGGAGCTGCTGTACTTCCGCCGCGACCACCCCACCCGCGCCGAGCGGGCGAACCCGTCCAAGCGCTCCCGGTGCGTCAACCTGGACCCGCGCCGGGCAGGCCTGCTGCACCCGACGCCCCGGCTGCTCGCCGAGTACGTCTGGGGCTTCGCCTCGGCGATCCGTCGGGCGCCGCTGTCCCCGGCCGACCGGCGCGCCTGCTACGGCCACCTGGCCTCGTGGATGACCAGCAGGGTCCGGCCGGGCGCCGGCGAGCGGGTCGAGGACCGCGCCCCGGTCGACCCGGCCCTGCTCACGGTCTCCGTCGACGCCCTCGTCGCCGGCCGTGAGGGGAGGCGGCGATGACGGCCGCGGGCGAAAAGCCGGTGCGCGTCGGGGTGTTCGGCCTGCTCGGCTCCGGCAACCTCGGCAACGACGGGTCACTGGAGGCCGTCCTCGGCTACCTCCGCGCCGAGCACCCGGAGGCCGTCGTGGACGCGCTGTGCGGCGGCCCCGAGGCCGTGACGGCCCGGTTCGGGATCCCCGCCACCCGGATGCACTGGAACCGCGCGGAGTACCGGACCGCCTCACGCGTGGGCGCGATCGCCTCGAAGGGACTCGGCAAGCTCGTCGACGTCTTCCGCACCGCCGCCTGGGTGCGCCGGCACGACGTGGTGATCGTGCCGGGCATGGGCGTCCTGGAGGCCACCCTGCCGCTGCGGCCCTGGGGCTTCCCGTACTCGCTCTTCCTGCTCTGTGCGAGCGGCCGGCTGCTGGGCACCCGGGTCGCGCTGGTCAGCGTCGGCGCCGCGGAGATCCGCAACCGGCCCACCCGGGCCCTGGTGCGCTGGTCGGCGCGGCTCGCCGCGTACCGGTCCTACCGGGACGCCCAGTCCCGGGACGCGATGCGGGCGATGGGCGTGGACACCACGCACGACGAGGTCTACCCGGACCTCGCCTTCTCCCTGCCGACACCGCCGGCGGGCGCGCCCTCGGGCTCACCGGGCCCGGTCTGCCTCGGAGTCATGGACTTCCACGGCGGCAACGACGACCGCGCCCGGGCCGAGGAGATCCACCGGCGCTACCTCGACGGGACGATCCGGTTCGTCCGCGTGCTCGTCGAGGAGGGCAGGCCGGTCCGGCTGCTCACCGGCGACGACTGCGACGGGGCGGTGGTCGCCGCGATCCTCGATGCGGTGGACTCACCGCTGGTCACCGCCGCCGAACCGGCCTCACTGGCCGACCTGATGAAGGAGATGGCGGCCGCCGACTCCGTCGTGGCGGTCCGGTACCACAACCTGATCTGCGCGCTGAAGACCGGAACACCGGTGCTCGCCCTCTGCTACGCGGCGAAGAGCGACGCCCTCATGGCCCGGATGGGCCTCGGCGCGTACTGCCATCCGGCCCGCGAGGTCGACGCCGACCGGCTCCTTGAACAGTTCCGGGCGCTGGAGAAGAACTCCGCCGACCTGCGGCAGACCCTCGCCGAGCGGAACCTGGACGCGGCCCGTCAACTCGACGAGCAGTTCACCGCTTTGACCGCGGCCCTCTTCCCGACGGCTGACCACATGCACGCCCACGCCCGGCAGGAGTCTCCATGAAAGCGACCGAAGTCCCGGAGATCGCGGGCGCGTTCCTGTTCGAGCCGACGCCGTACGCCGACGAACGCGGCTTCTTCTGCCGCACCTTCGACGCCGACGTGGTCCGCTCGGTGGGCCTCGACCCGAACGCCTTCGTCCAGGACAGCGTCTCCCGCTCGGTCCGGGGCGTGGTGCGCGGCCTGCACCTGCGCTCCGGCGCCGGCGAGGCCAAGCTGGTGCGGTGCTCGTACGGCCGGATCTTCGACGTCGTCGTGGATCTGCGTCCGGATTCTCCGACTTACCGCCATTGGACCTCCTTTGAACTCACAGGAGAAACACAACCAACTCTTTACATTCCCGCGGGATGCGCGCACGGTTTTCAAGCACTGACCGACACCGCCGACACCTCGTACCGCATCGACCGCGCGCACGATCCGGCCGAGGACGTGACCATCGCCTTCGACGACCCGGAGCTGGCCATTCCCTGGCCGCTGCCGGTCGCACTGACGTCCCGACGGGACCGAGAGGCGCCGAGTCTCGCCGAGGTCCTGAAGCACAGAGAGAGTTGAGGTCCTCGTGGACACCGAAGAGCTCCACCTGCCCCTGTCGCGGACAGCCAACGAGCGGCTGCACGCCATGATCCCCGGGGGCGCTCACACCTATGCCAAGGGCGACGACCAGTACCCCGAGAACCTGGCCCCGGTCATCAGCCACGGCAGCGGTGCCCACGTGTGGGACGTCGACGGCAACCGCTACATCGAGTACGGCTCCGGCCTGCGGTCGGTCAGCCTCGGCCACGCCCACCCGCGTGTGGTCGAGGCGGTACGGCGGGAACTGGGCCGCGGCAGCAACTTCGTCCGGCCGTCCATCGTGGAGGTCGAGGCCGCGGAACGCTTCCTGGCCACCGTGCCGACCGCCGAGATGGTGAAGTTCGCGAAGAACGGCTCCGACGCCACCACCGCCGCGGTGCGCCTCGCCCGCGCCGCCACCGGCCGCGCGCGGGTGGCCATCTGCGCCGACCACCCGTTCTTCTCCGTCGACGACTGGTTCATCGGCACCACACCGATGTCCGCCGGCATCCCGGCGGCGACCAACGAGCTCACCGTGGCGTTCCCCTACGGAGACCTGGCCGCCACGGAGGAGCTGCTCAGCCGGTACCCGGACGAGATAGCCTGCCTGATCCTGGAGCCCGCCACCCACACCGAGCCGCCGCCCGGATACCTCGCCGGCCTGCGCGAGCTGGCCGACCGGCACGGCTGCGTCCTGGTCTTCGACGAGATGATCACCGGCTTCCGCTGGTCCGAGGCGGGCGCCCAGGGCCTGTACGGCGTCGTCCCCGACCTCTCCACGTTCGGCAAGGCGCTGGGCAACGGATTCGCCGTCTCGGCACTGGCGGGCCGACGCGACCTCATGGAACGGGGCGGACTGCGCGATTCCGGTGACCGGGTGTTCCTGCTGTCCACCACGCACGGCGCGGAGACGCACTCCCTGGCGGCCGCGATGGCCGTGCAGGCCACCTACGTCGAGGAGGGCGTCACCGCGCGGCTGCACGCCCTCGGCGAGCGGCTGGCCGCCGGTGTCCGCAGCGCCGCGGCCGCCGCGGGCGTCGGTGACCACGTCGTCGTCCGGGGCCGGGCCAGCAACCTGGTCTTCGCCACCCTCGACGGGAACCTGCAGCCGTCGCAGCGGTACCGCACCCTGTTCCTGCGCAGGCTCCTCGCGGGCGGGGTGCTCGCCCCGTCGTTCGTGGTGAGCAGCGCCCTCGACGACGCGGACATCGACCGCACCGTCGACGTGGTGGCCGAGGCATGTGCGGTGTACCGGCAGGCACTGGACGCCGACGACCCCACCCCGTGGCTGGCCGGGCGGGCGGTGAAGCCCGTGTTCCGCCGCCTGGCGTGACGTGACGTGGCGTGGCGTCAGCGGCGCGGGCGCGGGCGCGGGCCCGCGCCGGTCGTCCGCGCGGTGAGCTGGTCGGCCGTCCGGTCGACCAGCCACGCCGTCACCGGTATCACCGCCAGCGCGGTGCACCAGCCGCCGAGGGCGTCGGTCGGGTAGTGCGCGCCCAGCCCGACCTCCGCCCAGCCCATGACAGCGCCGGCGACCAGCGCCGCGGCGAGCACGAGTGACAGGCCGGCCGTCCTGCCGAGGCCGAGCCGGCCGGTCGCGAGCAGCGCCGCCATGAGGGCGAGCGCGGTGAAGAAGGCGGTGTGCCCGCTCGGGTAGGACAGGTTGCCGGGGCCGTGGATGGTGCGTCCCACCAGGTGCTTGAGGAGTGTGGTCGTCCCCACGGTGAGACCGGCCCCGGCCAGGACGAGCACCGCGGCGCGGGGCCGCCGCAGCAGCAGGCAGCCCGCCACGCAGGCCGCGACCACCATCGCCGATCCCGCGGGTTCCCCCAGGAAGTCCAGGACCAGAGCGACGTTCCGCCAGGGCGGCCGCACGCTGTCCGCAGTCGGCGGGACGAGCCGGCTGTCCACCCTGCCGGGCTCGCCGTGGCCGGCGTACAGGACCCCGAGCGCCACGACCACCAGCGTGGCGAGCGCTGCGACAAGTCCTAGCCACGCGCGCAGCGCCGCGGGCAGCACCGCGCGCGCCGCGAGCTGGCCCGGGCCGACTTCCAGGTCCGCTCCTGCCAGGCGATCCAACGCGAGCCCCCCTCGTGTCCGCCCCCCAGCCTCTGATCGCCACCCTAACCGTTTGCGGGTGGTCCGGGTGGTCCAGGAATCGGCCGGAGGGACCGACGCGAGGTTCCGGAAGCTAGAGGAACGGCGTTCCGGCGTCGAGGCCCGACAGCACCCTGCCGTACAGCTCCAGGTTGGCGGTCGGGTTGACGAACGAGTGCAGGCTCAGGGCGTTCAGGTCCCGCACGATCCGCTGGACCGGCGCCTCCCGGTGCAGGGACGAGGCACCCGAAGCGGACCCGATCAGGTCGGCGGCCTCCTTGCACATCCGCACCAGATACCCGCACTGTGCCCTGATCCGGGCCCGCTCCTGCGTCGTGTACGGCTCTCCGACGGCCGCCTTGGATTCGATCAGCGCCACGAAGTCGGCGGCGATCAGTTCGGCGGAGGAGATCTTCATCGAGGCCTCGGCGAACTGGAGATGCGTCACCGGGGCTTCGTGCTGGCGCTCGTAGAAGGTGTACGTGATGCCCCGCCGATGGATGCTCTCGCCGAACTCCGCCAGAGCCGCCCGTGCCAGACCGAGGGCGTTCGCGGCCGTCCAGGCACAGAACAACAGAAGCACGGGCATGCGGTAGAAGGGGTCGGCGCTGTTGCGCTGCGACGGAAACGTGCCCGCCAGCAACGGCCCTATCGGCAGGACGCGACGGGCGGGCACGTGCACGTCCTGGGCGACCACGGTGTTGCTGCCGCTTCCGGCCAGACCGGAGACGTCCCAGTCGTCCAGCACCTTGAGGTCTGCCATGGGGATCGCCAGCCACAGCATCTCCGGCGGGCCGTCCCCCGAGTCGGCGAGCGCGGTCAGCAGATGCCAGTCGGCGTCCTGACAGCCGGTGGCGAAGGGGGACTTACCGCTCACCACATAACCGCCGTCCACCGCAACGGCTTTCGAGCCCGGGACGAGAGTGCCACCGACCCGTATCCCGGGTCCGGTGAAGATCTCGTCCTGGGCCTCGTCGGGGAACAGGGCCGAGATGAACGCACACCCGGCCTGGATCAACGCCATGAACCCGGCCGATCCGCACGCGGCGGACACCTCGCTCAGCGCGTCGACCTGAGTCCGCAACGAGGTCTGGTAACCCCCGTAGTGGCGGGGGACGTTCATACGGTGGATCCCGGCGTCCGTGAGAGCCTCGACGACCTCGCCGGTCACCCGTCGCCGCTGCTCCGCGCGCAGGGCGTGCGAGCGGATCAGCGGCCGGAGCGCGCGTAGGCGCTCGACGAGGTCGGTGTCCGATCGAGATGCTGACGAACCGGCCAAGGGTCGACCTCCGGTCTCGGGACGCAGGGGAACCCTCACCGTCGCGCCGTTCCCGCCTACTGTCAACGGCCCGTCGGCGTAACGAAGTTGATCCGGACTCCGCTCCGTCGAGGCGGCGGTCAGCCGCGTGCCGGGGGTGTGTAGAAGTCGCCGACGGAGGTCCAGACGCCGTTCTTCACCACTACTTTCTGCACGCTCCGCGTGCCCAGGTGATTGCTCGCGCCGAAGCTCATGACCGGCGACACTCCCGGGTCCACCTTCGTAGCCTTCTGGTACGCCGCGGTGAGGGACTGCGCCGTGACGGGGCCCTTGACCGTCTTCGCGATCTCGGCGAAGACCTTGGCGTTGCTCCAGCCCCACAGAGCGAGGAAGCCGGCGGTCTGGCCGGGCTCGTACTTGGCCATCGCGGTCCGGAACTCCTTCACCGCGGGGTCGTCGTCCGAGGGCGCCTTGACCAGCTGGACGGCCTTGAGACCCTCGGCGGCGTCCTTGGCCAGGGCGATCGTCGACTCCGCGGCCACCGGGGCGTAGGCATAGGTGGGCAGGGAGAGGCCCTGCAGCTTGGCCTCCTTGAGGAAGGCGGCCGCCTCGGGCGAGGTGAGGATGAGGATGACCGCCTGCGGTTTCGCCGACTTCACCTTGCTGATCACCGGGGTGTAGTCGGTGGTCTGGTACTTGACCGGCAGCCGGTCGACCTCGACCGAGGGGTCCACCTTCTTCGCGACGGGCGCCACCTGCTCGGCCACGTTCACGAACGCGGCCGGGTCGCTGTGCACGACGAGGATCTTCCGCGCGCCGTCCTGCACCGCCCACGCGGCGACCGCCGCGGCCTGGTCCTCGTAGAGGGTCTGGGTGCCGAACAGGCCGGCGCGCGGCGGCTCGTACCAGTTCTCGGCGCCACCCACCTCGTTGAGGACCGGCACCTTGGACTGGTTGAGGACGAACGGGAAGGCCGCCTCCGCCTGGGAGGTGCCGTTCGCGTTGACGATGGCCACGACCTTGTCCTGGCCGACGAGTTCACGGGCGATCTGCACGGTCTGCTGCGGATCGGCCGCGTTGTCCTTGACGGTCCACTCCACCTTGCGGCCGTTGATGCCCCCTTGGGCGTTGAGCATCTTGAAGTACGCGTCGGCACCCACCTTCTCGGCCACGCCGTACGTGGCGGTGGAGCCCGTGAGGGGCAGCCACGCGCCGATGTGGATCTCGGAGGAGTTGCTGCCCGCCGACGCCGAGTCCTGACCGGCGCACGCGCTTGCGGTCAGCGCCATCGCGGCGAGAACGGCTGTCGTTCCCGCCACGCGGCGGAATCTGCTGATTGTCCGGAACACGGTCCACCTCGCTCACAACGTGCACAACGTGCACAACGGGATTCACTTCACTGGGTGTTCACTTCACTCGGGAGGGCCGGGCGGTGGCCGCCGCGGTCGTGGCGGGCACCGGGCCGCCGCTGAAATACGCCGCTTCCGCCAGGGCCGCGAACTCCGGATCGCCCGGCCGTCCCCGAGCGGCAACGACGCCCTCGTGCAGGACGGCCACCTCGTGGCAGACGGCCATGGCCCGGCTGAGCGACTGCTCCAGGAGCACCACCGTCAGGCCCTCGTGGGTCAGCCCGATCAGCCGGTCGTAGACCTCGTCCACCAGGGCCGGTGCCAGCCCGAGAGCCGGTTCGTCGACGATCAGGACGTCCGGCCGGACGATCAGCGCGCGGGCGATGGCGAGCATCTGCTGCTCGCCGCCCGACAACCCGGCGGCCGGGACGGACATCCGGTCCCGCAGCCGGGGCGGCAGCCACTGGACGGTCTCCTCCAGCCGCTCGCGCAGCGCCGCACCGGTGATGCCGGCCGCGTACGCCGCGACCTCCAGGTTCTCGCGCAGCGACAGCGTCCTGAACAGCCCGCGGCCTTCGGGCGCGAGGCTGGTGCGGACGGCGCCGCCCGTCTCCCGGGCGCCGTGGGCGGGCCGGAGCGAGCCGTGCAGGATGCCGGCGAGGGTGCTCTTGCCCGCCCCGTTGGCCCCCGCGACACCGAGCACGCTTCCTTTCCGGACGTCTAGGTCCACGTCCCGCAGGGCAACCACACCGCCGTACGCATGGCCTGTCCCGCGCAGCCGGATCAGGCTCTCTTCACCCACGGTGTCGGGCAGCCGGGCCCGGTTGCCGACCGTTCCCAGATAGGACGACCGCACCTTCGGATCCTGGAGCACGGTGTCCGGGGTGCCGTCGCCGATGGTGCGGCCGAAGTCGAACGCGAGCACCCGGTGGGCGACGGAGAAGAGGTCGTCGAGGACGTGGTCGATGACGACCACGGCGGTGCCGTCCGCGTTGAGACGGCGGATGTGCCCGGCCAGCAACGCCCGTTCGCTCGCGTCGAGCCCGCCGAAGGGCTCGTCCAGGATCAGCAGCCGCGGCCTCTCGGCCATCGCCCGCGCGAGATCGAGGCGCTTCTGCAGGCCGAAGGGCAGCTCGGTGGGGCGACGGTCGGCCACGTCCGCGAGGCCCACGGAGTGCAGCAGCCGCGCCACGGCGTCCCGGTCGCCGGCCCTGACCCGGCGGCGGGTGCACAACACGTTCTCGGCGACGGTGAGTTCGGAGAACACCTCCGCATGCTGGAAGGTACGGCCGATCCCCAGCCGGCGACGCGCGGTCGCCCTGGCCCCCAGCAGCGGTCGGCCGGCGAAGTCGGCCGACCCGCTCACCCGTCCGCTGCCGGTCAGCCCGGACAGCACGTTCAACAGCGTCGTCTTTCCTGCCCCGTTGGGCCCGATGACGGCCAGGATCTCGTCCTGCCGCACGGACAGCGAGGCATCCTCCAGGGCCTTGAGGCCGCCGTAGGAGACGCACACGTGCTCCAGATGGAGGAGGGCCGGACCTTCGGATGCGGGGGCGGGTTCGGAGACCGGAATGGACGGCTCGGGGACCGGAGCGGACGGCTCGGGGACCGCAGCGGGCGGCTCGGCGGACGGCGGCTGCCCTGCCCCCGCCCTTCGCGGCACGCGCCTCAGGACCCGTCGCGCCGGCCCGGCGAGGAACGGCACCACTCCTCCGGGCAGGAAGAGGAGGATCGCGATCAGCACGAGGCCCTGCACCACCGGCTGGGGCATCCCCACAGTGGAGGAGAGCGAGGGGCTCCAGGTCAGATAGATGCCGCCGGCCACGGCGCCGAGGACCGAGCCGACCCCGCCGAGCACGCACGCCGCGATCAGGGAGATGCCGAAGGAGAGCGAGAACGGGTCCGGGCTGACGAACCCGGTGATCAGACCGAGCAGCACGCCCGCGAAGCTCGTGGACGCGCCGCTCACCGCGAACGACAGCGAGGACTGGGCCTCCGGCGCGATACCCACCGTACGGGCCGCCATGGGATGCGACTTGGCTGCCACCAGCCGCATCCGCAGCGCGGAGGCGCGGGCCGGCACGGCCAGGGCGAGGACCACGGCCGCCGCGCCCACCGCGAGGTACTGGGCCTCGGTGCCGCCGCCCGGGAACGTGCCGAGGCCGAGGGCGCTGCGCAACTGGAGCACGGGAACTCCCTGGTCGCCCCCTGTCACACTGCTCCACCGGTTGACCAGTTCCAGGGTGACCGTGGTGAAGGCGAGGGTCAGCAGGGCGATGTAGAGCACCGAGAACCGGGCACCCGCGTACCCGAGGAACGCGCCCAGGGCGGCGCCGGCCGCGACCGCCCCCAGCACCACCGCCTCCAGGGCCCAGCCGTGCGCGCTGCCGTACGCGGCGAAGTAGGCGCCGATGGCGAAGAACGCGGGATGGCCGACCGACCAGATGCCGGACCAGCCGGCGAGCAGACCGACCGACAGCACGACGATCGTGTACACGGCCGCCAGTGCCACCGAGTACATCTGGTAGGCCGGGATCGCGCCGGCCGCCATGAACACCATGAGCACCGCGCCGGCGGCCGGTCCCAGGGCGGCCCTCGCCAGGACGGAACGGTTGAAGACCATGGATGCGACCCCTCAGACGCGCTGGAAGGTGCGGGTGCCGAACAGGCCCTGGGGGCGGATCAGCAGCACCAGCACGGTGAACGAGAACACGAACGTGTCGCGGAAGCTGGCGGAGACGTAGTTCGCCGCCAGGTTGTCCAGGACACCGATGGCCAGCCCGCCGACGACGGCGCCGTACATGCTGGTCAGACCGCCCAGGAAGATCCCGGCGAAGGCCCGGAACAGCGGTGCGGTGAGCGCGGTGGTCGCAAGGCCCGAGCGCGGCGCGTACAGACACGCGGCGAGCGCCGCGAGCCCGAGGCCGAGGGCCCAGGAGATCCGGGCGAGACGCTGGGCGCCGAGGCCGACGACCCGCGCCGTCCCCGGCGACTCGGCCACGGCACGCATGGCCGAACCGAGCGTGGTGCGGGCGAACAGATAACCCACCAGCGCCATCGCCACCGCGGCGACACCGATCGTCACCAGGCTCTGCACCGGCAGGGCCGCGCCCGACCAACGCACCGTGCCGTCCACCAGGCTGGGGAAGTCCCGGGGCTGTTCGCCCCAGACCGATCCGGCCAGGTTCTCGGCGATCAGCGAGACTCCCATGGTCACGACCAGCGCGGAGAACAGCTGTCCCTGACCCAGCGGCCGGATCACGGTCTCGCGCACCAGCAGGCCCGCCGCGACGGTGACCGCGACGGCGGCGAGGAGGCCGAACACCGTCGCCACCCCGCGGTCGTGGAGCGAGACCGCGACATACAGGCCCAGCGTCGCGAGCGACGCCATCGCGAAGTTCACGACATCCGTGGCCCGGTAGATGATGACCAGCCCGAGGCCCATGAGGCCGTACACGGCTCCACTCGCCACACCGCTGACCAGGACAAGCAGGAACTGGCTCACAGTCCCTCCCTCGGGGAAGAGCGCGTTTCACGCCATGCGTGCGGGACTCACGGGCACGGCAGGCGGCGTTAAATCAAAGTGAACTCAATTCAGTACGCTAGGCACTGCGGTGCCGGACGGGCAAGACTCGTGCACGGGATTTGTGCCGAGCCCGTCCGCGCCGTCTCAGCGGCCGTAGGCCGTGAGCTTCCCGGCGAGCGCGGTACGAGCCGCCGCCAGCCCGAAGACCAGGGCGGGGGCGAGGCCGCCCGCGTAGGCGCGCTGGTACAGCCCGCCCGCGTCCGCGCCGGCCGCGAGCAGCCCCGGGACCGGACCGTCCCCGTCGGCGCCCGCGTCGGCGCCCCCGTCGCCCGGCGCCGACAGGACGCGGGCCCCGGCGTCGACCAGCAGCCCCGCGAAGGTGAACGTCACCGCCGGGGCGGCCTCGATGACGTAGAAGGGCGGTTCGTCCAGCGGGCGGGAGTCCAGCAGGCGTTCGGGTGCCGGGGTGCCGCCCGCTGCCGCAACGGTGTTGAACTCCTCGATGCGATCGCGGATCTCGGCGCCGGGATACCCCCACTCCTCGGGCATCGACGCGAAGTCCGCCAGGTCGTCCGCCACCGCGCAGCGGGCACCGGCGCGATGGCACAGCTGGAACTTGTCGACGCCCGGGATCCCCTCGACGTACGACGCGCTGATCCACTCCCGGTGCACGCGTGCGTCCGCGACCAGCAGACCGCGGGCCTGCGGCCGGTCCAGCAGGGCCATGGCGGTGAGGTGGTCGCCCACCGTCTCGTCGACGAAGCGCGCACCCGTGGTGTCGAAGAGCAGGGCGTGCTCGCTGTAGTAGAGCGCGAGGTCGACGAAGCGCGCCGGGTCGGCGAGGGAGACGCCCGCCGGCATCAGATGGCCGTAGAAACCGGCGTCCTTCTTGCCGAACCCCGCCCCCGCGGCCCGGCCGAGCGCGAGCCCGTCGCCACGGCTGTGCGGGTTGGCCCGCAGGCCGACGTCCGCGGCCTGCGGGTGGAGGTGCCGGGCGCGCAGGCCGGGATCGCCCTGGAAGCCGCCCGTCGCGAGCAGGGTCCAGGTGGCCTCGATGCGGCGCGCCGAGCCGTCCGGCAGCAGGCACTCGGCTCCCGTCACCCTGCCGTTCTCGGTCAGGAGGGTGCGGGTCCAGGTGCCGGTCAGCACCTCCTGGCCCCGGTCCCGGACCAGTCGTTCGCAGGTGTCGAGGTAGAGGTGGGTGTCGACCTGATGCCCGCGGCCGAAGCCGAGAACGGGCACCGGCGGCCTGCACTCCACGCCGAGCGACCGCACCCAGGCCACACCGTCGGCGAACCCGTCGACCAGGGCCGCGGCCAGCTCCGGGTCGCCGTCCGGATTGACCCGGCGCAACTCCTCGACGGTCGGGGCCGTCCAGATGAAACCGGCGAAGCGGGCGGAGCCGCCGAGGCGTTCCGCCTTCTCCACCAGCACCACCGAGCCGCCCTCGGCCGCCACCCGGGCGGCGGCCGAGAGCCCGGCCATGCCGCCACCGATCACCAGCAGATCCACTGTGTCCGCACCCATGGGCAGCCCACCGCCTTCGCGTCGCTGAATGAGACACGACGCTAATTGAACTCACTTCTGTAGTCGAGAGGTCGGTGTGGATGCGCTGCGGCGGCACGGTTTCGGCCGGGCCGACGCAGCGGTCGGAGGCCCGGTCGCAAGCCCGGCCGGAAGCCTGGTGGGAACCCGGTCGGGAACGCGGTCGGGAACGCGGTCGGGAAATCTCAGTCTGGGACGACGACCGCGCGCCCCCATACCGCGCCCGCCCGCAGCCTCTCGAACGCTTCAAGGGCGCTCGACAGCCCGTACCGCTCCACCTCCACCCGCACGGAACCCTCGCGGGCCAGCGCGACGACCCGTTCGAGTTCGGGCACGGTTCCCCAGAAGGGCAGCGAGATCCGGGTCCCGGGAGGGAGCACCCCGGGCTTGCGGACCGTCAGTTCGCCGCCCCCGCTGCCGACCACGGCCAGCTCCCCGCCCGCCCGCAGTACGGCGACGGCGAGCTCCAGGCTGGAGCGGCTGCCGACGAAGTCCAGCACGGCGACGGCTCCGGCCCCGCTGGTCCGGGCCCGCAGGACCTGGGCGGTGTCGGGCCGCAGCAGCGTCCCGAAGTGCGCGCCGCAGGCGTCGGCCAGGGCCAGCGCCTCCTGCCGTACGTCCACGGCCAGTACGTGCGCGGTCGTCGTCGCCCGCAGGATCTGCACCGCGAGGTGGCCCAGCCCGCCGACGCCGAGAACGACCACGCTCGCGCCGTCGGAGAGCGAGTGCCCCACCGCGGTGACGGCGTGGTACGCGGTGAGCCCGGCGTCGGTCAGCGGCGCCGCCTGGGCTGCGTCCAGGTCGCCCACCGGGACCAGCAGCCGCCCGGACGGGACGAGCAGCGTGTCGGCCATGCCGCCGTCGCGGCCCAGTCCCGCCCCGGTCCCGGTCAGCTCCTGGTCGAGAGCCGCGCGCCGGTCGCAGTAGTTCTCCGCGCCCGCCGCGCAGCGCGCGCACCGCCCGCAGCCCCAGGGCCCGTACACGACCACGCGCTCGCCGACGGCCGGACCCACGGCCCGCGGGCCGCGCGCCGCCACCCGGCCGGCGACCTCGTGCCCGAGGGTGAACGGAATCCGGTAGGGGAGACCCCCTGGCGGGCTGTCGATGACATGGAGGTCGGACCGGCACAGCCCGGCCGCCTCGACCCGGACCAGCACTTCCTCGCCCGTGGGCACGGGGCGCGGCAGCTCGGTGAGGACGGCCGGCCCGCCCCACCGCGTCAGCCGGACCGCTCTTGTCCTGCCAGTGGGCACTGCTCCTGCCTTGCCTGTTGACATGACTGAGACGGTAACAAAAATGAAGTCAGTTCAGTATCCCGGGAGAGGAGTGACGCTGTGGGTGACGAACGCGGTGGCGGGAGGGCCGGACGCTTCGGCGGACGGGTCGCTCTGGTCACCGGTGCGGGCTCCGGCATCGGAGCGGCGGTCGTCCGGCGGCTGGCCGGACAGGGCGCCGAGGTCTTCGCGGCCGACATCGACGGCACCGCGGTCGGGACCGTGACGAAGGAACTGTCCGGTGCGCACGCGCTGACCGTGGACGTTGCGGACCGGGCGCAGGTCGACCGGGCGTTCGGGGAGGCGGCCGGGGCGCACGGCCGGCTGGACGTGGTGGTGCACGCGGCCGGTGTCGACGACCCCGTCGCGAAGGAGTGGATCGCCGAGGCGCTGCTCGACGACCGGCCGCCCGAGGTGACCGCGCGGCTGGGCGACGAGGCGTGGCGGCGCGTGCTGCGGGTCAATCTCGACGGCACCTTCCATGTGCTGCGCGCCGCACTGCGCGTCATGGTGCCCCGCGGGTCCGGCGCGGTCGTCACCGTCGGCTCCTCCTCGGCCTTCGACACGGTGGCCGGATATCCGCACTACGTGGCGTCGAAGGCGGGCGCGCACGCGCTGAGCCAGGCCGTCGCCAAGGAGGCGATCGCGTTCGGCGTGCGCGTCAACACGGTCGCGCCGGGGCCGACGGAGACGGGCATGGCGGCGCGCACGCCCGCGCCGCTCCGGCGGGGCTTCGCCGACCCGCGGGTCCGGCCGTACGCGACGCCGGAGGAGATCGCCGACATCGCGCTGTTCCTGGCGAGCGAGGACGCGGCGAATCTCGTGGGCGCGGTCCTGCTGGCCAACGGCGGCCGGTTCACGGTGTGAGGGAGGTTCGGATGGTCCGGCTCGATGTCGATCCCGCGCTGCTGCTGGAGACCGAGGAGCAGCGCCAACTACGAGCGGTTCTCAGGGATGTGCTCACGGACGCCTGCGGGCCCGAGCGGGTCCGCGAGCAGGCCGCGAGCCCGCGCGGATTCGACCGGGCGCTGTGGGACAGGCTCGCCGGCGAGATCGGCGTGCACGGCCTCGCCGTCCCCGAGGAGTACGGCGGCGCCGGCTACACCTTCGCCGAACTCGCCGTCGCCCTGGAGGAGACGGGACGCGTCCTGTGCCCCGCGCCGCTGCTGCCGACCGTCGTACTGGCGGGGGAGGCCCTGCTGGCGAGCGGCGATCGGCGGGCCTGCGAACGCTGGTTGCCCGGCATCGCCTCCGGCGCCCGTACGGCCACCGTCGCCGGAGTGCTGCACCCCGCTCAGGTGACCGCCGAGCGCGGTCCCGACGGCTGGGTGCTGCGCGGCGAGGCGGACTTCGTGCCCGACGGCGAGGGCGCCGAGCTGCTGCTGGTCGCCGCCCTCGCCCCGGACGGCGCGCGACTGTTCGCCTGCGCCCCGGACGCCGCGGCCTGTCGTCGCACGGCGCGCCGCGTGCTCGACCCCACCCGCCGCCAGGCGCACCTCCGCCTCACGGGCGCCGCGGCCGAGCCCGTCGGCGAGCCGGGACAGGCCCCGGCGACAGCCGCCGCCGTACGGGACGCCGGACGGGCGGCGCTGGCCGCCGAGCATGTCGGCGGCAGCGCGCACGCCCTGGACGCCATCCTGGACCATGTGTCCTACCGAACTCAGTTCGGTAGGGTTATCGGCTCGTTCCAGGCGATCAAACACCGGCTGGCCGACCTCCTCGTCGCGATCGAGGGCGCCCGCTCGACGTCGTCGTACGCGAGCGTCTGCCTGGCTGTGCGACGGCCGGAGCTGCCCGTCGCCGCGAGCGCCGCGGCGGTCGCCTGCACCCATGCGTATCGCCTGGCCACCACCGAATACGTCCAGCTCCACGGCGGAATCGGCTTCACCTGGGAGCATCCGGCCCACCTCTACCTGCGTCGCGCCAGGGCCGACGAGGCGCTGTTCGGTACAGGGGACGACCATGCCCTGCGGCTGGCCGGACTGCTCGGCCTCACCGGCCGCAGCGGCTGAGCGCACGCGTTCGCTCTCCGGCCGGTCACGTTCCAGACCATTGACAGGGGCATCTACCGCCCCCAAAATCGAACTCAATTCAGTTCAGTTTGGAGGAGCTCATGGCAGTCGAAGACGAGATCCAGTTCGAGCGGGACGGGCAGGTGGCGCGGGTCTGGTTGAACCGCCCGCACAAGAAGAACTGCGTGACCGTGCCGATCCTCAACCGCCTCGACGAGATCATCACCGAGGTCGACGCGGACCCCGAACTGCGTGTGCTGGTGCTGCGCGGTCGCGGCGGCACCTTCTGCTCCGGGTTCGATCTGGACAGCCTCAGGGCCGACTTCGTCGGCAGGTCCAACGCGATCGACGTCGCCGTGCTGTCGGCCAAGGTCTGCGACCGGCTGTACTCGATGAGGACCCCGTCGATCGCCGTCCTCGAAGGGCATGTCACCGCCGGCGGCTTCGAGCTGATGATCTCCTGCGACTTCGCGATCGCCGCGGACGACGCCCTGATCGGCGACTTCCACATCCGCCGCGCCCTGTTCGGCGGAGCGGGGCCGATCTACCGGGTGCCGCGGATGATCGGCGTCCGCAAGACCAAGGAGCTCATGCTCACCGGCAAGCTGCTCACCGGGGTCGAGGCCGCCGAGTTCGGGCTCGTCAACTCCTCGGCGCCCGCGGACAAACTCGACGCCACCGTCGAGGAGTTCGCCGACCAGCTCGTCGACAAGAGCCCGTTCACCATGTGGATCACCAAGATGACCATCGACCGGAGTCTCGACGCGGACATCCAGTCCCTGATGGTCATGGAACACCTCGCCGTCGGCGTGATGCTCAACTCCGAGGACGCGGCGGAGGGCGTGGCGGCCTTCCTGGAGAAGCGGGAGCCGCAGTGGAAGGGCCGCTGAGCGCCGCGGCGGGGACCGGGAGCCCGCTGCGTGGCTCCCGGTGCGCCGGCTGCGCGGTGGCCGCCTACCCGGCCCGCCCCGGGTGCCCGCGCTGCGGGGGACCGGCCGAACCGGTCCTGCTCTCCGCCACGGGCACGCTGTGGACCTGGACCGTGCAGCGGTACCCGCCCAAGTCGCCGCCGTACGTCCCGCCCGCCGCCGGATTCACCCCGTACACCGTCGGATACGTCGAACTCCCCGAAGGCGTACGGGTGCTGGCCGCCCTCGACATCCGGCCCGAGGACGCCGAGATCGGCATGCCGGTCACGGTCACGGCGGGGGACGGCGTGCCCAGGGGCGTGGGAGCCGTCGTATGAGCGGCGCGGACGTACTCGTCTGCGGTGCCGGGATCACCTCCTTCGCCCGGACGGAGGCGACCGGCCGGGAGCTGGCGGTGCAGGCCGTACGTGCCGCTCTCCACGACGCCGGACTGCCCTGGTCGCGGGTGCGGGCCGCGTACGGCGGCAGCGACGCGGCCGGCAACGCCGACACCCTCGTCTCCGAACTCGGCCTGACCGGGGTGCCGTTCACCAACGTCCGCAACGGCTGCGCGACCGGCGGCAGCGCGCTGGTGTCCGCTGTCCACGCGATCCGGTCGGGGGCGGCGGACGTGGCCCTCGCCGTCGGCTTCGACAAGCACCCGCGCGGCGCCTTCGCCCCACGGCCCGCCGAGTGGGGACTCGACGAGGCGTACGGCCGCGACGGGCTGATGGTCACCACCCAGTTCTTCGCCCTGAAGATCCAGCGGTACATGCACGACCACGGCATCAGCCCCCGCACCCTCGCCCTGGTCGCCGAGAAGGCGTACGCCAACGGCGCGCTCAACCCGCTCGCCTGGCGGCGCAAGCCGCTCGACGCCGACGAGATCCTCGCGTCCGGCATGGTCAACGACCCGCTGACCCGCTACATGTTCTGCTCGCCCGGCCAGGGCGCCGTCGCCCTGGTGCTGTGCAGCCGCGCCGTTGCCCGCGAACTCGGCGGCACACCGGTCACCCTGCGGGCGGCCGTCGTACGGACCCGCAGCTTCGGCTCCTTCGAGGTGTTCAGCCCCTGGGCGCCGCCCGGGATCCCGACGAGCGTGAGCACCGACGCCGCACAACAGGCCTTCGAGGAGGCCGGGTTGGGACCCGCCGACATCGACGTGTGCCAGCTCCAGGACACCGAGAGCGGCGCCGAGGTGATGCACCTGGCGGAGTGCGGGTTCTGCGCACACGGCGAACAGGAGTCGCTCATCCCGTTCGGGGCGACCGGGATCGGCGGCTCACTGCCGGTCAACACCGACGGCGGCTGCATCGCCAACGGCGAACCCATCGGGGCCTCCGGGCTGCGCCAGGTCCACGAGGTCGTCCAGCAGTTGCGCGGCCGGGCGGGCGAGCGCCAGGTGCCGGGTGATCCGACGGCCGGCTTCACCCACGTGTACGGCGCGCCGGGCGTCAGCGCCTGCACCGTGCTGACCCGCTGAAGGGAGGACCATGGATGGCATACCCGGCCCGGACGAGTTCCGCGCCGAGGCCCGCAACTGGCTGACCGGCGTGGCGAAGGAACGCACCGCGCACCGGGACTGGGGCCGGGGCGACGACTCGGTGGCCGTCTTCGAGAACCGGACCGAACCCGAAGAGTGCGCCCACACCGACCTCGTACGGCAGTGGGAACGCACCCGGTACGACCACGGCTGGGGCGCCCTCGACTGGCCACCGGAGTACGGGGGCCGTGAACTGCCCTCCTACTACGAGCAGTTGTACCGCGCGGAGGAGGCGGCCTTCGACGTGCCGCGGCGTACCGAGGTCTTCCCGGTCACCCGGCAGCTCGTCGCCCCCGCCATCCGTATCTGGGGCACCGACGAACAGAAGCGGCGCTGGCTGCGCCCCATGCTGCGCACCGACGAACTCGCCTGCCAGCTCTTCTCGGAGACCGAGGCCGGCTCCGACCTGGCCGGTGTCCGTACCCGTGCCGTACGGGACGGTGACGGCTGGGTGGTGCGCGGCCACAAGGTCTGGACGTCCGGCGCCCGGGTCGCCACCTGGGGCGTGGCCGTCTGCCGTACCGACCCCGACGCCCCCAGGCACGCGGGCATCACCGTCCTCCTGGTCCGGATGGACGCCCCGGGCGTGACCGTACGGCCCATCCGCCAGATGACCGGCGGCGCCAGCTTCAACGAGGTCTATCTCGACGACGTGTTCGTGCCCGACACCGACCGGCTCGGTCCGGTCGGCGAGGGCTGGCGGGTCACCCTCACCGTGCTCGCCGCCGAACGCCTCGACTCCGGCGGCCTCGGCCTGGACAACGCCGAACGCGCCCTCGACCTCGCCCGGCGGCTGCCCCGCCCGCTCACCGGCGCAGAACAGCAGCAGGCGGCCGACCTGTACGTGCGCAGCCTCGTCCAACGGCTCACCGGACTCCGGGTGACGGCCACCCTGGCGGCCGGCCGCGAACCGGGCGCCGAGGCCTCGGTCGGCAAGCTGCACGCCACCGCGACCATGCGCGCCACCACCGATCTCGTCCAGCAACTCCTCGGACCACGGCTGGCCGCCGACACGGGGGAGTGGGGCACGTTCGCCTGGACCGAGCACCTGCTCGGCGCCCCCGGCTACCGCATCGCCGGCGGCAGCGACGAGATCCAGCGCAACATCCTGGCCGAGCGTGTGCTCCGGCTGCCCAAGGAACCCAAAGGGGTGGGGAGTTGAGTACGACGACCGAAGTGGCCGAACTCGGCCGCCGGGTCCGCGAGCGGCTCGCCGACCGGCACCCGCACGAGACCCCGGGCGACCTGCGGACCCTGCCCGGCGGACACTCGGGCCTCACCTACTCGCTCACGGCGGGAGCGGTCTCGTACGTCGTGAAGGCGGTGCCACCCGGACAGCGTGCCGTCGGCCGCAACGACGTCCTGCGGCAGGCCCGGATCCTGCGCGCGCTCGCCGGGTCACCGGTGCCCGTCCCGGCCGTCGTGGCCGTGGACGAGACCGAACCCGCCTGGTTCGCCATGGAGTTCGTGGACGGCGAGGCCGTCGAACCGGTCCTCGACGAGCACGGTCCGGAACCCGCACTGTGCCGGACCCGCATGCTGGCCCTGGCCGACGTGCTGCGGGATCTGCATCGGACGGCCGTTCCGTCGGATCCCGAACCCCTGACCCCGGCCGCGGAGCTGGCGCGATGGAGCCACACCATGCGGGCGGTCCCGCCCGAACTCCGGCCCGGTGCCGAGGAACTGCTGAGCACCCTGGCCGCACACATCCCCGACGGCACGGCACCCACCCTCACCCACGGCGACTTCCGCCTCGGCAACGTCCTGTGCCGCGGGGAACGGCCGACGGCCGTAGTCGACTGGGAGATCTGGGGGTACGGCGATCCGCGCATCGACCTCGCGTGGTTCCTCCTCTTCACCGACCACCGCAACTTCCCCCGCCTCGGCCGCCCGGTCCCCGGGCTGCCCACCGAGGAAGAGCTGCTCACCGCCTACCTCGACGGCCGTCCCGAACCGCCCGCCCTCGACTGGTTCCGCGCCCTGGCCCGCACCAAGATGGCCGCGATCATGGGCCACAACCTGCGCAGGCACCGCGAGGGCAAGCACCACGACCCCGACCAGGAACGGCTGCCCCCGACCATCGCGGCGATGATCCGCACGGCCGGCGACATCCTCGCCCAGCGATCCCGAAGGGCCCAACGGTCCCGACGGTCCCCACGGCCTTGAAGGAGCCGCACCATGGATTTCGGACTCTCGCCGAGGGCCGAGGAACTCCGTTCGCGCATGGCCGCGTTCATGGCGGAGTACGTCCTGCCCGCCGAGCCCGTCCACGACCGCCAGCTCGCCGAGGCGGACGACCCGCACCGACTCCCCCCGGTCATGCGGGAGCTGAAGGAGAAGGCGCGCGCCGAAGGGCTGTGGAACCTCTTCCTCGCCCACGGCGACTGGGGCGCCGGCCTCACCAACCTGGAGTACGCGCCGCTCGCCGAGCTGGCGGGCCGCTCCGTCATCGGCCCCGAGGTCTTCAACTGCTCGGCACCGGACACCGGCAACATGGAACTCCTCGCCCTCTTCGGCACACCGGAACAGCAGGACCGCTGGCTGCGACCGCTGCTGGCCGCCGAGATCCGCTCCTGCTTCGCCATGACCGAACCCGAGGTGGCCAGCTCCGACGCACGCAACATCCGCACCCGCATCACCCGGGACGGCGACGAGTACGTCGTCGACGGGCACAAGTGGTACACCTCCGGGATCCTCGACCCGGACTGCCGGCTGATCATCCTGATGGGGGTCTCCGACCCGGACGCTCCCACCTACCGGCAGCAGAGCATGCTGCTGATCCCGCGCGACACCCCCGGCATCACGATCCTGCGCGACCTGCCGATGTTCGGCTACACCGACCGCTGCGGCCACGGCGACGTGCTCTTCGAGGACGTACGCGTGCCCGCGTCCGCGCTGCTCGGCGGCGAGGGCGAGGGATTCGCCCTGGCGCAGGGGCGGCTGGGGCCCGGCCGTATGCACTACGCCATGCGCGCGGTCGGATTCGCCGAACGCGCCCTGGAGCTGATGTGCCGCCGGACCCTGACCCGGAGCGCCTTCGGCGGGCCGCTCGCCGAACAGGGCGTCGTGCGCGAGTGGATCGCCCGCAGCCGCATCGAGATCGAGCAACTCCGCCTGCTCGTCCTGAAGTCGGCCTGGCTGATGGACACCTCCGGCAACGCGGCCGCCCGCACCGAAGTCGCCGCGATCAAGGTGGCCGCACTGGAGGTGGCCCACCGGGTGGTCGACCGCGCGGTCCAGGCGCACGGGGCGGCCGGGGTCAGCGACGACACCGTACTGGCGCGCCTGTACGCCATCACCCGGGCACTGCGGATCGCGGACGGGCCGGACGAGGTGCATCTGAGCACCGTCGCACGACGCGAACTGGCCAGGTATCCCGAGGAGTCGGCATGAACGCACAGGCACTGAACGCACAGGCATTGAACGCACAACCACTCAATGCGCTGCCGCTGGACGGACGGGTGGCCGTCATCACCGGCGGCTCCCGGGGGATCGGTCTCGGCATCGCGAAGGCGTACCGGGAGGCGGGCGCCCATGTGGTGATCGCCGCCCGCAAACCGGACGGACTGGCAGCCGCCCGTGCGGAGTTGCTGCGGGTCAAGGGCGACGGCGAGGTGCACGAGGTGGTCGCCCACGCGGGCCGGCCGGAGGACGCCGAACGGTGTACCGAGGAGACCATGGACCGGTTCGGCCGGCTCGACGTCCTCGTCAACAACGCGGCCACCAACCCGTACATGGGCCCCCTCCTCGACCTCGATCCGCCGCGCGCCCACAAGACCGTGGAGGTCAACCAGTACGGCATGGTCGCCTGGACCCGGTACGCCTGGCGGGCCTGGATGCGGGAGCACGGGGGAGCCGTCGTCAACATCGCCTCCGTCGGAGGCCTGGTCGTCGATCCGCACATCGGCTGGTACAACGCCACCAAGGCGGCGATGCTCCACCTGACCCGGCAGCTCGCCTACGAACTCGGGCCGCAGGCCCGCGTCAACGCCATCGCGCCCGGTCTGATCAAGACCGAACTGGCGCGGGCCGTATGGGAACCGCGCGAGCCGATCCTGACCGCGAAGCTCCCGCTGCGCCGACTGGGCACGGTCGAGGACGTGGCGAACGCGGCCGTGTTCCTCGCATCCGGGGCCTCCTCCTGGATGACCGGCCAGACGCTCGTCCTGGACGGCGGGGCGACCGCGCTGCCGATCGGGGTGGAAGGGTGACCGGCGCGGGCCCGCACCTGTTCTCGCTCGAAGACCGGACGGCCGTGGTCACCGGGGCCTCGTCAGGACTGGGCGCGCGGTTCGCCACGGTGCTCGCGGCAGCCGGGGCCACCGTCTTCGCGGCCGCCAGGCGACCGGACCGGCTGAAGGAACTGGCCGACGCCGACCCGCGCATCCACCCCGTCGTCTGCGACGTGGCGAAGGAAGCGGACCGCGTCCGGCTGGCCGGAACCGCCTTCGAACACACCGGCAGGCTCGACGTGCTGGTCAACAACGCGGGGGCGTCCGGTGCCGTGCGCGCCGAGGACGAAAGCCCCGGTGACTTCGCGGACGTCCTGGCCGTCAACCTCGTGGCACCGTTCCATCTGGCCCGGCTGCTCGCCGAGGCACGGCGCGATCATGACCGTACGAGCTCGGTCGTCAACGTCTCGTCCGTCCTCGGGCTCGTCTCCGGTGCCCCGCTCGGCGGGGCCGCCTACGCCGCTTCCAAGGCCGGGCTCCTCGGGCTGACACGCGAGCTCGCCGGGCAGTGGGGAGGGGCGGGAGTACGGGTGAACGCCCTCGCCCCCGGCTGGTTCCGCTCCGAGATGACCGACGCGCTGTTCGCCGACGAGCGCTCCCGGCGCTGGGTGGAGCGCGGCACGATGCTCGGGCGCGGCGGCGCACCGGGCGAACTCGACGGCGCGCTGCTCTACCTGGCCTCGGACGCGTCCTCGTACTGCACCGGGCAGGTGCTCACCGTGGACGGCGGGTGGACGGCGCGATGAGGGTCACGGTCGGGATCGACGACGACGGGGTGGCCCACGTCGAGATGTGCCGGGGCTCGGGCAACGCGATCGACCTCGCGACGGCCAGGGGGCTGCTGGAGGCGGCGCGGGAGTGCGAGGCGGCCCGGGTGCGGGCGGTGCTGCTCACCGGGCGGGGGAGCTCCTTCTGCGTGGGCGGCGACCTGAAGGAGTTCGGCGCCCTGCCCGGGGAGCTGCTGGCGGGGCATCTCACCGAGGTCACCGACGCCCTGCACGGGGCGCTGCGCATCTTCGCCGGGCTGGACGCGCCGCTGGTCGCGGCGGTGCAGGGAGCCGTCGCCGGGGCCGGACTCGGACTCGCCCTGGCCGCCGACCTGGCGTTCGCCGCCGACGACGCCGGTTTCACGGCCGCGTACACCGCGGTCGGGTACTCGCCGGACGCCGGGGTGAGCTGGCTGCTGCCCCGCCTCGTCGGCCCCAGGCGGGCGCTGGACCTGCTGCTGACCAACCGGCGGGTGCCCGCCGGGGAAGCGCTGGAGATCGGGCTCGTGAGCAGGGTCGTCGCACCAGAGCGGCTCCGGGAGGAGACCACGGGCGCCGCGAGGATGCTGGCGCGCGGGGCCACCGAGGCGTACGGGGTGACGCGGCGGCTGGTCGCCGGCGCGTTCTCGGCCGGGCTGGACGAACAGCTCGACGCGGAGGCCCGGCGGCTCGCCGCCGCCGCGGTGTCCGGGGAGGGACGGGAGGGCCTGGCCGCGTTCCTCGGCCGGCGACGGCCGGACTTCGTGCGTGCGGAAGCACGGTGACGGGCGGGGGTGCCCGGGGGCTCGCGTCCCGTCGATTCGAAGCCAACCTGAACTTGGGTCTACTCTCGGACGACCGGCCGGTGATCGGAACCGGCTGTGGAGCAGAGGGAGCGGCGATGGCAAGGGCACGGATCGTGGATCCGGAGGAGGGGCCCAGGTCGAAGCGGGCGGCCATCCTGGTGGCCGCGGTGGAGCGGTTCGGGGAGGACGGCTACGAGAGCACCAAGTGGTCCGAGGTGGCCGACCGGGTCGGCATCGGGCAGACCGCGCTCTACCACTACTTCGAGTCGAAGGCCCACTGCCTGCTCACCATCATGCGCCTGGAGCTCCAGCGCTCCCACGACCAGTTCGTCGAGGCCACGAAGGACGTGACGGAGCCGGTCGAGGAGGTGCGCGCGGCGGTACGCGCCGCCTTCGCGGTCAGCGAGCAGGAGATCCGCCAGATGCGCATCCTGCAGGCCAACATGTCCCTGCTGGCCAACCCCCGCAAGTCCAAGCGGGAGGAGACCGAGCGGGTCGCGGCCCGCCAGCTGGTGCAGATGGTCGAGCGGGACTGGACGAACCTGCTGATGCGGGGCATGTCCAAGGGCGCTTTCCCGCTGCGTGACGCCCACACCCTCGGCCTGTCCGTGCTCGGCATGATCGTCAGCGTCTGGCGCTGGTACCGCCCGACCGGAGCGATCCCCCTCGCCGAGATCAGCGAGATGATCGAGGGATGCGTGGTGCGCATGGTCGCCGAGTAGTCTCCGGATCCGTCCCGCCTCTTGTCGGGGTCGGGGCGGCCGTCCTACAGTCAAACTGAACTGAACTCAGGTTGTTCCAAGGGGTGCGAGGGAGAGCGATCGGCAATGGTGCTGCGCGAGTACATGGCCCGTATGGACGGCCAGGATCCGGAGAAGGCCCTGGAGTTGGTGGAGCCCGGATTCCGGTTCCTCATCGCCCTGCCCGGCGGCGAGCGGAGCGGGACCTCGCGTGCGGAGTTCGCCGCGTACATAGCGGGGCGCCGGGCCGTGGACCGTACCCATGAGATCAAGAGGTTCGCGGTCGACGGCGATGTCGAGACGGCGTACGGCTTCGTCGTCGAGAAGGGCGTCACCACGGGGGCGTTCCTCTCCGCCGCGCAGATCTCGCCCGCCGGGCTGATGGCCCGCTACCAGTCCTTCTTCACCACCGACTTCGACCTGGTGGACCGGCCGTGACCGCCCCGGCCACGCAGTCCACCGCGGCGTTCCTGACCCGGTGGTTCGCCCTCCTCGACAGCGAGGACGCCGACCGCGTCCTGGACCTGATCAGCGACGACTTCTCCTTCTCCATCCTCTTCTCGACCGGGGGCGGCGGCGCGACCGACTTCCACGGCGGCCGGGCCGAACTGGAGGGCTACCTCGCCCAGCGCGAGGTGGGCGTCCGCACGCACCACCTGCTCACCGCGGGCACCGTCGGCCGGGACGAACTGTTCCTCGGCGAGGTACGGCGCTCCGGGGTGCCGGAGGCCACCTTCGTGGCCGGCGCCCGCCTCGACGACACCGGCCGGCTGCGCCGCCTGATGATCGGGCGCTCGCCCGAGGTGCTGTTCACCTGAGAAGCCCGAGGAGGGCGCCGTGTACAACCTGATCCTGCTGGCCGCCCGGCCGCCCGAGTGGACGCACGAGCGGTTCATCGGCTGGTGGCGCGGCGAACACGCCGAACTCACCCGCGTCCTGCCCGGACTGCGCTCCTGGCGGCACACCGACATCGACACGGCCCTCGAACCGCGCTCCGAGGGCTGGGACGGGGTCTCCGTCCTCGGCTTCGACACCGCCGAGGACCTGCGCAAGGCGCTCGCCAGCCCCGAGTGGGCGGCCGCGGTCGCCCAGGTCGGGGACATGCGGGGCCGGCGGATCGCCGTCATGGGCGGCGAGACGGAGCTGTACCCGGGCTGAACACGCCCGTCCGGGACGGACGGTCACCCACCACCTTTCACGCGAAGAGGCGAGGAAGCAGCGGATGCGACAGACAGTGCGGGAGTTCCAGGAACGCGCGGAGAGCGCCGACTTCACAGCCGTCGTCGACGACTTCGGCCGGCACGGCGCGCGTGACCTGCTGGCGCGCGCCGCCGAACTGGCCGACGCCATGGCACCGGACGGAACGCCCGGCGGGACCGTCCTGCTCCAGGCCGACAACTCCTGGCGCACCGTCGCCGCGACCCTCGCCGTGGGGCTGACCGGCGGGGTCCTGGCGCTGGTCAACCGGCACACGACCGAGGCCGAGTTCGCGGCGGCGCTGGAGGACATCCGCCCCGACGTCGTCATCGCCGAACCGTCCGCGGCCGAGGCATGGCGGGCGCGGGAGGGCGTCGCGGATGCCGGGGAAGGCGGGTCGGGTGCGCGGACGGCCGGCGCCCTCGACGGCTGGGAGGTGCTCGCCGGCCACGGCCCGCGCGATGTCTCCTGCTGGTCCGGCGGCACGCTCGTCGGCCTCACGTCCGGCTCCACCGGGCGGCCCAAAGGGGTGGTCCAGTCCGAGAGCGCCCTGCGCTACGCATGCGCCCGCACCGCGGAGATCAACGGGCTGCGCGCCGGCGACGCGGTGGCCGCGATCGTGCCGCTCTCCTCGACCGCGGCGTACTGCTTCGGCGTGGGCATGGCACTGATGCTGGGCGGCCCGCTCGTCCTCGGCGGCCGGTGGGACCGCGAGGAGGCACTGGCGCGGATGTCCGCGAACGACGTCCGATGGACCATGTGCGTGCCCACCATGGCACTCCAGATGGGCTCGGCGGCCGCGGGATCACGGGCTCTGGCAGGCGTCCGCTCGATCACCGTCGGCGGCGGTCCCATGGACCGCGGCGCCCTCGCCCGTGCCGAGCGCTCGCTCGGGACCCGGATCCTGCGCGTCTTCGGCATGTCCGAATGCCTCGGGCACACCTCCCCGCGTCCCGACGACCCCGAGGAGATCCGGCTGGGCCGGGACGGACGCCCTTTCCCCGGCACCGAGTTGCGCGCGGTCGGCGCCGACGGCACCGTCCTGGGCCCCGGCCGGACCGGCCGGGCCGAGGTCCGCGGCCCCTCCCTGTTCCTGGGGTACGCCAGGGACGGCAAGGTCGAGCCGCCCGCTCTCACCCCGGACGGCTTCTTCCCCACCGGGGACCTGCTGGTGACCGGCGACGACGGGACGGTCACCGTCATGGGCCGGGAGAAGGACGTCATCATCCGGGGCGGCCGCAACCTCGACATCACGGAGATCGAACGCGCCGTCGCCGCCCACCCGGGCATCGCCCGCGCCTGTGTGGTGCCCGTACCGGACCCGCTGCTCGGCGAACGGGCGGCGGTGCTCGTGGTCACGGAGGACGGCCACGAAGGCATCGGCCTCGACGACATCACCGCACACCTCGACCGCACCGGTCTGTCCAAGGCCAAGTGGCCCGAATTCGCCTTCACCGTGGCCGAGTTGCCCCAGACCACGGTGGGCAAGCTCGACCGTTCCGGAGCCCGCAGACTCGCGCACGAACTGCACACCCGGCTCTCCCCGGAGCCGGCCCCGCAACCGCACCGGCAAGGAGACGCATGACCACCCCCACGACCCGCACCTCCCGCTTCGACCGCGGCCGGTGGGCGCAGGCGGGTACCGAGACCGTACGGCCCGGCGTCCACCGCATCCCGCTCCCGCTGCCGGACGACGGGCTGCGGGCGGTCAACGTGTACGCGTTGGAAGGCCTCGTGGACGGGCTGGTCCTGATCGACGGGGGCTGGTCGATCCCCGAGTCCCGCAAGGCACTGGAGGAGGCGCTCACCGGCCTCGGCCACGACCTCGGCGAGATCAGCCACATCCTGGTCACCCACATCCACCGCGACCACTACACCCAGGCCGTGACACTGCGCAGGCTGCTCGGCTCCCGGGTCTACCTGGGCGCCGGCGAACGCCGGGGCCTGGAACTGCTCGGAGCACTGCGCACGACGCGGCCGGCCGGTTCGCTGGAGACACTGACGCGGTCCGGCGCGGGCGAACTCGCCGAGCGCGTGGCCGCGATGGACCACGGCGACTTCGACCCGGGTGTGTGGGAGGCCCCGGACCGCTGGCTGGAGGCCGAGGAACTCCGGTTCGGCGACGCGAGGCTGGCGGTCGTCCCGACCCCGGGCCACACCCGGGGCCACGTCGTCTACCTGGACCGGGCCCGGGGCCTGCTGTTCTCCGGGGACCACGTCCTGCCGCACATCACTCCGTCGATCGGGTTCGAACTCGGCCCTGCCGAACTGCCGTTGGGGGACTACCTCGACTCGCTGCGGATGCTGACGACGCTCGCGGACGCCCGGCTGCTGCCCGCGCACGGCCCGGTGGGCGACAGCGTGCACGGCAGGGTCGGAGAGCTGCTGGCCCACCACGACGACCGGCTCGCCCAGACCCAGGCGGTCCTCGGCGACCGTACGCTCAACGCCCACGACGTGGCGGGGGAGTTGGGGTGGACGCGGCGCAAGGTGCCCTTCACCGGCCTGAACGCCTTCAACCAGATGCTCGCGGTCAACGAGACCGCGGCCCACCTGGACGTACTGGTGGCCCGCGGCCATGTCCGGCGCACCCGGTCGGCCGAAGGCGTCGACCACTACACCGCGCCCCCTCGGACGCCGACCGCTCTCGCCTAGCGTGCCGTCCAGCCTCCGTCGACATACAGCTCCGAGCCGGTCATGAAGCTCGCGTCGTCGGAGGCCAGGAACGCCACGGCCGCCGCGACCTCCTCGGGCGTCCCGAGCCGGCCGAGCGGTGTGCCGTCGAGCATCGACGCCAACCGCGGTGTGCCCCGCCACAGTTCACGGGACCGGGGCGTCTCGATGAAACCGGGATGCAGGGAGTTGACCCGGACACCGCGCCGCGCCCAGTGCAACGCGGCGTTCTTCGTCATGAGACGCACGGCACCCTTGGCCGCGTGGTAGGAGAACTGGGAGCCGAAACCGCCGACCGTACCGAAGATCGACGCGACGTTGACGACGGAGCCGCCCCCCGAACGCTCGATGGCCGCGCCGCCGTGCTTCATACCGAGCCAGACCCCGGTCTGGGTCACCCCGATCACCTGGTCCCAGGACTCCCGGGTCTCCGTCTCGACGGTGCGCATCGCGGCGATACCGGCGTTGTTCACCAGCACGGACAGCGAGCCGAACCGACCGGTCACCCGGTCCACGACAGCCTCCCAGGCCGACTCGTCGCTCACGTCCAGCGCCAGCCCGACGGCCCCGCCGCCGACCTCGTCGGCGAGCTTCTCGCAACCCTCCCCGTCGACGTCCGTCACCACCACCGTGGCGCCCTCGGCCGCGAGCCGTCGGACGACGGCGTCGCCGATGCCTCCGGTCGCGCCGGTCACCAGGGCCACCCGGCCGCCCAGCCTCGCCTCCATCACACCCGTCCCTCCCTCGGTCCCTCAGCCCTGACGCCGCGCCAGGCCAGCGCGCCGCCGTCGATCACATGGGCGGCGCCCGTGATGAACGCCGCGCTGTCCGAAGCCAGGAAGCAGGCGAGCCGCGCCACCTCCTCCGGCCGTCCCAGCCGTTCCACCAGCTGCGGGGCCACCAGTTCCCGTGTCATCGCCTCGTGGTCCCCGGCCGCGGCGGAGTACTCCCGCGTCAGCTCTGTGTCGATGACGCCGGGACAGAGGCAGTTGCAGCGCACCGGGGCCAGGTCGACCGCGGTGACCTTGGTCAGATGGATGACACCGGCCTTGGTGACGCCGTAGGCGGGGCAGTTGGGGAAGCCGACCAGGCCGGAGACGGAGGCGGTGTTGACGATGGCCGGGCCGCGGGCGGAGCGGCGGAGGTACGGTGCCGCGAACTTGGTCGTCAGCCAGACGGCCTTGAGGTTGACCTCGTAGACGGCGTCCCAGACCTCCTCGGGGAGCGAACCGACACCGTGGTCCTGGCCGGTCGTGAACGCGGTGTCGATCACTCCGGCGTTGTTGACCAGCACATCGAGGCCGCCGAAGCGGTCAGCACACCCTGTCACCATGGCCTCGATGTCGTCGCGCACCCGCAGATCACACCCGACCGCCTCGGCCTTCGCCCCCTCGGCGCGCACCATGGCGGCGCTCTCGCCGACGCCCGCCTCGTCGAGATCGGCGACGACCACGGCAGAGGCGCCCTGCCGGGCCAACTCCACCGCGATGGCCCGCCCGATGCCCCGGCCCGCCCCGGTGACGAGAGCGACCTTGCCCTTGAGGGAACCGTCCATGCCCCACTCCCTTCTGCCGAGAACCCCGAACTGAACTAACTTCAGTTCATGGTCAGGAGTCTAGGTTCCTGCGGTGAGAGCGACAAGGAGTGCGCACCGGCGACTCCTCATGGACGCGGGCCGTCCCTGTGGGGGCGTACGGTCAGGCGGTGAACCCGTGGGTGCCGGAACCCACGCGGTACACCGCGCAGCCGTCCTCCCGGCGCAGGAACGTGCCGTGGGTGTGGGTGACCGCCGCCGGGTCGGACGCCGGGATCCATACCTCGGCCGTCGTGTTGGGCGGCACCTCGCAGGTCAGGGCGAAGCGGCCGGACCGCAGCCGTCAGCGGGTGGAGACGGGCCCGTACACCGAGGTGAAGGTGGCGCGGGCGGTGGTGACGGTGCCGCCCGGACGGGGACGGATGACGATCTCCCGGTAGCCGGGCCGCCCCGCCGCGATGCCGGCGATGTTCGTGTACATCCACTGGCCCACCGAGCCGTAGGCGTAGTGGTTGAAGGAGTTCATGCCCGGGTCCTGGAAGCTGCCGTCCTGGGTTCGGATCATCGAACGCGGATGAGAGCGCCGCCGCGGCATGGGCGGATTGCATCTCGGAAGTGCCTTGCCGATCATGCCTGATGCGGTCCTGGAGAAACCCCGTCATCGCAGGTCGCAAGGCACTTCTTCGTTTCTGGAAGAACCATCCACCGGCATCAAGCCGGGTGATCCGGACTCAGCGCACCAGGCAAGGGGGCTCTGACAGTACCTGTATCACCCGGGTCTCCCAGACGTCCAAAACGCCTGTCAACCTGGTTGAGTCGAAAGCGCCGACAACACTTCATGGACACGCGCTGCAGCTTTACCCTCATCAGTTCAATTCAGCTGGCCCGAATGCGCGACCGTGTCGGCGCATTGTTCCACGGCAGAAGGGACGGAGATCAATGGCGGATGCCCAATTCACCACTCGTACGGGACTTTTCGACCTGAGTGGGAAGTATGCCCTTGTCACTGGCGGCACCAAGGGCATTGGGATGATGATAGCGCGCGGCCTCCTCCAGGCGGGCGCCCGCGTTGTCATCAGCTCACGCAAGAAAGACGCGTGCGCGGAGGCGCAGCATCTACTGTCCGAATTCGGCGACGTTCAGGCAATTCCCGCCGACCTGTCCAGGCACGACGAGTGTCAGCGCCTCGCTGATCTTGTCAGGGTCGACTCGGAACGCCTGGACATCCTTGTCAACAACGCGGGAGCGATGTGGCGCGAGCCGCTGGCGACGTTCCCGGACGAGGCCTGGGACGCAGTGATCGACCTCAACCTCAAGTCGCCTTTCTGGCTGGTGCAGGCGCTGCTTCCCGAACTTCGCAGGGCGGGCACCGCCGATGATCCCGCGCGGATCATCAACATCGGCAGTATCGCCGCCATCCACGTCGCCCAGTCGCCCAACTACTCGTACGCCAGCAGCAAAGCGGCACTCCATCAACTCACCCGAGTGCTTGCCAGAGAGCTGGGCCCACAGCACGTCACGGTGAACGCGGTAGCACCGGGAGTGTTCCCGTCACAGATGATGGCGTCCACGCTCGATGCCATCGGCGACACGATCGCGGCGGCGGCCCCTCTGCGCCGGCTCGGCCGCGACGACGACATGGCCGGTATCGCCGTGTTCCTCGCCAGCCGGGCCGGGTCTTACCTCACGGGCACCGTTATCCCGGTAGACGGCGGCATCGCGACGACCGCAACGGGTACCCCTTAGGCTGCGGAACGGGCATACGGTGAGGGGATGGCCACGATGGACCTACGCACCGAGATCCGGGAGTTTCTCAGCTCGCGTCGCGCCCGCATCGCACCCGAGCGGGCGGGCCTTCCCGCTTACGGCGGCAACCGTCGGGTCAAGGGCCTGCGCCGCGAGGAGGTAGCGCTACTGGCGGGGGTTTCGGTCGACTACTACGTGCGCATGGAGCGCGGCAGCCTCGCCGGTGCCTCCGACGGCGTGCTCGACGCGTTGGCCTCCGCCTTGCAACTCGACGAGGCCGAGCGCGACCACCTGTTCCACCTCGCGCGCCGATCCAGGGCGCCCAGCGGCCCACGTCGGCGCAGATCTGCCGTGACGGTGCGCTCGACACTGCAACAGGTGCTCGACGCGATCTCCGTTGCACCGGCCTGGATCAGTAACGGCCGTTATGACGTGCTCGCCATGAACCAACTCGCCCGCGCGCTGTTTTCACCGGTGCTGGCCGACCCGCGACGGCCAGCGAACACAGCGCGGTTCGTCTATCAAAATTCCGCGGCGGCCAGAGATTTCTTTGTCGACTACGACCAAGTTGCCGGTGACGCGGCCGCGAAGCTACGCATGGAAGCCGGCCGCAATCCGCACGACGAGGAGCTGATCGCCCTGGTCGGCGAACTGTCAACGTGCAGTGAGCTGTTCCGGCAGCGGTGGGCCTCTCAGGACGTGCGGCTGCACCGGTCCGGAAGCAAGCGGGTACACCATCCGATCGTGGGCCGGCTCGACTTGGACGTCGAGTCCCTGGAACTGCCCGCCGAACCCGGCCTGCACCTCAACGTCTACACCGCACCCGCGGGCACACCGACCTTTGACAATTTGGCGCTCCTGGCGTCGTGGGCGGCCACCCAACAGACGCTGGCGACCGAGCTCGAAGCACACAACGGATAGTCCAACCCCTTCAGCCGTACTAAAGGGTGTTGCACAAGGCCGTGTTTTTGCAGGTCAGAGCTGTGATCGCGGTCTTCTGGTCATGATGCGAGGGCGAGGTTGTGCATGTGGGCGACGGCCTGGACCGCGTGGTGGAGGCCGTCGCCGTGCTGCCGGCAGTCGCGGAGGATCTTGTAGTTCTTCATGCGGCCGATGACGTGCTCCACCCGCGCACGCACCTTGCGGTGGGCAGCGTTGTCGTCCTCCTCGCCCGGCAGCAGGGGCCGGTGAGGGCGTTTGCGGTGCGGCACGACCATCCCGCAGTTGAGGTAGGCACCGTCGCCCGGCACCGGCCGGGCGACGGCGATCACAAGACGGGTGTCCGCGTCTACGATGACCTGCACGTTCGCCGAGAACCGGTAGTTGCGTGACGATGAGCCGATGTTCCGGTCGCGCACCGGGATCAGGGTGCCGTCCACGATCCACAACCGGTCCGCCGCATCAGCGGTACGGGAGACAGGCTCAAGCGCCAGCAACGGACCAAGCCGCTGGACGACCCGGCACACCGTGGAAGAGGAGACACCGAACAGCGGGCCCAGCTGCCGCATGGTCAGGTTCGTGGGGTAGTACACCGCGACCATCAGCACCCGCTCGGCCAGCGGCAACGCCCACGGCCGGCCCCGCAAGGTGCCGCTGCCGCCCCGCTTCCGCACCACCTTCAACAGCCCCGAGAACTGCGTCACCCGCAGTCCCGTGAACGTCTCCACCCACACCCGCTCAGCACGTAAGACACCGGCCATACAGAGGAAATGACCAGCTCAGAGCCTTGTGCAACACCCTTCTAGTAACCACGCCAGTTGAGGCGATCTCCTAGTGGACTCCAGCAGCCTGCAGTACGCCGAGATCATGGCTTCCTCGGTCCTCGGCTTCATCCCGCTCCTCGCGGTCTTCCTGGTCTTCCGGCGGCAGATAGTTCAGTGCATCGCCACGACGGGCCAAGTGACACACCGCGCCCCTGGAGCGAGGGCGCCGACGTCACCTGCGGCCGGCCACCATGCGCAGAGTGGGTTCGTTGCGGAGCCTGACGAAGGTGGTGGCCAGCGCGACGGCCTGGACGAGAGCGCAGACCAGCATCACGTCGCTGAGACGGGCCGGCCGCGTGAGCGCCACGAGGACGCCCGCCGCGGGGAAGGGCAGCAGCAGGAGAAGCATCGTCAGGGAGAGCGTCGCCCCGAGTGCCGTGGTAGGGATGATCAGCGACCGCACCGTACGCAGTACGACCGTGAGGCCGCCGTCCCCCGCCATGAAGATCGCCACCAGGACGGTGTAGGAGACGAAGGAGGGGACCTGGGTGAGGGCGAGGCACGCGGCGGAGGCGAGCGTCGCGGACACCATGCCCACCCCCCAGAGGTCGACGCGGCTCAGCACGAGCCGGCAGCACGTGATGGCCAGCAGGGTCGCCACGGCGGCCGCGGACCACATGGCGCCGACGTCGGCGGAGGAGCGCCCGAACGTCTCCACCACGATCACCGGACTGGCGGACTGGAGCAGGCCGAGGGCCAGGTTGGAACAGGCCAGCCCGGTCACCAGCCAGCCCAGCGCGGGAAGCGTCAGCAGTGTCCGCAGGCCCAGGCGCAGCGCGCCGCCCTTTCCGGTGCCGTCGGCGCGTGCGGCGCGCAGCGGAGTCGGGGGAGTCTGCAGGCCGAGCACGGCGGCGATCAGGGACACCGCGCTCAGGCATCCGAGCATCCAGTCCGGACCCGCCAGGAGGAGCAGGCCTGCGAGCAGCGGACCGGCGACCGTGGCGGACTGGTCGATGCTGACCAGGACCGTCTGGATTCCGTGCGGTCGGGCTTGGTCCCGCCGGGTGACGATCGCTCCGACGGCCTCGTTGGCGACGAAACTGAACTGGGACAGCGTTCCGGTGACGGCCGCCAGGACCAGCGTTACAGCGGTCTCCGCCGGGCCCGGCGGCAGCATGAGCAGGGCCACCGCGGAGACGGCCACCACCACGGCCCGCGCGAGCGAGGCGATGAAGCAGACGATCGCCGCACCGCGTCGGTCGACCGCCTTGCCGGCGACGACGAACGCCGCGATCCGCGGCGTCCACTCCAATGCGAACGCCAGGCCCGTCAAAGACGCGGAACCGGTAATGGACAGGACCAGGAGGGGCATGGCGTACGTCGCCATGGAGAACGCCAGCGCGTCACTCGCGCGCGGAGCATATATTCGCCGAAAGAGACTGCCGGCCGGAACGGCGGCATGCCGACCGACAGGCCGGTCCTCGTGCACAGTGATGGCCACGAAAGAGGGAGACTCTCGATAGATGTGTGGGGGAGGGTTAGGGGAGATCCCGGTCACTGCACGGAAAATGCATGTCTGAAAAAGACCGAGTTGCGTCTGCGCCCATCAGGCTGCGCACCAGGGGCACCTTGCCTCCGCTCTGAGGAAGGAAGAGGAACTGGCATGCCGACGGCGCCAGTTGACGGCTGAACTATACAGCTCACAGAGTGACGCGGCGTATTCGGTGCGCGAGTCTCCGGCGGAGAGCGATATGCCCTTCTCTGGGGCATCGGTGAATTCCTCGGTGCCCCGTCGCCGGCCCGGCGGAGTTGTGCGTCAGGCCCGCACGCTGTCCGCATGGAGTGGGAGGTCAAGAAAAAGGCCGCGAGCACCGGCGGCCCGGTCGTCTCCACCCGGGCCTGCTTCGGGTTCACCGCCGCGCCCGGCACCACCGACGACGCCCGGTCCGCCAATCACTCAGGCCCTGCCACCCCGCCGGCCAGACCGGCTGTTCGAAGCCCGGGACGCCGGCGCCAACGAGCCGCAGGGGAAGTCCTTGTCGGTGGCGTCGAGGGCGAGGAGGAGGGTGGTGGTGTGTCTGTCGGCCGTAGCGATCGGTGAATCGCTCAAGGTAGGCGGTGCAGGGGGTGTTCTCGCGGAGCACGTAGGCGGCGGCGTGCCCCAGGGCCAGGGGAAGGAGCAGATCATCTCCGTATGGGCAAGGAGCGCTGACCGTCGAGGCCGGTCAGGTGGTGGATTGTCCCTCAACCTCACCGAACCCCTTCGCGGCTTGCGATCTGTTCTCCGTGCCCGACGGGCACTGACACCTGACGACGTATGGTTGCGTTCGGTGGCGTTTTCGGGGGTTGCCGTCGTGACTACCGCGGGGGCGGGACGGACCGAGCCTCCGTGAGAATACGGTTTGGCCCGCATATGGTCGGGATCTTGGTCGTGAACTGGGCAAAGCCGGAGTCGGAGAGGGCCTCGCTTGAAGACGGGGCGTGATGCGCGAAGCCGGGAGAACGAACAGACCTTCTTGAAGTCCTCTACCTGACGCTGTTGACCTGCGGTAATGCTTCCTTCGCAGTATCTGACCTGCTGCCACGCGTCTTTCACGGCCTTTCAGGGGCATGCCGCGTTGTGCGGCCGCCTCTCCCCACGTGCTCCCCAAGGCCGCTCATACACCCCACATTCTCCCCAGAGGAGGCCCCGGTCAGGGGAACGGGCGGCGCGGTGCTCTTGTCGGCCTCATGGCGGACGCGGCTACAGTGTGGGGCGGTTCTTCTGCCGGGCAGGGGTAGCCATGGGAATCGATGATGTGGTCGGCCTCGCCGTCGCTGTGGTGGTGGACCGGGGTGCGGCGGAACCATGCTGGGATGCGGGGCGGCCCTGCCGACCGTGTGGCTGCAGTTGGCGTAGTAGGCGCTGCGGCTTGTCGTCGGCGACGGCCTGCCCGGTACCGTCGCTGTCGGCTTGTGGGCCGGTGGCGAAGGTGAACCCGAGCGTGGGGCAAGCGGTCCCTGACGTGCGCGAATGGCCTGTCGACAGTTTCATGCTGGTGCCGGACGGACGCTCTTGCGGCGTCAAAGATCTCTGGATCTGATCCAGGCAACCGTGAGTACCAGAGCCGTGCCGGTCGCGGTGCCGCCGAATTCCAGAGCCGCGTGGACAAGCAGGTCGGAGCGGTCGGCCACGGCCCAGTCCTCGCCCGCGTACAGCGGTATGTCCGTCACGAGTTCCTCGTCGTCCTGGAAGGTCAGGCCTTCGATGTCACCGCGCCCTTGTCGGCCGCCGGGCAGCTGCCACGTGCCTCGGCACGGGCCGCCCCAGTTGCAGTGGACGTATCCCTTCGTCGCCGTCCGGTGGCCGGTGACGAACCGGTAGGTGTTCCTCGCGGCGAACCACAGCGGCACCGCGAGCGTGCCCAGGCACACCACCAACACCACCCGGTGCCACCACTTCAGCCCCTTCACCGGACCCACTTTCCATGCTCTCCTGATCGTCCTGCCGGCCGGCCGGGGAGGCCCGGCGAGCGGCGCCCGGTCCCGGGCCTGTCTACAGGAGGTACTTCCACTTGGTCATGCGGTCCTTCAGGTCGACGGTCGGTCCGTCGAGGGTGAAGGTGCCGTCTCCGCGGTGGTGGAACAGCTGCGGCTGGGGCTGGGAGGGGTCGGTCCAGGCCCTGACGGGCTCCAGCAGGAAGAGGCTGTAGGAGGCCACGAGGCTGGTGTCGGCGACCCTGCACTCGATGTTGGCGAGGCATTCGGCGACCAGCGGTGCCTGGACCTTCTCACCGGTCACGGCGGTCAGGTCGAACTCCTCGAACTTGTCGGCATCGGCCCCCGAGCAGTTGCCGATGTCGACCACGGTGGCGGCCATGTCCGCCGTAGGGATCGAGACGACGCACTCCCCGGTCTCGACCAGGGCCTGGTAGCTGTGGTCCCAGGGACCGATCGTGCACGCGATCAGTGGCGGGACATGGCGCACCATCATGTTGAACCCGTTGGTCATCACGTTCGGGACGCCGCGGGCCGGGTGGTGACCAGGATGACGGGGCCGGGTTCGACGAGGCGGTGGACCTGGTCCAGGGGATGCGGCCGAAGGTCGTTCACGGTGATCATGTCTGCTCCCGATGCCGTGCGGTCTGTGGCATCGAGTGTCGGCAGGCGGGCACACCCCTATGCAGGCCGCGTTCTTCCTGGGTGTGCCACTACCAGCCTGTACGGGAGCTCACATACTCAGCTGCCCGCGTCCACCGCTGCCGTCCGGGCCTGCTGAGGCTGGGCGGCCATGGCCCGCAGCGTCTCGAAGGCGGTTGCCGTCGGGCCGGCCGGCTCGGCCTGGTAGACCACCAGCTGCTGGTGCGGGGCGCCGTTGACGGTGAAGGCCGCGAACTTGATGTGCAGGTCCCCGACCTGGGGGTGCTTGAGGTGCTTGCCCTCCTGGGACTTGCCCTTGACGTCGTGCAGTTGCCAGAGCGCGGCGAACTCCTCGCTCTGGGCGGACAGTTCCGCGACGACCTCGGCGATGCGGGCGGACTCGGGGTCGTGGCCGTAGGCGGCCCTGATCTCGGCGACACAGGAGTGCGCGGCCCGCTCCCACTCCTGGTAGAAGTCGCGCCCCGCCGGGTCCACGAACACCATCCGGGCGAGGTTGTCGAACTTCTCGAAACCGCTGTGCAGGGCCGTGGCCAGGGAGTTGCCCGCCATGATGTCGAGGGCCGGCCCCGCGACGAAGGCAGGAGTGTGGTCCCATCCGTCCATCAGCTGCAGCAGCTGCGCGCTGACGTCGACTTCGCCCCAGTTGTGCGGGCGCTGAGGGGCGGCCAGGCAGAGGCGGTTGAGGTGGTCGGTGGACTCCGCGTCCAGTTTCAGCGCGTGCGCGACGGCAGCGACGACTTGTGGGGACGGGCTGCTCTCGCGTCCTTGCTCCAGCCTGATGTAGTAGTCGGAGCTGACTCCGGCGAGCAGCGCGACTTCCTCTCTGCGCAGCCCCGGTACCCGGCGTCGTCCGTGTTCGGGGAGACCGACGTCGTGCGGCTTCAGGGCTTCTCTGCGGGCTCGGAGAAAATCACCCAAAGGCGTCCCATTGCTCATGCGGCAAGACTAGCCTCGCGCTTTCATGAGCGTGCTCGTCCATGCCTTGATCAAATAAGCGGAGAGTGCTCCTGACCTGCAACGATGGGACTTGTCTAGGGTCCTGTT
>NZ_JBEYVI010000013.1:0-224972 GCF_040643955.1 Streptomyces sp. NPDC047061
CGTGATCGGCACGCCGGCGGGAAGGCCCTCCAACGTCGCGACAAGTGCGGGACCATGGGACTCCCCCGCGGTCAGCCAACGCAGCCTGCTCAACGATGCTCCTCAGTGCTCGCGCCCTGGTACTACTGCCCTGCGTACGCGCGTCCTCGCGTACGGCGACGGCCCGACCGGGTGCGCGGCCCCGGTCCGCCACCTCCGATCCTCCCACGTCCGGGCGGTGAACCCGGTCGCCGGTCCAGCAGACGGACGCGGATCTGTCAGGTCAGCGCTCGGCGAGTGCCTTCTCACCGGCCCTGCGCATGGCGTCCAGCGGTGCCGGGGCACGGCCGGTCATCTGCTCGACCTGGAGCACGGCCTGGTGCACCAGGAGGTCCAGACCGCTGACCACGGCTCCCCCGAACATGGACCAGCGGGCGGCAAGGGCGGTGGGCCAGGGGTGGTAGAGGACGTCGAAGAGGGTGGTGGGGCGTTCGGGTACGGCGCCGGCGAGGGCGTCGGTGGTGCCGGCGGGGGTGGTGGCGATCACCAGCGGGGCATGCAGGGCCTGTCCGGCGTCGGCCCAGTCGGCGGTGCGCACCTCGACGTCGAGCCGCTCGCCCCAGTGCCGCATCTCGGCGGCGCGCTCCTCGCTGCGGACGTAGGCGACGACCTCGCCGGTGCAGATCCGGGCGAGGGCGGCCAGCGCGGAGGAGGCGGTGGCACCGGCGCCGAGGACGGCGGCGGAGTCGACCTGTTCGATGCCGTGCTCGCGAAGCGCGGCGACCATGCCCGGGATGTCGGTGTTGTCCCCGAGTCGTCGGCCGTCCTCCGTGAACACGACCGTGTTGACCGCGTCGACCGAGGCGGCCGTCTCGCTGATCTCGTCGACCAGCGGGATGACCGCCCGCTTCAGCGGCATGGTCAGCGACAGCCCCGCCCACTCCGGCCCCAGCGTCCCGAGGAAGGCGGGCAGCCCCGCCTCGTCGATCTCGAAGCGCTCGTACGACCAGTCGGCGAGCCCGAGTTCGTCGTACGCGGCCCGGTGCAGCACCGGGGAGAGGGAGTGGGCGATGGGCTTACCGAGCACGGCGGCCCGGCGGGCATCAGTTGCCCGAGTTGGCATTGAATTTGTCCTTGAGCTTCTCGAATTCGGCGTTGGTCTTGGCGAATTCGGTGTTGTTCACGCCATCGGTCGCCACGAAATACATCCAGCCCTCGTCGGTCGGATTCAGTGCCGCCTTCAGTGCGTCCTCGCCGGGGTTGCCGATCGGACCGGGCGGAAGCCCCTTCTGGGTGTACGTGTTGTACGGGTCCCTGTTGCTGTTGATCTCCGACTCGCTGATGTGGATGTTGCTGGCGCCCTTCAGGTAGTTGAAGGTCGAGTCGAATTGCAGCAACCGGTTCGTCTCGGTGTTCGTGGTCTTGAGACGGTTGTAGACCACCTCCGCCATCTTGCGGAAGTCGTCGTGCGTCTTTCCTTCGGCCTGGACGAGGCTCGCGACCGTGATGACCTGCAGCGGGTTGTCCAGGTCGTACTTCTTGGCCTCCGCCACGAGGTCGTAGTTGGCGTACTCCTCCTTGGCCGCCGCGACCATCTGTTTCAGGATCGCGTCGGGCTTCATGCCCTTGGCCGCGGGATAGGTACCCGGGTAGAGGAATCCTTCCAGCGGATCCATGATCTTGCTGTTGGCGTTCGCGTAGCTCGGCAGACCCAGGTTCTTGTACTCGGCCTTTGCGACCTTCTTGGAGCTACCCGCGGAAAGGCCGAGTTTCTTGTCGAGGGCCACGTAGACGGCCGCGGCGCGCTCGCCCGGGGTGACGATCACATTCGCCTGGCTGCTCGGGTCGAGCATGAGCAGCACGCAGCTCGCGGCGGACATCTCCTTCTTGAGGGTGTAGGCGCCCGCCTGGATCCTGTCGCCCTTCGGATTCTGCGTCTGCGCGGAGACGAACGCGTCGACGCTCTTGACGACGCCGGCCTCCTTGAGCCGACGGCCGATCTCGTATCCGCCGGCGCCCTTGGGGATCTGGACGGTCACGGTCTCGCTGCTGCCGCTGCCCGCGAAGTCCGGGGCCGCGCCGAAACGATTTTGGTAGAAGTGCCAGCCGAAGTAGCCGACACCGGCCGCACCGCCGCCGAAGACCAGGCAGACCACCAGACAGGCGCAGCCGCTGCGACGCTTCTTGGCGCCTTTGCCGCCCTTGGCTTCCTTGCCACCCTTCCCGCCCTTGCCGCGGCCACCACCGCGGCGCCCTTTCGGGTCGTCGTCCTCATCGTCGTCGTCATCGTCGTCGGCGCCCGTGAAGAAGGGGTGCTGCTCTTCCTCCTCCTCGGCGGCGGGCTCCGCCTGCGGTTCCGGCTCGGGGCGTCGGCGGCCGGGCGGCTCCGGCGGCGGGTAGGCGTCCTCGGTGCCGTAGAGGTCGGGCTGCTCGTTGCCGTAGGCCACGGGCTGCTGCCCGTAGGGGTCGCCCGGGTCGGCGGCGTAGGGGACGTGACCGTGGGTGCCGGTGGCGTCCCAGGTGCCCTGGTGGTACTGCTGCGGGGCATGGCCGGCGTGCTGCTGGTCGTAGTGCTGCTGGTCGTACTGCTGCTGGTCGTACTGCTGCTGACCGTACCCGTCGGCGTACTGGAGTTGGCCCTGCTCGTCGTAGTACGCGTACTGCTGCTGGTCGTACCCACCCTGCTGGTGCTGGCCCCAGTCGCCGTACTGCTGCTGCGACTGCTGCGGATAGTGCTGCGGCTGACCGCCGTAGGGGGACTGCTGGCCCACCTGGGCCTGCTGTCCGCCCCATCCGTCGTCCCCGTACAACGGGTCCTCCGGATGCCACGGTTCGGAGCCTGGGCCCCGGCCATACTCAGTCATCGATCCCCTAGAGCCGCGAGGCGGCGCGTCACGCGGCTGGTGGGCCGGTTGACCGTTCCGCCTCTTGCTGTGCGGTGGCTGTTCGAAAACCATCGCATCGCGCGGAACGTTACCGTATCGCGATCAGATGACTACTTCGACGCCCTCGCCGGGTGGTTTACCTGACACCCGTTCGGATTCCAGCGCCTGCTGGAGGATGATCACAGCGGCGGCCTGGTCGATGACCGACCGCCCCTTCTTGGACTTCACCCCCGAGGCGCGCAGTCCCTGACTCGCCGTCACGGTCGTCATCCGCTCGTCGACCAGCCGGACCGGCACCGGCCCGATGCCCTTGGCCAGCTCCTGGGCGAAGGCCCGGACCTTGACCGCGGCCGGGCCCTCGCCCCCCTTGAGCGAGCGCGGGAGTCCGACGACGACCTCGACCGGTTCGTACTCCTCGACCAGTTGCCGCAGCCGGCGGTGGGCCGCCGGGATGTCCCGGCCGGGGACGGTCTCGACCGGGGTGGCGAGGATCCCGTCGGGGTCGCACGAGGCGACCCCGATCCGGGCGTCCCCGACGTCGATCGCGAGTCGACGTCCTCTGCGCATCTCCGACCGTTTCCTTACTTGGCGGTCTCGGCCACGAGACGCTCGACGGCGTCGATGGCCTCTCCGACGGCGGCCGGGTTCTGGCCGCCGCCCTGGGCGACGTCCGGCTTGCCGCCACCGCCGCCGCCGAGCGTCTTGGCGGCGGTGCGGACCAGGTCGCCGGCCTTGAGGCCGCGGTCGCGGGCGGCGTCGTTGGTGGCGATGACCGTGAGCGGCTTGCCGTTGTTGACCGTGAACAGGGCGACCACGGCGGCGCGTCCGCCCTGGATGCGGCCGCGCACGTCGAGGACGAGCTTGCGCAGGTCGTCCGGGGTGGTGCCGTCCGGGACCTGCCCGGTGACGACGGCGATCCCGCGGACGTCCTTGGCGGACTCGACGAGACCGCCGGCGGCCTGCAGCACCTTCTCCGCGCGGAACTTCTCGATCTCCTTCTCGGCGTCCTTCAGCTTGCCGAGCATGGCGGAGACCTTCTCCGGGAGTTCCTCCGGACGGCCCTTGATCAGCTCCTGGAGCTGGGCGACGACCGTGTGCTCACGGGCCAGGAAGTTGTAGGCGTCGACACCGACGAGGGCCTCGATACGGCGCACGCCCGAGCCGATCGAGGACTCGCCGAGCAGCTTCACCAGGCCCAGCTGGGCGGTGTTGTGCACGTGGGTGCCGCCGCACAGCTCCTTGGAGAAGTCGCCGATGGTCACCACGCGGACCCGCTCGCCGTACTTCTCACCGAACTCGGCGATGGCGCCCTGCTTCTTGGCCTCGTCGATACCCATGATGTCGGCGCGCACGTCGAGGTCGCGGGCGAGCACCTCGTTGATCTTCTGCTCGACGTCGGTCATCACGGCCGTCGGGACGGCGGACGGGGAGCCGAAGTCGAAGCGGAAGCGGCCGGGCTGGTTCTCCGAACCGGCCTGGGCGGCCGTCGGGCCGAGGGCGTCGCGCAGCGCCTGGTGGGTGAGGTGGGTGGCCGAGTGGGCGCGGGCGATGGCGGTCCGGCGGCGCTGGTCGATCGCGGCGTGGGCCTTGGCGCCGACCGTCACCTCGCCGAACTGCACGACGCCCTTGTGGACGTAGACGCCCGGGACCGGCTTCTGGGTGTCGCGGATCTCGACGACGGCACCGGAGTCGACCTTGATCCGGCCGGTGTCGCCGATCTGGCCGCCGCCCTCGGCGTAGAAGGGGGTGCGGTCCAGGACGATCTCGACCTCGTCGCCCTCGCTGGCGGCCGGGGAGGAGACGCCGTCGACGAGGATGCCGACGATCGTGGTCTCGCCCTCGGTGTCGGAGTAACCGATGAAGTCGGTCTCGCCGGTCTTGTCGGCGATCTCGCGGTAGGCGCCGGCGCCGGCGTGACCGGTCTTCTTGGCCTGGGCGTCGGCCTTGGCGCGGTCCCGCTGCTCCTTCATCAGGCGGCGGAAGCCGTCCTCGTCCACGGCAAGGCCCTGTTCGGCGGCCATCTCCAGGGTGAGGTCGATCGGGAAGCCCCAGGTGTCGTGGAGCAGGAACGCCTTGTCGCCGGCGAGGACCGTGCCACCGGCGTCCTTGGTCTCGGTGACGGCGGTGTCGAGGATGTTGGTGCCGGCCTTCAGCGTCTTGAGGAAGGCGTTCTCCTCGGCGACGGCGACCTTCTCGATGCGCTCGCGGTCGGTGACCAGCTCCGGGTACTGCTGGCCCATCATCCGGATCACCGTGTCGATCAGGTCGAGCACGACCGGACCGGTGGCACCGAGCAGGCGCATGTTGCGGATGGCGCGGCGCATGATCCGGCGCAGGACGTAGCCGCGGCCCTCGTTGCCGGGGGTGACACCGTCGCCGATGAGCATCACCGACGTACGCATGTGGTCGGTGACCACGCGCAGCGAGACGTCCGAGTCGTGGGCGTCGCCGTAGCGGACGCCGGTCAGCTCGGTGGCCTTCTCGATGACGGCCATGGAGGTGTCGATCTCGTACATGTTCTGCACGCCCTGCAGAATCATGGCGAGACGCTCCAGGCCGAGGCCCGTGTCGATGTTCTTGCTGGGCAGTTCGCCGAGGATCTCGAAGTTGTCCTTGCCGATGCCCTCGCCGCGCTCGTACTGCATGAAGACCAGGTTCCAGATCTCCACGTACCGCTCGTCGTTGACGGCGGGGCCGCCCTCGACTCCGAACTCGGGGCCGCGGTCGTAGTTGATCTCGGAACACGGTCCGCAGGGGCCGGGGACGCCCATGGACCAGTAGTTGTCCTTCATGCCGAGGCGCTGGATGCGCTCCTTCGGCACGCCGACGACGTCCTGCCAGATGCGCTCGGCCTCGTCGTCGTCCTTGTAGACGGTGATCCAGAGCTTCTCCGGCTCCAGGCCGTAACCACCCTTGTCCTGGGGCGTGGTGAGCAGCTCCCAGGCGTACTTGATGGCGCCTTCCTTGAAGTAGTCGCCGAAGGAGAAGTTGCCGCACATCTGGAAGAAGGTGCCGTGCCGGGTGGTCTTGCCGACCTCTTCGATGTCGGGCGTACGCACGCACTTCTGCACGCTGGTGGCGCGCGCCCACGGCGGCTTGACCTCACCGAGGAAGTACGGCTTGAAGGGCACCATGCCGGCCGGGACGAGGAGCAGAGTCGGGTCGTCCGCGATGAGCGACGCCGAAGGGACGACGGTGTGACCGCGCTCCTCGTAGAAGCTCAGCCAGCGGCGGCGGATCTCGGCCGACTCCATCAGTGGTCCTCATTCCGGTTGTACGAGTACGTCGTCCTGTCATCGGCGTACTTCGGGTTGCTGCGGTTCTCGATGGCGGCGAGCCGCCGGGGCGCGGGGAGTTCGGGGTTCGCGTTGATGCCCAGCGCGTCGCCCAGCTCCTCCTCCCGCTGCGCCATGTTGTCGCGGACGTCGAGCGCGAAGCCGACCGCCCGGTCCTTGATCCGGTGGCCGGTCTCCAGCGCCTTGTTCGCGGCGGTCGCGGCGAGGCTCTCCGGGGTCAGCTGCCTCAGCTTGCGGTTGACCTTGGTGGTGGCCCAGACACCGGCGGCGACGCCGGTGGTGAACCAGAACGTGCGGCGGAACATATGGCCTGGCTCCTACTTTCCCCGGTTCTTCCGCCGTGCGGCCGGGACCGTCCGGCCCACGATCACCGTACGCCTGGGCTCCTTCACGGGCACGTCCGCCTTGCGGCCGGCCAGCGCCCGGCGCACGCCGTAGCCGAAGGCCGCGACCTTGACCAGCGGGCCGCCGAAGGTGGCGGCGACGGTGGTGGACAGCGCGGAGGCGTTGGACGTGACCTCCTGGACGTCGGACGCGATCGCGTCGACCCGGTCGATCTGGGTCTGCGCGGAGCGGACGGCGGTGGAGGCGTCGGCGAGCAGCGGGACGGCCTGGTCGGTCACGTCCGCCACCAGCTTGGTGGTCGCCTTGAGCGTCTGGGCCAGCCTCACGAGGGCCACCGCGAGGAAGGAGACCAGGATCGCCCAGAAGACGGCCACCAGGATCCCGGCCACCTCTCCACCGGACACCGCGCGCACCCGCTCCCTGTCTCGTGCCTGAACATCGAAAAGTCTGCACCGAGCCTATCGCGCCGGGCATCGGACTCCGTACCGGATTAGCGCGCGCGGAAGGCGGAGTTGCGGGAAGCGATTGTACGGACCGAACACGGTTAAGTACGCTCCGTGTCCCATGCGAGGTCCTCAGCGCCCCGGCTCTTCGGCGGACGGCAATCTGCCCCTGGAACTGACCGCCTTCGTGGGCCGCTCGGCCGAACTGGGTGAGTTGTCCCGGGCCCTGGAGTCCGGTCGGCTGGTGACGGTGACCGGGGCCGGCGGGGTCGGCAAGTCCCGGCTCGCGGCCCGGGCGGCGGCCGGTGCGGCGCCCCGGGACGGGGTGTGGCGGGTGGAGCTGGCGCCGGTGCGCGACCCGGAGTTCGTGGAGTACGCGGTCGTGGAGGCGCTCGGCCTGACCGACCACACCACCCGGCTGCCGCGCGAGACGCTCCTCGGTCATCTGGCGGACCGCCGGATCCTCCTCGTCCTCGACGGGTTCGAGCATCTGGTCGACGCGTGCGCGGAGCTGGTGGCCGAACTGCTGCGGCGGTTGCCGGACCTGGCCGTGCTGGCGGTGGGGCGGCGGCCGCTCGGGGTGGCGGGCGAGCGGCTGTTCCCGCTGGCGCCGCTCGGTGAGGACGACGCGGTGGAGCTGTTCGCCGAGCGCGCCGGGCGGCAGGGGCTGGACGTGCGGGACTGCGCGGAGGTGCGGGAGGTGTGCAGGCGCCTGGACGGGATCCCGCTGGCGGTCGAGCTGGCGGCGGGGCGGCTGCGGGCGCTGTCGCCGGGGCAGTTGCTGGAGCGGCTCGACGACCGGTTCCGGCTGCTGACCGGTGGCGGGCAGGACGCGCTCCCCCGGCACCGGACGCTGCGCACGGCCATCGGCTGGAGCCATGAACTGTGCACGCCCGCCGAGCGGTTGCTGTGGGCGCGGCTGTCGGTGTTCGCGCAGACCTTCGACCTGGAGGCCGCCGAGTACGTGTGCAGCGGGGACGGGCTGGCGTCCGAGGAGGTCCTGGACGTGCTGGCGGAGCTGCTCGCCCAGTCGGTGGTGTCCCGTGAGGAGGCGCGGTCGGGCGTGCGCTACCGGATGCTCGACACCGTACGGGCGTACGGCGCCGACTGGCTGGCGGCGACGGGGGACTCGGGGCGGCTGCGGCGCCGGCACCGGGACTGGTTCATGGGGCTGGCGACCTGGTGCGAGCTGGAGTGGTTCTCGCCGCGGCAGGGCGAGGTGGCCACGCGGGTCGAGGCCGAGCTGCCGAACCTGCGGGCGGCTCTGGACCACTGTCTGACCGAGCCGGACGAGGCGCATCTGGGCCAGTTCCTGGCGGGTTCGCTGTGGTTCTACTGGGCGGGCTGCGGGCGGCTCTCGGAGGGGCGGCGCTGGCTGGAGCGGAGTCTGGAGCTGGACTCGGAGTATCCGCAGTCCCGGCTGAAGGCGTTGTGGGTGCTCGGCTATGTGGCGATCCTCCAGGGCGACGCGGTGCCCGCGCTCGCCGCGCTCCAGGAGTGCCGCGAGGCAGCCGAGCTGGCCGCCGATCCGACGGCGGTGGCGTACGTGGAGCACCGCACCGGCTGTCTGGCCCTGGTCACCGATGACATGGCGCGGGCGGAGACGCTGCTGCGCTCGGCCCTCGGCCGTTACCAGGAGATCGGCGAGCTCAACAGCAATGTCCTGATGGGGCAGGTCGAGCTGGCGATGACCAGGGCGTTCCTCGGTGATCTGCCGGACGCGGTACGGCTGTGCGAGGACGTACGCCGGGTCTGCGAGGACCACGGCGAGCGCTGGGCCCGTTCGTACGCGCTGTACGTGCTGGCGTACGCGGCCTGGCAGGACGGCGACCACGCGGCCGCCCGGGAGCTGCTGACCGACTGCCTGGGCCATGCGCACGGTTTCCGGGACCTGCTGGGCTCGGTGCTGTCGATCGAGCTCCTGGCGCTGGTGACGGTGGCGCAGGGCGATCCGGCGGAGGCGGCGGTGCTGCAGGGCGCGGCCGGGCGGATGTGGCCGTCGGTGGGGCTGCCGCTGTTCGGCTCGGCGTACTACAACGCCCCGCACGAGCTGTGCGAGGCGACGGCGCGGCGGGCGCTGGGCGACGAGCGGTACACGGAGTGCGTACGGCAGGGGGCGCTGCTGGACCGGGAGGCGGCGGTGGCCCGGGCGCTGGACTACTTCGGGGGACGGCCGCTGGACGCGCTGCCGGCGCCGCGCGGGCCGGTACGGCAGCGGCGGGACGGCGCCGACATGCGGAAGCCCGCCGCCTCGCCCACCCTGAAGGGCGGGGAGACGGCGGGCTGACGCTGAGGTGCTACACCCGGCTGGTGATCAGCGGGCGTAGTACTCGACGACGAGCTGCTCGTCGCAGATGACCGGAACTTCCTTGCGGTTCGGCTCGCGGTCCAGGCGGAAGGCCAGGGCGCGGAGGTTCACCTGCAGGTAGCGCGGGGTCTCGCCGTCGGGGGCGAAGCCACCCTCGCGGGCGATCTGGAAGAGCGTCTTGTCCTTCGAGCGGTCACGGACCTGGATGACGTCGTCCGGACGCACGCGGTAGGACGGCTTGTCGACCTTCTGGCCGTTGACCTGGATGTGGCCGTGGACGACCATCTGGCGGGCCTGGTAGATCGTGCGGGCGATGCCCGAACGCAGGACCAGCGCGTCGAGGCGGCGCTCCAGCTCGACGATCAGGGCCTCACCGGTCTTGCCCTGCACCTTGGAGGCACGCTCGTAGGCGCGGACCAGCTGACGCTCGGAGATGTCGTACTGCGCGCGCAGACGCTGCTTCTCCAGCAGACGGACCTTGTAGTCCGAGTTCTGCTTGCGGCCGCGGCCGTGCTCACCCGGCGGGTAGGGACGGGCCTCGAAGTACTTGACGGCCTTCGGGGTCAGCGCGATGCCGAGGGCACGCGACTTCTTGACCTTGGGGCGGGACTGGTTCGCCACTGTCTCTTTCTTCCTTCTGATATTCGGCTTGTCAGGGTTGAGGGAGGTCGCAATCCGCAGCCGGGGAAACCCGCCGGGACCCGTTGCCGGGCCTGGTGGGCAGCCGCTCCCCTGGTCTGGGCACATACGTGCAGCACGCGAGTGGCCCACCGACCGGTCCCGCCGTGCGGCGGATGGTGGTGGGCTGCCCGCGACACCGATCGACGGTGCGCGACGCTCCTGGATCCCTCTTGACGGGGGTTCCGGCCGACTGTCCCGCTCTGACTGCGCGGGACTCGGCGCTTCGAGGGATTCTACAGGCTGCTCAGGACCGCCTGCGACCGAGGTGCTTCCTGGTCCACTCGACGGCGTCGGCGTACCGCGCCTCGGCGCCGTGCCGGGTCGGGGTGTAGTACTCGCGGTCCCTGACGGTGTCCGGGGCGTACTGCTGCTCGGCGATGCCCTCGGGCAGGTCGTGCGGGTAGACGTAGCCCTGCGCGTGCCCCAGCTTGGCGGCGCCCTTGTAGTGCCCGTCACGCAGGTGCGGGGGCACCTGGCCGGCCAGGCCCTTGCGGACGTCCTCCATGGCGGCGCCGATCGCGGTGGTCGCGGAGTTGGACTTGGGGGCCAGGGCGAGGGCGATGGTGGCGTGGCTGAGGGTGAGGGCGGCCTCGGGGAAACCGATCATGGCGACGGCCTGGGCGGCGGCCACGGCTATGGGGAGGGCGTTGGGGTCGGCGAGGCCGATGTCCTCGCTCGCCGAGATCATCAGCCGGCGGGCGATGAAGCGGGGGTCCTCGCCGGCCTCGATCATCCGGGCCAGGTAGTGCAGGGCCGCGTCGACGTCCGAGCCCCTGATGGACTTGATGAGGGCGCTGGCGACGTCGTAGTGCTGGTCGCCGTCGCGGTCGTACTTCACCGCGGCCCGGTCGACGACCTCCTCCAGGGTCCCCAGGCCGATCTCCGCCTCGCCCTTGTCGAGGGCGGCCCCGGCGGCGGCCTCCAGGGCGGTCAGGGCGCGGCGGGCGTCGCCGCCGGCGATGCGCAGCAGGTGCTCCTCGGTGTCCTCGGGGAGGGTGACGGCCTCCTTGAGGCCCCGCTCGTCGGTGAGGGCCCGGCGCAGGAGGCCCCGGACGTCGTCGTCGGTGAGCGGTTCGAGGGTGAGGAGCAGGGAGCGGGACAGGAGCGGGGAGATCACCGAGAAGTAGGGGTTCTCGGTGGTCGCGGCGATCAGGGTGACCCAGCGGTTCTCGACGGCCGGGAGCAGGGAGTCCTGCTGGGCCTTGCTGAAGCGGTGGATCTCGTCCAGGAAGAGGACGGTCTCCTTGCCGTATCCCCCGGTGGCGCGGCGGGCGCCGTCGATGACCGCGCGGACCTCCTTGACGCCCGCGGTGATCGCGGAGAGCTCCACGAACCGCTTGTCGGTCGCCTTGGAGACGACGTACGCGAGGGTCGTCTTGCCGGTGCCGGGCGGCCCCCAGAGGATCACGGACGACGGTCCGGCGGGGCCGCCGGAGCCCGCGCCGACCAGTCTGCGCAGCGGGGATCCCGGCTTCAGCAGGTGCTGCTGGCCCACCACCTCGTCGAGGGTGCGCGGGCGCATCCGCACCGCCAGGGGGCTCCCGGTCGGGTCCTTCTCCTGGCGTTCTTCTGCGGCGGCGGTGAACAGGTCGGGTTCCACGCTGAAACCCTAAGTCACGGCACTGACAATCCGGTCCGGGCCGTCGGCGGCCCCGGTGGTCAGCTGGTCCAGAAGTCCCACCAGCGGGTCAGGATCAGCATGCCGATGATGCCGATGTGCAGGACCGGCAGCACCCAGGTGAACTCGCCGAAGAAGGACTTCAGCCAGTTCGGGGTCGGCAGGAAGCCCTGGCGGATGTTGAAGGAGGTCACGTACCAGAACATGGTGATCGTCGCGACCCAGGCCAGCGAGCACCACAGGCAGAGCGCGTTGATCCGGTACAGGGACTGGAACTGCAGCCAGGTGCAGAAGGCCACGCCGAAGAGGGTGCCGAAGTTGAAGGTCAGCCAGTACCAGCGCGGGAAGCGGGCGCGGGCCAGCAGGCTCATGCCGACGCAGATCACGATGCCGTAGCAGACCAGGCCGAGCATCGGGTTCGGGAAGCCGAAGGCGGCGGCCTGCTTGGACTCCATGACGCTGCCGCAGGAGACCACCGGGTTGAGGCTGCACCCGGGGGTGAACGTCTTGCCCTCGACCTTGGCTTCCAGCAGCTTGAACTTGTCGATCGTGATGACCCAGGCGGCCAGCAGGCCGGCGGCGCCGGTGATGATCAGCAGCAGCGCGAAGGCGCGGCTGCCGCCCTCGGTGCGCGGTGCCGCGGAGGCGTGCTCGGGCTCGGGCTCGGTGGAGACGTCCTTGACTGTCGTCTTGCTCATCACGCCGATTCCGTCTGTTTGAGAGTTGGAACTTCTTCGGGCAGGGGCCATTGTGCCGCACGAGGCACCCCGTCCACCGTTCGGTGGGCATAAGGAAGTACGCACGACCGCCCCGAAGAGTTCGGTTCCGGCCGATGCTCGGGGCACCCGCGCATGGCGGTCCCGGATGCGCATCGGCCGGCAGGGGGAACCGGCACCCGCCGAGTTGACGGTCCGCCCCCTGCCGGCCCCTGCCGACCCTCTCACCGGCCGCTCAGCCCAGCCGGGACTCCAGCTCCGCCACGATCTCGTTCACGCCGATCGCCGACTGCTCTCCGGACTCCATGTCCTTCAGCTGGACGACGCCCTCGGCGAGGTCCCGCTCCCCGGCGACGATCGTGTAGCGGGCGCCACTGCGGTTGGCGTTCTTCATGGCGCCCTTGAGCCCCTTGGCGCCGTAGGAGAAGTCCGCCGCGATGCCGACCCGGCGCAGCTCCGTGACCTTCGCGAAGAGGACGCGACGCGCCTCCTCGCCGAGCGGTACCGCGAAGACGCTGGTGGCGGACGGGAGGTCGAGCTCGACGCCCTCCGCCTCCAGTGCCAGCACCGTGCGGTCGACGCCCAGCGCCCAGCCGACGGACGGCAGCGCGGGGCCGCCGATCATCTCGGAGAGGCCGTCGTAGCGGCCGCCGCCGCCCACCGCGGACTGGGAGCCCAGGCCGTCGTGGACGAACTCGAACGTGGTGCGGGTGTAGTAGTCGAGACCGCGGACCAGCTTCGGGTCGTCCTCGAAGGAGACACCCGCGGCCGTGATCAGCTCACGGACCTCCTCGTGGTACGCCTTGCAGGCGTCGCAGAGGTAGTCGCGCAGCAACGGGGCGTCGCCCAGCTGCTTCTGGACCGACTCCCGCTTGTCGTCCAGGACGCGCAGCGGGTTGATCTCGGACCGGCGCAGGGTGTCCTCGTCCAGGTCGAGGCCGCGCAGGAAGTCCTGGAGGGCCGCGCGGTACACCGGGCGGCACTCCTTGTCGCCGAGGCTGTTGAGCAGGATGCGGAAGTTGCTCAGGCCCAGCGAGCGGTACGCCTGGTCGGCCAGGATGATCAACTCGGCGTCCAGGGCCGGGTCCTCGGCACCGATCGCCTCGGCACCGACCTGGGAGAAGTGACGGTAACGGCCCTTCTGCGGGCGCTCGTAGCGGTAGTACGAGCCGGAGTACCAGAGCTTGACGGGGAGGTTGCCGGCCTTGTGGAGGTTGGCCTCCAGGGCCGCGCGCAGGACGGAGGCGGTGCCCTCGGGGCGCAGCGCCAGCCGGTCGCCGCCCTTGGTCTCGAAGGCGTACATCTCCTTGGTGACGATGTCGGTGGACTCGCCGACACCGCGCGCGAAGAGCTCGACGTTCTCGAAGCCCGGGGTCTCGATGTAGCCGTAGCCGGAGTTGCGCAGCGGGGCGGCGATCGCCTCGCGGACGGCCAGGTACTTGGCGCTCTCCGGCGGGATCAGGTCGTACGTGCCCTTGGGGGCCTGAAAGGTGCTCACGGAAGTTCTCGTCACATTCCTCGTCGGGGAGCGTCGGCTTGCGCTCCCTGGCCGGCGGCCACCTGCCGCAGATAGGCGTTGGTGGCGCGCTCCTGACCGATGGTCGTCTGGGGGCCGTGGCCGGACAGCACCACGGTGGAGTCGTCTAGCGGCAGGCACACACGGGCCAGCGACAGCAGCATGTCGTCCATGGAGGCGCCCGGCAGGTCCGTGCGTCCGATGGAGCCGGCGAAGAGCAGATCGCCGGAGAAGAAGACCGAGGGGATCTCGGCCGTCTCCGGCATCTGGAAGGTCACCGACCCCCTGGTATGGCCCGGTGCGTGCGCGACGGAGAACTCCAGCCCGGCCAGGGCGAGTCGAGCGCCGTCGGTCAGTTCCCTCACCTCGTCCGGCTCCCCCACCGTCAGCTCGCCCATCAGCGGCATGCCGATGGACCGGCCGAGCGCCTTCTCGGGGTCGCTCATCATGTACCGGTCCGCGGGGTGGATCCAGGCCGGTACGTCGTGCGCGCCGCACACGGGGACGACCGAGGCCACGTGGTCGATGTGGCCGTGGGTGAGGACGACGGCGACGGGCTTGAGCCGATGCTTCTTCAGTGCTTCCTCGACGCCTTCGGCGGCCTGGTGGCCGGGGTCGATGATCACGCACTCCTCACCGGCGGCGGGGGCGACGAGATAACAGTTCGTCCCCCAGGCCCCGGCGGGGAACCCGGCAATGAGCACGATCGTCCTTCGTTGTGTCGATTCGGGTGGCTACAAGCTGTGGTCCAGAGCCTACCGGCGCTGCCGTTTCCTCAGCGAACCCATATACGGTACGGGGCTACACGCAGTGGTCGGCTCACACAGCGCACAGGACGCACGCGTAACCGGTCGACATATACGACACGCATGAGGAGAGAACCCGGTGGTCACCCAGGAGCAGCGGCGGCGTCAGCTCGCCCGGGAGAAGTTCTTGCGGCAGCAGCAGCGGCGTACCAGCGCACGCCGCAAGGCACGCATGCGCAACTCCGTGATCGCGTCCGTGCTCGGCGTGATCGTGATCGGCAGCGTCGCGCTGTACACGACCGGCGTGCTGAAGAACGACGACAAGGCGAACGCCAGCTCGGAGACGACACCCAGCGCCACGCCCAGCGCCAGCAAGGCACCGGACCCGTGCGAGAAGGCCGCGGCCGGCAAGGTGGCGAAGCTGAGCTGGAAGAAGGAGCCGGCGATGACGATCGACACGTCCGCCGACTACACGCTGAAGCTGGCGACGACGTGCGGTGACATCGGCATCGCGCTGAAGACGTCGGCGGCGCCGCACACCGTGAACTCGTTCGACTTCCTCGCGTCGAAGGGCTACTTCGACCACACGAAGTGCCACCGGCTCACCACCAACGGCATCTACGTGCTGCAGTGCGGCGACCCGACGGGCACCGGCAGCGGCGGTCCCGGGTACACGATCCCCGACGAGAACCTGAAGGACAAAAGCCTGAAGGGCGGCATCTACCCGGCGGGCACGGTCGCGATGGCCAACACGGGCCAGAAGCACACCGGTGGCAGCCAGTTCTTCCTGGTCTACCAGGACAGCCAGTTGCCTGCCAGCTACACCCCGTTCGGCACTGTTGACGCCGCCGGACTGAAGGTCCTGAAGAAAATCGCCGCCGCTGGAGAGAACACGGGTCAGGGCGACGGAGCGCCGAACGCGACGGTCGTGATCAACAAGGCCACGGTCACGAAATCCTGACTACCAACTGCGAAATTTCGGTCGCGCGGGATGCGGACAGGCAACCCGCCGGTCGCCTATGTTGGCCGTGACGAAACTGTGGACGATGCCCGGGGGCGCTGAGGCCCCTCGCGGGCATCATGTGGAGGAGGCGCTGTGAGCAGCGACCCGTGGGGCCGCGTCGACGAGACGGGGACCGTGTACGTGCGTACGGCCGACGGCGAGCAGGTCGTCGGTTCCTGGCAGGCCGGCTCCCCCGAGGAGGCGTTGGCCTACTTCGAGCGCAAGTACGAGGGCCTGGTTGTCGAGATCGGCCTCCTCGAAAAGCGAGTCCAGACCACCGACCTGTCCGCGAAGGACGCCCAGGTCGCCATCGACCACCTGCGCGAGCAGGTGGAGGCGCACCACGCGGTCGGTGACCTGGAGTCGTTGCGGACCCGGCTGGGCGATCTGGTGAAGACCGTCGACTCGCGTCGCGAGGAGCGCCGGGCACAGCGTGCCAAGCAGTCCGACGAGGCCCGGCAGGCCAAGGAGGACCTGGTCGTCGAGGCGGAGCAGCTGGCGCAGTCCGACCAGTGGCGGGCGGCGGGTGAGCGGCTGCGGTCCCTGGTGGACACCTGGAAGGGCCTGCCGCGTCTCGACCGCAAGTCGGACGACGAGCTGTGGCACCGCTTCTCGCACGCCCGGTCGGCCTTCTCCAAGCGGCGCAAGGCCCACTTCGCGCAGCTCGACGCGCAGCGCGAGGACGCCCGCAAGGCCAAGGAGAAGCTGGTCGCCGAGGCCGAGTCGCTGTCGGACTCGACGGACTGGGGTCCGACGGCCGCCCGCTACCGCGAGCTGATGTCGGAGTGGAAGGCGGCCGGCCGTGCCCAGCGCGAGCACGAGGACGACCTGTGGAACCGCTTCCGCGGCGCCCAGGACGTGTTCTTCGCGGCGCGCGGGTCCGCCTTCGCCGAGCGGGACGCGGAGCAGACGGAGAACCTGAAGCTGAAGGAGGAGCTGGCCGCCGAGGCCGAGAAGCTCCTGCCGATCGGCGACCTGAAGTCCGCGCGGTCCGCCTTCCGCTCGATCAACGAGCGGTGGGAGGCCATCGGTCACGTGCCGCGCGACGCGCGTCCGAAGGTCGAGGGCCGGATGCACACGGTCGACCGGGCCATCCAGGAGGCCGAGGAGGCCGAGTGGCGCCGGACCAACCCGGAGGCACGCGCGCGTGCGGCGGGTCTGACCGGCCAGCTGCAGGCCGCCGTGGACAAGCTGCGGGCGCAGATCGAGCAGGCCCGCGGCCAGGGCAACGCGTCGAAGGCGGAGAAGCTGGAGCGTGAGCTGGAGGGCCGCCAGGCGCTCCTGGACCAGGCCCTGAAGGGCCTGCAGGAGTTCGGCGGCTGAGTTTTCCCGACGGTTTCCGCGACATCGAGAGGGGCCCCGTACACGGCGTACGGGGCCCCTCTCGTCGTATGTCCGGTGTCCGGCTGCCGCTACGAGCGGTTGCGTGCCGAGGTCACGCGGTAGACGTCGTACACGCCCTCCACGCCCCGTACGGCCTTCAGGACGTGGCCCAGGTGCTTGGGGTCGCCCATCTCGAAGGTGAAGCGGGAGGTGGCCACCCGGTCGCGGGAGGTCTGGACGGCCGCGGAGAGGATGTTGACGTGCTGGTCGGACAGGACGCGGGTGACGTCCGACAGCAGCCGGGACCGGTCCAGGGCCTCGACCTGGATGGCGACCAGGAAGACCGAGGACTGGGTGGGCGCCCACTCGACGTCGAGGATGCGCTCGGGTTCGCGGGACAGTGACTCGACGTTGACGCAGTCGCTGCGGTGAACCGATACACCGCTACCGCGCGTGACGAAGCCGATGATCGGGTCGCCGGGCACAGGGGTGCAGCAGCGGGCCAGCTTGACCCAGACGTCGTCGACGCCCTTCACGACCACACCGGGGTCCTGGTTGCTGCGCCGCTTGCGGCCGCGGGTCCGGGACGGCGGGACCGCCTCGTCGATCTCCTCGGTGGCCGCCTCCTCGCCGCCGAGCGCCTGCACCAGCTTCTGCACGACGTTCTGCGCGGCCACATGGCCCTCGCCGATCGCCGCGTACAGCGAGGAGATGTCCGGGTAGCGCATCTCGTGCGCCAGCGTGACCAGCGAGTCGCCGGTGAGGATGCGCTGGATCGGCAGGTTCTGCTTGCGCATCGCGCGGACGATGGCGTCCTTGCCCTGCTCGATCGCCTCGTCCCGGCGCTCCTTGGAGAACCAGCCGCGGATCTTGTTGCGGGCGCGTGGGGACTTGACGAAGCCGAGCCAGTCGCGGGAGGGGCCGGCGCCGGGCGCCTTGGAGGTGAAGACCTCGACCAGGTCGCCGTTGTCCAGCGTCGATTCGAGCGGGACGAGACGGCCGTTGACCCGGGCCCCTATGGTCCGGTGGCCGACCTCGGTGTGGACCGCGTACGCGAAGTCGACCGGGGTGGCCCCGGCGGGGAGCGCTATGACGTCGCCCTTGGGGGTGAAGACGAAGACCTCGTTGCGGGACAGGTCGAAGCGCAGGGACTCCAGGAACTCGCTGGGGTCCTCGGTCTCCTTCTGCCAGTCCAGCAACTGCCGCAGCCAGGCCATGTCGTTGAGGTGGTCGTCCTTGCCCTTGCCGGACGACTTCGGCACGTCGGTGCGGACCTTGGAGGCGCCGGCCACGGCCTCCTGCTTGTACTTCCAGTGCGCGGCGATGCCGTACTCGGCGCGGCGGTGCATGTCGAACGTGCGGATCTGGAGTTCGACGGGCTTGCCGTTGGGGCCGATGACCGTCGTGTGCAGCGACTGGTACATGTTGAACTTGGGCATCGCGATGTAGTCCTTGAAGCGCCCCGGAACCGGGTTCCAGCGCGCGTGGACGGTGCCCAGGGCCGCGTAGCAGTCGCGGACGGTGTCCACCAGGACGCGGATGCCCACCAGGTCGTAGATCTCCGCGAAGTCCCGGCCGCGGACGATCATCTTCTGGTAGACGCTGTAGTAGTGCTTCGGCCGGCCGGTGACGGTCGCCTTGATGCGGGCGGCCCGCAGGTCGGCCTGGACCTCGTCGGTCACTATGGCCAGGTACTCGTCGCGCTTCGGGGCGCGTTCGGCGACCAGCCGGACGATCTCGTCGTACATCTTGGGGTAGAGGATCGCGAACGCGAGGTCCTCCAGCTCCCACTTGATGGTGTTCATGCCCAGGCGATGGGCGAGCGGCGCGTAGATCTCCAGGGTCTCGCGCGCCTTCTTCTCCTGCTTCTCGCGCTTGAGGTAGCGCATGGTGCGCATGTTGTGCAGGCGGTCGGCGAGCTTGATGACCAGGACGCGCGGGTCCTTGGCCATGGCGACGACCATCTTGCGCACGGTCTCGGCCTGCGCGGCCTCGCCGAACTTGACCTTGTCGAGCTTGGTGACGCCGTCGACGAGCAGGGCGACGACGTCGCCGAAGTCGCGGCGCAGGTCCTCCAGGCCGTACTCGGTGTCCTCGACGGTGTCGTGCAGCAGGCCCGCCATCAGGGTGGCCGGGTCCATGCCCAGCTCGGCGAGGATGGTGGTCACCGCGAGCGGGTGGGTGATGTACGGGTCGCCGCTCTTGCGCTTCTGGCCGCGGTGCCAGCGCTCGGCGACCTGGTAGGCGCGCTCGATCTGGCGCAGTGTGGCGTTCTCGATCTTGGGGTCGTTGCTGCGGACTATGCGCAGCAGCGGCTCCAGGACCGGGTTGTACGGGTTCGCGCGCTGCACGCCGAGGCGGGCCAGGCGGGCGCGGACACGGTTGGAGGAGCCGGAGCGTGCGGGCTGGCCGGTGTTGGGGCGGGCCGCCGGACGCTCGGGAGGGGCCGGTTTGGGGCGCGAGGACTCCGCCGACTTCTCGGCCTGCGCGGACTGGGCGTGCTCGACCGGCCCACGGGTGTCGCTCTTCGTCTGCGACACGTTCGGCGCGGGCTTGGCCGCGGGGGCCGAGGCGGGCTCGGGCTTGGCGGCGGTAAGTGGCTGGGCCTCGTCTGGCAAGAGGGCTCCTCGTGCGCGATCCGGGTCCCCGGTCAGGCTCCGGATGACCCATGGTAGCGATCCCGGGCTCCGGGATCGCCTTCAGGCCGAAGTGAGAGCGTTCCACCGGGGTAACACGGGCGGCTGCCACCGGATTCCCTGTCCCTGCAGCAGAGCCCGGAAACCCTTTTCCAAAAACCCACCAATTGGACAGATCGGGAAAATCGAGACTATTAATTCCGTTGACTAGAACATCAGCCGCTACATAAGATCCACTTCGACCAGGAAGCGGAAGAAATTGACCTATTCCGCTTTCAAAGAAAAAGAAACGGGATGAGCATGAGAATGTTCGGAAAGACAGTGGCGGCTGCGGCTCTGGCCGTGGGTATGAGCGCGGCTTTCGCGCTTCCCGCGCAGGCTGCGACCGCGGCCCCCATGTCGACGCACCGAGGTAGCTCGGGGTGCTTCAACTGGTCTTGGGCGGACGGCACCACCACGACCACCATCTACTACCACAACACGTGCAGCACGACGCAGCACCTGTGCGTGTGGTGGAAGGACGGTGCGGAGAACAACCTGCACCGCATCACCGCGGCGGGCGACGAGAAGGGACACCTCAAGGAGCCCGGCACCATCATAACCAACGACATCGAGGACTGCTGATTTCGAAATCAGCCGGATTCCGTGAATAGCACGGAAAAATGAAGCGGCCCCGGGTGCGCATTGAATCGCACCCGGGGCTGCGTCGTCTCCATCTCCGCTCAGATGGTGAGCACGGCCTCCAAGGGGGCGCCCTTGAGGGCGGATTCCAGACGGGCCCGTCCGCCCAGGAAGCCCAGCTCCATCAGGACCGCGACGCCCGCGACCTCGGCGCCGGCGCGGTGGATCAGCCGGATCGAGGCCTCGGCGGTGCCGCCGGTGGCGAGCACGTCGTCGACGACCATGACGCGGTCGCCCGCGGACAGGTCCTCGGCGTGCACCTCGATCTCGGCGGAGCCGTACTCCAGCTCGTAGGCCTGCCGGAGGGTGGCTCCGGGGAGCTTGCCCGCCTTGCGCACGGGGATGAAGCCGAGCCCGGCCCGCACGGCGACCGGGGCGCCCAGGATGAAGCCCCGCGCCTCCAGGCCGACGACCTTGGTGGCGCCGGTGCGCTCGGCGATCTGCGCGAGGGCGTCGGTGAGCACCGTGAACGCCGCCGGGTCCGCCAGCAGCGGCGTGATGTCCTTGAACATCACGCCCTGCTCGGGATAGTCCTCGACGTCCCGGATGCGGCTGAGCAGCAGTTCCGTGATGTCTGCGAGCTCGGTCATCGGCGCTTCCCCGAGGGCCGGCCGCGGCCGCCGCGGTTACGGGACGCGGGCTGGTTGCGCGGGCCGACGACGGCCGGAGCGGCGTCCTCGGGGTCCTCGGAACCGCCGACCCGGACCTCGGCCATCTCCTCCTCGGCTGCGGCCTGGGCGCGCTTGGCGAGGACGCGCTTCTTCAGGGCCTTCATCTGCGGCTCGGCCTCCTTGAGGTCGGCGACGAGCGGCGTGGCGATGAAGATCGAGGAGTAGGCACCCGCGGCGAGACCGACGAACAGCGACAGCGAGATGTCGTTGAGCGTGCCCGCGCCGAGGAAGCCGCCGCCGATGAACAGCAGGCCCGCGACCGGCAGCAGTGCGACGACCGTGGTGTTGATCGAACGGACCAGGGTGCCGTTGATCGAGTGGTTGGCGATGTCGCTGTAGGTGAAGCGGGTCTGCTTGGTGATGTCCTTCGTCTGCTCCTTGAGGCTGTCGAAGACGACGACCGTGTCGTAGAGCGAGTAACCGAGGATCGTCAGCAGACCGATGACCGTGCCGGGCGTGACCTCGAAGCCGACCAGCGCGTAGATACCGGTCGTGATGGTGATGTCGTGGATCAGCGCGACCAGGGCCGCGAGCGCCATCCGCCACTCGAAGGCGATCGCCAGGTAGATCACCACGAGGACCATGAAGATGCCGAGGCCCTCCCAGGCCTTGTTGGCGATCTCGTCACCCCAGCTCGGGCCGACCAGGTCGGAGTTGATGGACTCGGGGTCCACCTTCATGTCCTTGGCCAGCTTGACCTTGGTCGTGTCCGACTTCGCGGTGTCCATGCCGGCGATCTGGATGCGCAGACCGCCCGTGCCGAGCTTCTGCACGACCGCTTCGTGACCGGAGGCCTCCTTCGCGAAGGTCTCCGCCTGGGACACCGAGACACTGGTCTTCGAGGTGGTGAAGACGGCGCCGCCCTGGAAGTCGATGCCCATGTTCAGGCCGCGCACCGCCAGGCCGACGATGGCCGTGATGGTGATCAGGATGGAGACGCCGTACCAGATCTTGCGCTTGCCGACGAAGTCGTAGCTGATCTCGCCGCGGTGGAGTCGGGCGCCGAGGTTGCCGAGTTTCGACATCGCTCACGCTTCCTTCGGGTCGACAGGGCCGGCGACGGGACCGGCGGGACGGCGGGTACGGCGCAGCGGGGCCTTGGCGCCCAGACCCTTCGGGTCGAGCCCGGACCACTTGTGGCCGCTCGCGAAGAACTTACGCCGGGCGAGGAGCGTCATCAGCGGCTTGGTGAAGAAGAAGACGACGACCACGTCGAGCACGGTGGTCAGACCGAGGGTGAACGCGAAGCCCTGGACCTTGCCGACGGTCACGATGAACAGGACGGCGGCGGCCAGGAACGACACGAAGTCGGAGACCAGGATGGTGCGCCGGGCGCGCGGCCAGGCGCGCTCGACGGCGGGGCGCAGCGTGCGGCCCTCGCGGATCTCGTCCCGGATGCGCTCGAAGAACACGATGAACGAGTCCGCCGTGATGCCGATCGCGACGATCGCACCGCAGACGGCCGGCAGGTTCAGCGCGAAGTGGATCGCGGGGCCGAGCAGCGACATGATCGTGTAGGTGAGGACCGCGGACACCAGCAGCGAGGGGATCGCGACAATCGACAGGCCGCGGTAGAAGGCCACCAGATAGATGATGACCAGCGCGAGCCCGATGGCACCGGCGAGCAGACCGGCGTGCAGCTGCTGGCCGCCGAGGGCGGCAGTGACGGTGGTGACGCTCTCCGTGCGGAAGGAGAGCGGGAGGGCGCCGTACGACAGCACGTTGGCCAGGCTCTGGGCCTCGGTCTGGGTGAAGCTGCCGGAGATCTCCGCGGAGCCGCCGGTGATGGACTGGCTCACGGTCGGGCTGGAGACGACCTCGCCGTCGAGGACGATGCCGAACTCGTTCGTCGGCTGGGAGGCGTTCTTGGCGAGCTCGCCGGTGACGTCCGCGAACTTCTTGGATCCGCTGCCGGTGAAGGTCATCTGGACCTGCCAGCCGGAGGCGCCCTGCGTGTCGAAGACGGCCTGGGCCTTCTTGACGTCGGTGCCGTCGACGCGGGCCGGGCCGAGGACGTACTTGTACCAGACATCGTCGATCTTGCCGCAGGCCACGGTGGTGTCGCTCGGCTTGGCGGACTTGCCGGCCGTGGCGCGCTGGGTGGTCTTGGAGCAGTCCAGCGCGGTGTACTCGGCCTCCAGCTTCGAGGCCGCGGCGGAGGCGCTCGCGTCGGCCGAGGAGGTGGCGGAGGGGCTCGCCGACGAGGAGGCGGACGCCGAGGACGAAGCCGTGGAGCCGGCCTTCAGGGCGTCGGTGACCGCGCGGCCCTGCGAGGTGGCCGAGGACGACGGCGAGGCGGAGGACGTCCCGGTCGCCTTCTGGGACGACGACGCACTGCTCGACGGGGAGGCGCTGGAGCTGCCGCTGGCGGACGCGCTCGGGGAGGCGCTGGTCGTGGCGCCGGCGCTGGCTTCCTGGGCCAGGACCGGGCGGAAGTACAGCTTCGCGGTGGTGCCGACCTGCTTGCGGGCCTCTGCGGAGTTGGTGCCCTTGGGGATGTTGACGATGATGTTCTTTGAGCCCTGGGTCTGAACCTCCGTCTCGGATACGCCCAGACCGTTGACACGACGGTTCATGATCGCGACCGCGGTGTCCATGTTGGTCTTGTTGATCGCGTTGGGCTGGCCCGGCTCGTTCTCCGCCTGGAGAGTGATGCTCGTACCACCGGCCAGGTCGATACCGAGACGCGGAGTGGTGTTTCCGGAGGCGAACATTCCTCCGGTGAGCGCCACGATGGCGATCAGGATGAGGGCCAGCGAGCGCCCTGGCTTGCTCTGGGCGCTCGCGCTCCGGCCCCTCTTAGGTGCTGCCACCTTCTCGTACTCCCTCTCGGGCCGCCGCGCGCCTGGTCGGTGCGGTCGGCCATGACATGGTGTCGGGATCCCGTCCGGGAAACAGACGCGCCCGGGGTGCGGGGTGCGCGTGGGACGCGCGCACCGCTCCCCGGGTCACGGCTACTTCGCGTCGGAGTCGCCGTCGGTCTTCTTCGGCTCTTCGTCAGCCTTCGCCTCGGCGGTCGCGGCCTCCTCGGCCGGCCCGTCGGACTTGTCCTCCGCGTCCTCCGTCTTGTCCTCGGCGGCGTCCTTCTTCCCGAGGTCGACGGCCTTGTCGTCGGAGGCGGCGGCAGCGTCGGCGGACTCGCCGTCGGTCTCGGTGAGGGAGGAGGCGTCGTCCGGGACGACGTCGGCGTCGGACTTCAGGTCGTGCTCGACGCCGTGCACGATGCGGTTGTACTCGTCGTCCGTGAGGATGGCGCCGATCGCGTTCTTCGCGAAGAGAAGGTCGACGCCCGGGCCGGCGTCGAGGAGGACCGTGTCCTCGTTCACTTCCTTGACCGTCGCGTACATGCCCCCGATGGTGCGGACCCCGTTGCCGGGCTGGATCTCGTTCCGCATCTGCGTGGCCTGCTGCTGGCGCTTCCGGGTGGAACGCGTCATCAGGAACATGGCCGCGATGAGGACGATGAACACGAGAAGAGGCAAGCTATTCACGGGACGGAATTTCCTTCGCGCAGCCGCGGCGGTGAGCGGCCTGGATGATGGGGGTGTGGTCGGCGCCGCCCGCAAAGGCGGCATCGGCGGAGTCTAAGCGAGTCCGCGCGCATGGAACAACGCTCAGCATGGCACCTGGGTTCCTGGGCCCGCCAATGCCCCGCCGTCACGAAGAGATCACGTCTGCGGCCGAGGCCTGGTCGGCGGGCGACGGGGTGTCCCGGCCGGGACCGGGGCTCTCCGGGGCCGCTCCCAGCATACGGCGTGCGCTGCACGTTCCCGTCGGTAACGGCCCGGGCGCCGGACCTGCGCGGGGTCGGGGCCGGGCGGACATGCTGCCCCGGCGCGCGGAGCACGGCCCGTCCACCGGCGAACCGTCACCGCGCCCGCGTCAGGTACCGAACAGGTCCTGCTGGCCGGTTCCGCCCGTCGTACCGCGCGGGGCGGTCAGGCCCAGGTGGGCCCAGGCGGCGGGGGTGGCGACGCGGCCGCGCGGGGTGCGGGCCAGCAGGCCCTCGCGGACCAGGAAGGGCTCGGCGACCTCCTCGACCGTCTCACGCTCCTCCCCCACCGCCACCGCCAGTGTCGACAGGCCGACCGGGCCGCCGCCGAACAGCTTGAGCAGGGCCGCCAGGACCGCGCGGTCCAGCCGGTCCAGGCCGCGCTCGTCCACCTCGTAGACGGCGAGCGCCGCATGCGCGATCTCGCGTGTGATCAGCCCGTCCGCCTTGACCTGGGCGTAGTCGCGGACCCGGCGCAGCAGCCGGTTGGCGATGCGGGGTGTGCCGCGCGAGCGGCCGGCGATCTCGGCGGCGCCGGCCGGCTCGATCTCGACGTCCAGCAGGTTCGCCGAGCGGTGCACGACCCGCTCCAGCTCGCGCGGTTCGTAGAACTCCATGTGCGCGGTGAAACCGAAGCGGTCGCGCAGCGGGGGCGGCAGCAGACCCGCGCGCGTGGTGGCGCCGACCAGGGTGAACGGCGGCAGTTCGAGCGGGATGGCGGTGGCTCCCGGCCCCTTGCCGACGATCACGTCGACCCGGAAGTCCTCCATGGCCATGTACAGCATCTCCTCGGCGGGCCGCGACATCCGGTGGATCTCGTCGAGGAAGAGCACCTCGCCCTCCTGGAGGGAGGAGAGGATCGCGGCCAGGTCGCCCGCGTGCTGGATGGCGGGGCCCGAGGTGATGCGGATCGGGGCGCCCATCTCGGCTGCGATGATCATGGAGAGGGTGGTCTTGCCCAGGCCGGGGGCGCCGGAGAGCAGCACGTGGTCGGCGGTGGCGCCACGCGCGCGTGCGGCGCGCAGCACCAGGTCGAGCTGCTCGCGGACCTTCTCCTGGCCGATGAACTCGCCCAGGTCCTTGGGGCGCAGGGCGGCCTCGACGGCCTGGTCCTCACGGTCGGCGACGGCGCCCACCAGCCGCTCCGCCTCGGCGCCGGTGTCGGTCGGGTCGTCCCAGTTCATAAGTGATGTGCCTCAGCGGTGGTGGGGTCAGCGGGCGCGGTTGAGGGTCTGCAGGGCCGCCTTGAGCAGCTGGCCGACCTGGGGCGGGCCCCCGGCGGCCTCGGCCTGCGGGGCGACGGCGGTGACGGCCTCGTCGGCCTCCCGGGTCGCGTACCCCAGGCCGATCAGGGCGGCGTGCAGCTGGTCGCGCCAGCCCTGGGTGACCGGGGCGCCGATCGCGGGGGCGCCGACGGGTTCGCCGAGCCGGTCCTTCAGTTCGATGAGCAGCTTCTGCGCGCCCTTCTTGCCGATGCCGGGGACGGCGATCAGCGCCTTCTCGTCACTCGTGGCGACCGCGCGGCGCAGCGCGTCCGGGCTGTGCACGGCGAGCATCGCCTGGGCGAGCCGCGGGCCGACGCCGCTCGCCGTCTGCAACAGCTCGAAGACCTGGCGTTCGTCGTCGTCCACGAAGCCGTACAGGGTGAGCGAGTCCTCCCGTACGACCAGCGAGGTGGCGAGCTTGGTCTGCTGGCCCATGCGCAGCCCGGACAGGGTGTTCGGGCTGCACTGGACGGCGATGCCGATCCCGCCCACCTCGACGACCGCGGAGTCCGGGGCGAGGGCGGCGACCGGGCCGCTGACGAAGGCGATCATGCCGTACGGCCTTTCGTTGCGTTGGCTGCGTGCAGGGCGACGGCCTGCTGGAGTCGGTTCTGCGCGGGGGCGCGCCAGATGTGGCAGATGGCGAGCGCGAGGGCGTCGGCGGCGTCGGCGGGCTTCGGCGGGGCGCTGAGCCGGAGAAGCCGGGTGACCATGGCGCCGACCTGGTCCTTGTCGGCGCGTCCGGAGCCGGTGACGGCCGCCTTGACCTCGCTGGGGGTGTGCAGGGCGACGGGGATGCCCCGGCGGGCGGCGCACAGCATGGCGACGGCGCTGGCCTGGGCGGTGCCCATCACGGTCCGTACGTTGTGCTGGCTGAACACCCGCTCCACGGCGACGAATTCGGGCCGGTGTTCGTCCAGCCACTGCTCGATGCCCTGCTCGATGGCGACCAGGCGATGACCGAGCTCGGCGTCCGCCGACGTCCGTACGACCCCCACGGCGACCATGGTGAGCGGCCGCCCGGCGACGCCCTCGACGACACCGACACCGCACCGGGTCAGCCCGGGGTCCACCCCCAATACGCGCACCGCGCCCCTCCCCTCTTTGCGGCTAAACCGCCGCCGCTCTCGCGGACCTGGCCGAGCACCGTCGTGGTTCCGCAATTGATGGTTGCGGTCCATGGACGGTGATCTGCGGATGGCGCCAGGCTAGCCGCTGCCACCGACAACAGCGGCGGGCCGGGGGACGTGTCCCTCCGGCCCGCCGACTCGGCTCAGCCCGCGGCAGCGCTACGCGTCGACCTTCTCCATGACCTCGTCGCTGACGTCGAAGTTGGCGAAGACGTTCTGCACGTCGTCGCTGTCCTCGAGGGCGTCGATCAGCTTGAAGATCTTCTTGGCGCCGTCCTCGTCCAGCTCGACCTGCATGGTCGGGACGAAGTTGGCCTCGGCGGAGTCGTAGTCGATCCCGGCGTCCTGGAGGGCGGTGCGGACGGCGACCATGTCGGTGGCCTCGCTGAGCACCTCGAAGGACTCACCGAGGTCGTTGACCTCCTCGGCACCCGCATCAAGGACGGCACCCAGGACGTCGTCCTCGGACAGCTCGCCCTTGGGGACGATGACGACGCCCTTGCGGTTGAAGAGGTACGACACCGAGCCCGGGTCCGCCATGTTGCCACCGTTGCGGGTCATGGCGACGCGCACGTCGGAGGCGGCGCGGTTGCGGTTGTCGGTGAGGCACTCGATGAGCACCGCGACGCCGTTCGGGCCGTAGCCCTCGTACATGATCGTCTCGTAGTCGGCGCCGCCGGCCTCGAGACCGCCGCCGCGCTTGACCGCGGAGTCGATGTTCTTGTTCGGGACCGACTGCTTCTTCGCCTTCTGGATGGCGTCGTAGAGAGTCGGGTTGCCCTCGATGTCGACGCCGCCCATCCGGGCCGCGACCTCGATGTTCTTGATCAGCTTCGCGAAGAGCTTGCCGCGCTTGGCATCGATCACGGCCTTCTTGTGCTTCGTCGTAGCCCATTTAGAGTGGCCGGACATCTGCCTGTCTCCTTCGCGTAACCCATCCAAACAACGAACGCCAGAGATCCTACTAGGACTCCGTCGCCCGGTCGGCGTGCACCATGTCGACGAACAGGGCGTGCACGCGGTGGTCGCCGGTCAGTTCCGGATGGAACGACGTGGCGAGCGCGTTGCCCTGGCGGACCGCGACGATGTGGCCGCCGTGCTCGGCGAGCACCTCGGCCCCGGCGCCGACGGACTCGACCCAGGGGGCGCGGATGAAGACGCCCTCTACAGGATCGCCGTCGATCCCGCGTACGTCGACCGCCGCCTCGAACGACTCGTTCTGCCGCCCGAAGGCGTTGCGCCGGACGATCATGTCGATGCCGCCGACGGTCTCCTGGCCCGAGCGCGGGTCGAGGATCTTGTCGGCGAGCATGATCATGCCCGCGCAGGTGCCGTAGACGGGCATCCCGGCACGCACGCGTGCGCGGAGCGGCTCCATCACGCCGAACAGGACGGCCAGCTTGGAGATGGTGGTGGACTCGCCGCCGGGGATGACGAGGCCGTCCACCTCGGCGAGTTCCTCGGGGCGCCTGACCGGCCTGGCCACGGCGTCCGCCGCGGCCAGGGCGATGAGGTGCTCCCGTACGTCGCCCTGGAGGGCCAGGACGCCTATGACAGGTGCGTCGGTCATGTGTGCGAAACCCTTTGGCCTTACCAGCCGCGGTTGGCGTAGCGCTCGGCCTCGGGGAGGGTGTCGCAGTTGATGCCGACCATGGCCTCGCCGAGGTTGCGGGACGCGTCCGCGATGATCTTCGGGTCGTCGTAGAAGGTGGTCGCCTTGACGATGGCGGCGGCGCGCTTGGCCGGGTCGCCGGACTTGAAGATGCCGGAGCCGACGAAGACGCCCTCGGCGCCGAGCTGGCGCATCAGGGCCGCGTCGGCCGGGGTGGCGACGCCACCGGCGGAGAACAGCACGACGGGGAGCTTGCCGAGCTCGGCGACCTCCTTGACCAGCTCGTACGGGGCGCGCAGCTCCTTGGCGGCGGCGTACAGCTCGTTGTTGTCGTAACCGCGCAGCCGGGCGATCTCGTTCTTGATCTGGCGCAGGTGACGGACCGCCTCGACGACGTTGCCGGTGCCGGCCTCGCCCTTGGAGCGGATCATGGCCGCGCCCTCGGCGATCCGGCGCAGGGCCTCACCGAGGTTGGTGGCACCGCAGACGAAGGGGGTGGTGAAGGCCCACTTGTCGGAGTGGTTGACCTCGTCGGCCGGGGTGAGGACCTCGGACTCGTCGATGTAGTCGACGCCGAGCGACTGCAGGACCTGGGCCTCGACGAAGTGGCCGATCCGGGACTTGGCCATCACCGGGATCGAGACGGCCTCGATGATGCCCTCGATCATGTCCGGGTCGGACATCCGGGCCACCCCGCCGTCCTTGCGGATGTCGGCCGGGACCCGCTCCAGGGCCATGACGGCGACGGCGCCCGCGTCCTCGGCGATCTTCGCCTGCTCCGGCGTGACGACGTCCATGATCACGCCGCCCTTGAGCTGCTCGGCCATGCCGCGCTTCACACGGGCGGTGCCGGTCTCGGGGGTCTGGTTCTCACTGGTGGACACGGGTGACCTCACTCGCTGAAAGAGGGTTTCTGCAAACACCGAGGAAACGCGAGTGGACCAGGCCACAGCAAGGGCCAATGGGAAGGCGGTGGATCGTTTTCCGGTCAGGCCGTGCGCTCGACCAGCGCGGCGGGCGGTTCGTCGTCCATCTCGAAGGCCAGCGGGAAGGGGGCGTGTCCGGCCAGCCGGAACCAGCGGACCTTGCGGTGTTCACGCAGCCTGCGGGCCGCGCCGACGGCGTCGTTGTGGAACCGGCGGGCCATCGGGACCCGGCGTACGGCCTCGGCCAGCTCGCCGGCGGCCGCCTCCCCGCCGGGGGCCTCCCGCACCTCCTCGACCTGCTGCGGGTCCTCGAACACGGCCCGCAGGGCCTGGCTCAGCTCGCTCTCGGCGACCTCCCGCTGCTCCTCCTCGGCCTGCCGGGCGGCGTGCGCGGCCTCGTACAGCACGATCGAGGAGGCCGGATCCAGCACCCCCGAGGTCGCCAGCTCCTGGGCCACGGAGGCACGCCGCAACAACTGGGCGTCGAGGGCGGCCCGGGCGGCGTCGATCCGCGAGTGCAGCCGGTCGAGACGGCCGGCGGTCCAGCTCAGGTAGAGGCCGATCACCACGAGGGCGGCGAGGATCCAGAGAGTCCAGATGAGCGAAGCGGTCACGGGCGGAACGCTATAGGAGACGCTCACGGCAGCGCGCCCCCGAAGGGGCGCGGGGCCGTATCTGATCTGCGGCTACCGCCGCGTGGGCGCGACCAGCCACGACGGCGCCGCAGCCGACAGACAACCTGTCCCCGGCACCTCAGATGTCGCGGCCCTCCCAGCGAAGCGTCTAGTCCCGCGCCAGCCCGAACCGCGCCCGCAACCCCGACCGCTCGTCCGCCGCCACCGCCGCCGCGCCCGCCGTCACCGTCTCGTAGACGGACAGGATGTCCGCGCCCACGGTGGACCAGTCGAAGCGCCGCACGTGCACGCTGCCGCGCTCGCGCAGCCCGGCCCGGCGCTCCGGGTCCTCCAGGAGCCGCACCGCCGCCTCCGCCAGCGCGTCCGCGTCCTCGTTGGCGAAGAGCCCGCCCGCCGCCCCCTGGTCCAGGACCTGGGCGAAGGCGTCGAGGTCGGAGGCGAGGACGGGGGCGCCCGCGGACAGGGCCTCCACCAGGATTATCCCGAAGCTCTCGCCGCCCGTGTTGGGCGCGATGTACAGGTCGAGGCTGCGCAGGAAGCGGGCCTTGTCCTCGTCGCTGATCATGCCGAGGAACTCCACGCGGGAGCGCAGCTCGGCGGGGAGGGACTCGACCGCGGCCTCCTCGTCGCCCCGGCCGGCCACCAGGAGCCGGGTCTGCGGGCGGGCCGCGAGGATCTTGGGCAGGGCCTTCATCAGGACCGGGAGGCCCTTGCGGGGCTCGTCGATGCGGCCGATGAAGCCGATCGTGTCGCCCTGCCACTCGGGGCGCGGCTCGGCCTTGGCGAAGAAGTCGACGTCGACGCCGTTGGGGATCACGACGGCGTCCCCGCCGAGGTGCTCGACCAGGGTGCGGCGGGCGTACTCGCTGACCGCGATCCGGGCGCTGATCTTCTCCAGGGCGGCCTGCAGGATCGAGTACGCGGCGATCATCGCGCGGGAGCGCGGGTTGGAGGTGTGGAAGGTCGCGACCATCGGGCCCTGCGCCGCCCAGCAGGCCAGCAGGCCGAGGGACGGGGAGGTCGGCTCGTGGATGTGGACCACGTCGAACGCGCCGTCGTGCAGCCAGCGGCGCACCCGCGCGGCGGACAGGAAGCCGAAGTTGAGGCGGGCCACCGAGCCGTTGTACGGCACCGGGACCGCGCGGCCGGCCGAGACGACGTAGGGCGGCAGCGGGGTGTCGTCGTCGGCCGGGGCGAGGACGGAGACGTCGTGGCCGAGGCGGATGAAGTACTCGGCGAGGTCGCGGATGTGGAACTGGACGCCACCCGGGACGTCCCAGGAGTAGGGGCAGACGATGCCGATCCTCACGACGGTCCCTTCGCGGGGTCCAGGTCGGCGAGCCACAAGCGCTGCAGCATGTGCCAGTCCTCCGGATGGTCGGCGATCCCGGTGGCGAAGGCGTCGGCCAGCGCCTGTGTCATGACAGACGTCTTCGCGGCCTTGTCACCTGACTCGGGTACCTCGATCGGGGCGTGGACACGGCCCTTCATGACGGGGGTGTCGTCGTACCAGAGCGTCACGGGCAACAGGATCGCGCCGGTCTGCTGGGCCAGCAGGGCGGGTCCGGCGGGCATCCGCGCGGTGTCGCCGAAGAAGCCCACCTCGATGCCGGAGGCGGACAGGTCGCGGTCGGCGACCAGGCAGACCAGGCCGCCGTCGCGCAGCCTGCGGGCCAGGGTGCCGAAGGCGGTGCCGCCGCTGTGCGGCAGGACCTCCATGCCGAGGCCCTCGCGGTAGGCGACGAAGCGGTCGTAGAGCGTCTCGGGCTTGAGCCGCTCGGCGACGGTGGTGAACGGGGTCTTCAGCTCGGTGGTGACCCAGGCACCGGCCAGGTCCCAGTTGGCCAGGTGCGGCAGCGCGAGGATCACACCACGGCCGGAGGCGAGCCCGTCGGTGAGGTGATGGACGTCCTTGGGGACGAAGCCGGTGCGGACCCGGTCCTCGCTCCAGGACGGCAGCCGGAAGGACTCCATCCAGTAGCGCAGATACGACCGCATCCCCGCGCGCGACAGCTCGCGCAGCCGCTCCGGGCTCGCGTCGGGCCGCACGCGCGCGTAGTTGGACTCGAGCCGCTGGACGCCCTTGCCGCGCTGCCGCCAGGCTAGGTCCGCGACGGAGTTGCCGAGGCGCACGGCGACCGGCTCGGGGAGCCTCTTGACGGTGCTCCAGCCGAGACCGTACAGACCGTCGGTGAGCCGGTCGGCGGCGCTCACTGCCCGGCCTCGCTCCCGTGGGAGGCCTTCTCCCGCTCGGCCGCGGCCTCCGCCTCGGCGGACTCGCGGCGGACCGTGACGACCCGCTGGACGAGGGTGACCAGGCTGCCCACGGCGACGATCCACAGGGCGATCGGGAGCAGGATCTGGATGCCCGGGACGCCGAACTTGTGGAAACCGGCCAGACCGGCCGCCACCAGTGAGATCACCAGACGCTCGGCGCGCTCCACGAGACCGTTGACGGCCACCGGCAGCCCGATCGACTCGCCGCGCGCCTTCGTGTACGACACCACCTGGCCGCTGGCCAGGCAGAAGATGGAGACGGCGCACAGGACGTTGTTGTTCCCGTTGCCCGCGTACCAGAGGGCGAAGCCGCCGAAGATCGCGCCGTCGGCGACCCGGTCCAGGGTGGAGTCCAGGAACGCCCCCCAGCGGCTGGTGCGGCCCAGCTGGCGGGCCATGTTGCCGTCCACCAGGTCCGAGAACACGAACAGCGTGATCACGATCGTGCCCCAGAAGAACTCGCCCCGGGGGAAGAAGACCAGCGCGCCCGCGACCACTCCGGCCGTGCCGAGGAGCGTGACCGTGTCCGGGCTCACGCCCCGGCGGATGAGAAACGCGGCGAACGGTGTGAGGACACGCGTGAAGAATGCACGCGCGTACTTGTTCAGCATGGCCTTCCCGACGGTCGTTGCGCCGTGCGGCCCCTGCTGGCCACCCCGGCTGGCCCATCGTAGCCACGCGCGCGTGTGTGCGACGGGTGGGCACTCTCAGTCGGGACCGGCCGCCGGGCCGGAAGGGTCCCGCGGGCACGATCACGTCGTTCGTATGGACGCACCGTGACGGGAGTGGAAAGCTCGAATAACCGCGGGCGTCATCGGAGCCGCCACCGCACGCGGCCCGCCATGCTCGCCCGCGCCCACAGAGACCTCACCGTGCACGGGAGGCAAAACCATGGGCGACAAGGTCAAGGAACACCCCGGAGCCGCCGGCAGGGCAATGGCGGCCGACCACCCCGCGTCTGTACGGAATGTGGTGCTGGTCGGCCACTCCGGTTCGGGCAAGACCACATTGGTGGAGGCTCTCGCGCTGACCGCGGGAGCGGTGAACCGGGCGGGCCGGGTGGAGGACGGCGGAACCGTCTCGGACTACGACGACATCGAGCACCGGCAGCAGCGCTCCGTACAGCTGTCGCTGGTACCGGTCGAATGGAACGGATTCAAGATCAATATCCTGGACACCCCGGGATACGCCGACTTCGTCGGAGAGCTGAGGGCCGGTCTGCGCGCCGCGGACGCGGCCCTCTTCGTCGTCTCGGCCTCGGACGGGGTGGACGGCTCGACCCGGATGGTGTGGGAGGAGTGCGCGGCCGTCGGGATGCCCCGGGCGATCGTCGTCACGCACCTGGAGGCCGCCCGCGCGGACTTCGCGGAGATGACCCGGGTGTGCGCCGAGGCGTTCGGTGCCGACGACCCCGACGCCGTGCTCCCGCTCTACACGCCGCTGTACGGCCCGCAGGGCCCGGACGGGCACGCGCCCGTGACCGGTCTCGTCGGGCTGCTCACGCAGAAGCTGTTCGACTACTCCACCGGCGAGCGCAAGGAGTCCGAGCCGGGCCCCGACCAGCTGCCGGACATCGAGGAGACCCGCAACCGGCTCATCGAGGGGATCATCTCGGAGAGCGAGGACGAGACGCTCATGGACCGCTATCTGGGCGGCGAGCAGATCGACCTCAAGACACTGATCGAGGACCTGGAGCGGGCCGTGGCACGCGGGGCGTTCTTCCCCGTCCTGGCCGCCGCCCCGGCCGCCGACGGCGCCCGCCAGGGCCTCGGCACGGTCGAGCTCCTGGAACTGGTCACCGGCGGCTTCCCGACGCCGTTCGAGCACCCCACGCCGGGCGTCACCACCATCGACGGCAGGCCGCGCGAGATCAAGCCGTGCGACACCGGCGGCCCGCTGGTCGCGGAGGTCGTGAAGACCGCCTCCGACCCGTACGTCGGCCGGGTCTCGCTGGTCCGGGTCTTCTCCGGCACCCTGCGCCCCGACGAGACGGTGCACGTCTCCGGGCACGGCCTCGCCGACCGCGGCCACGAGGACCACGACGTCGACGAGAAGGTCGGCGCCCTGTCCACGCCGTTCGGCAAACAGCAACGGCCGGTCACGCACGTCATCGCCGGTGACCTCGCGTGTGTGGCGAAACTCGGCCGCGCGGAGACCGGGGACACCCTCTCCGGCAAGGACGACCCGCTGCTCATGGAGCCGTGGGAGATGCCCGACCCGCTGCTGCCGCTCGCCATCGAGGCGCACAGCAAGGCGGACGAGGACAAGCTCTCGCAGGGCCTGTCCCGCCTGGTCGCCGAGGACCCGACCATGCGCCTCGAACAGAACCAGGACACCCACCAGGTGGTGCTGTGGTGCCTCGGCGAGGCGCACGCGGACGTCGCCCTGGAGCGGCTGCGCAGCCGGTACGGCGTCCAGGTCGACGTCGTACCGCACCGGGTGTCCCTCCGGGAGACGTTCGCCGGGAAGTCCGGCGGGCGCGGCCGGCACGTCAAACAGTCCGGCGGGCACGGGCAGTTCGCGATCTGCGAGATCGAGGTGGAACCCCTGCCGGGCGGCTCCGGCATCGAGTTCGTCGACAAGGTGGTCGGCGGCGCGGTGCCCCGGCAGTTCATCCCGTCCGTCGAGAAGGGCATCAGGGCCCAGGCCGTCAAGGGGGTCGCCGCCGGCTACCAGCTGGTGGACGTGCGGGTCACCCTGCTCGACGGCAAGGCGCACTCGGTGGACTCCTCCGACGCCGCCTTCCAGACGGCGGGCGCGCTCGCCCTGCGGGAGGCCGCGGCGGACGCGAAGATCCATCTCCTGGAACCGGTGGCCGAGGTGTCCGTGCTGGTCGGCGACGACTACGTGGGCGCGGTGATGAGCGACCTGTCCGGGCGGCGCGGCCGGGTGCTCGGCACCGAGCAGACCAGCGGCGGGCGCACCCTGATCAAGGCCGAGGTGCCGGAGTTCGAGATCGGCCGCTACGCGGTCGACCTGCGTTCCCTCTCGCACGGCACGGCGCGGTTCAGCCGTTCCTACGCGCGGCACGAGCCGATGCCGCCGCAGATCGCCGAGAGGATTCGCGAACAGGCCAAAGAGGCCTCCTAGTTGGTCTCGCAGTGGACAACGGGGGACAACGGGGGACGACAACGGCCGACAACGGTCGGCGACGGGATCGTTCGGCGGGCGGCTTCGGCCGTCCGCCGACGGTCTGTCGGTGGCTGGGGATACTCTGAGTACTTGATCAACAGGTGTGCGGAGTACGGAAGTCGGGAAGGCCGCAGAAGCGGGACGGCGGCAAGTGGGGGCGGGAATGAGCTTCGAGGACTTCTTCGGGCCACAGGTGCCCAGGCCGGGCGGCGAGGCGCAGGCACCGACCTACGCTCTGGCCTCGGCGGCCTACCGGGACACGCCTATGGAGGAGATCAAGAAGGCCGACAACGAGTGGCACCAGTCCACGGTCAACGAGGGCCGCAAGTGGGCGAAGATATTCCGGCCCAACTTCGGTGAGGCGTACTCCCAGGCGGTCATCGACCGCATGCTGGGCGTCGGCCGCAAGCCGCTCATCCAGTCCTTCGGCAGCGAACCGCAGATGGTCGTCGAGCACTGCCTCGCGGCCAACCGCATCCGCAAGGAACGCGACCAGCGGCTGACCGCCCTCATGTTCCTGTGCGGCGTGCTGTTCCTGCCGGGGCTGCTGCTCTGGCTGCTGGTCTTCCAGCTTCGGGCGACCATGCTGAAGACCGACAACAAGCGGGTCTCCGGGCTCGGCAGCGCACTGCTGGCCGCCGTCGGCGTCGTCGCGGTGGTCTTCCTGATCCGGATGCCGCTCACCGGCTTCTGGGGCTGGTACGCGCGAGGCTGCATCGTGCTCCCCGTCGCCGGCTGGTACCTGGCCAAGCGGCTCTGCGAGCGCACCGCGAAGGACCTGCGCGAGGCCTGGGACGGCCTGCTGTCCGGCGGCAGCGTCGGCGCGAAGGTCCCCGAGGCGGTGCCGACCAGCCCCGACCAGGCCGCGGCCGAGCAGCTGCGCCAGTCCCTGGCCCGGCTCAGCGCCGAGCAGCAGTCCAACTCGGTCTTCTACGCCGGCCCCAAGGGCATACTCGGCATGGGCACCCGCTGGGGCTCCTGGCACCTCGCGGAGGAGCTGGTCCCGCTCGATCCGGTCAAGGGCGTCCACGAGTTCCGCGCCTGGACGGTCGTCCGGGAGATCGAGAAGGAGCTGAGCGTGCTGCACCGGCAGCACCTCAAGACCGGCGGCTTCCCGGAACCGCAGGTCAAGCACTGGATCGTCAGCCATGTCGGAGAGGGCGCCAAGGCGGTGTCCAGGCCCGAGGGGACCGACTACAAGGTGGGGCCCGCCGACGTCGAGCGGATCTGCAACAGCAACCACTTCGACAAGGGCGAACGGCACTACCTGGGCGTCCAGTGGCCGTACCTGTGGGACGGCGGCCTGATCATCACGATGATGACCACCGTGACCGTGCTGAAGGAGACCCTGCGGATCGAGGTCACCGGACACGCCCTCGGGCCGGTCAACGGCTTCTTCAGCGGCAAGCCCGAGGCACCCACCAAGACGGTCGCCAAGACCGTCCGGTTCTGGGAGACCCGGACCATCAAGCTGCCCCTGGTCACCCCGGACGAGGTGGTCCGGCTGTCCGCGCGGGCGCTGATCAGCTGGTATCCACCGCTGCTGAAGTGGCTCGGCGGTTCCATAGGCCTGCCCGAGCCGTTCGGCCTCCGGCACGCCTGGGCCGACCAGCCCTGGAAGCACCGCTTCATGGCCGACGACGCGCTGCGCGCGGCGACACCGGTGCTCCGGGCGGTGCACCGGGCCGCGTTCACCGTGCTCAAGGAGCACGACGTCAACATGGACAAGTTCAACGCGCGGGCGGGAGCGCTGAGCGGGTCGGTCCAGGAGGCGTCACCGAAGAAGGCGGACACCTACGACGCGTGAGCCTCCGGCGGACGGGCTGCTCAATGTGCCGTCGGCCAGGCCTCGGCCAGCATCTTGCGGGTGTCTGCCAGCAGCTGCGGCAGCACCCGTGTGTGGCCCACCACCGGCATGAAGTTCGTGTCGCCGCCCCAGCGCGGGACGATGTGCTGGTGCAGGTGGGCCGCGATGCCGGCGCCCGCCACCGAGCCCTGGTTCATGCCGATGTTGAAGCCGTGCGCGCCGGACGCCGTGCGCAGCGCGGTCATCGCCTGCTTGGTCAGCTCGGCCAGCTCGACCGTCTCCGGGCCGGTCAGGTCCGTGTAGTCGGCGACATGGCGGTACGGGACCGTCATCAGGTGGCCGCCGTTGTACGGGTAGAGGTTGAGCACCGCGTAGACGTGCTCGCCGCGCCGGACGATCAGCCCGTCCTCGTCGGACTTGGCCGGGATCGAGCAGAAGGGACAGCCGTCGTCGGCCCCCGGACCGGTCGGCTTGTTCTCACCCTGGATGTAGGCCATCCGGTGGGGCGTCCACAGGCGCTGGAACGCGTCCTGCGTCCCCACTCCGATCTGCTGCTCCGGCTCACTCGTCATGCTAGGCAGCATATGGCTTCGCCCGTTCGCGGCGTGTCGCCGGGGCCCGGGGAAACGGCCCGGCGGCGAAGCTGGGCGGATGGACGACGACAGCCGGCTGAACCGCTGGGACCGGAAGACCGACCTGGCGCTGGGCATCGCGTCGCTGGTCTTCCTCGGCTCGTACGCGGTGCACGTGCTGGAGCCCCGGCTGCCGAAGGCCGCGCACGTCTTCTTCCTGTCGCTGATGTACACGGCCTGGGCGATGTTCGCCGTCGACTACGCGGTGCGCTGGCGGCTCAGCGGCGAGGGACCGCGGTTCGTACGGCGGCACTGGCTGGACACGGTCGTCCTGGTGCTGCCCCTGCTGCGGCCGGTGCGGGTGGTGCGGACGTACGAGTCGATCCAGCGCCGGCACGGGGAACCCCGGCTCCCGTTGCACGCGCGCGTGGCGGCCTACTCGGCGCTGTCGATCTCACTGCTGGGCTTCTCCGGTGCCCTCGCCGTCTACCAGGTCGAGCGCTCGGCCCCGAACGCCAACATCCGCACCTTCGGCGACTCCCTCTGGTGGACCTGCTCGACCCTCTCCACGGTCGGTTACGGCGACTACGTCCCGGTGACCACCCTGGGGCGGTTCATCGCCGTGGGACTGATGGCCTGCGGTCTGGCACTGCTGGGCACGGTCACGGGGTCGTTCTCGTCCTGGATGCTGCAGCGGTTCTCACTGAACGAGAAGGAGAGAAGGCCCCCGGAGAACTGATCTCCGGGGGCCCCTGACGGATGCGGATCAGACCTGGGTCCGCTCCTCGACCACCTTCACGATCTTGGCGATGGCCTCGTCGAACGGGATGCCGTTCTCCTGCGAGCCGTCGCGGTAGCGGAAGGAGACCGAGCCGGCCGCCATGTCCTCGTCGCCCGCGATGACCATGAAGGGCACCTTCTGCTTCTGGGCGTTGCGGATCTTCTTCTGCATGCGGTCGGAGGACGCGTCGACCTCGACCCGCAGACCCTTCTTCTTCGCCTCGGCGGCGAACTTCTGCAGGTACTCGACGTGCCCGTCGCCGATCGGGATGCCCACCGCCTGGACCGGGGCCAGCCACGCCGGGAAGGCACCCGCGTAGTGCTCCAGGAGCACCGCGAAGAACCGCTCGATGGAGCCGAACAGGGCGCGGTGGATCATCACCGGACGCTGCTTGGAGCCGTCGGCGGAGGTGTACTCCAGGTCGAAGCGCTCGGGCAGGTTGAAGTCGAGCTGGACGGTCGACATCTGCCAGGTGCGGCCGATGGCGTCCTTGGTCTGCACGGAGATCTTCGGGCCGTAGAAGGCGGCGCCGCCCGGGTCGGGGACGAGCGGGAGGCCCTGCTTCTCGGCGACCGCGCGCAGCGTCTCGGTCGCCTCCTCCCAGACCTCGTCGGAGCCGACGAACTTCTCCGGGTCCTTGGTGGAGAGCTCCAGGTAGAAGTCGGTGAGGCCGTAGTCGCGCAGCAGGTTCAGGACGAAGGTGAGCGTCTTGTCGAGCTCCTCCGCCATCTGCTCCTTGGTGCAGTAGATGTGCGCGTCGTCCTGGGTGAAGCCGCGGGCCCGGGTCAGGCCGTGCACGACGCCCGACTTCTCGTACCGGTACACGGTCCCGAACTCGAAGAGGCGCAGCGGCAGTTCGCGGTAGGACCGGCCGCGCGCGTCGAAGATCAGGTTGTGCATCGGGCAGTTCATGGGCTTGAGGTAGTAGTCCACGCCCTCGTCGAGCTGCATGGGCGGGTACATGCCGTCGGCGTACCAGTCCAGGTGCCCGGACGTCTCGAAGAGCTTCCCCTTCGTGGCGTGCGGGGTGTAGACGAACTCGTAGCCCTCCTCCTCGTGCCGGCGGCGCGAGTAGTCCTCCATCACCCGGCGGACGACGCCGCCCTTGGGGTGGAAGACGGCGAGGCCGGAGCCGATCTGCTCCGGGATGGAGAACAGGTCCAGCTCGCTGCCGAGCTTGCGGTGGTCGCGCTTCTCGGCCTCGACGAGGAAGTCCAGGTACTCCTTCAGCTCTTCCTTGGAGGGCCAGGCGGTGCCGTAGATGCGCTGGAGCATCGGGTTCTTCTCGCTGCCGCGCCAGTAGGCGGCCGCGTTGCGCATCAGCTTGAACGCCGGGATCAGGCGGGTGGAGGGCAGGTGGGGACCGCGGCAGAGGTCCTTCCAGCACAGCTCGCCGGTCTTGGCGTCCAGGTTGTCGTACATCGTCAGCTCGCCGGCGCCGACCTCGACGTCCGCGCCGTCGTCGTGCGACGCCGAACCCTTGAGGCCGATCAGCTCCAGCTTGTACGGCTCGTCGGCCAGCTCGGCGCGGGCCTCCTCGTCCGTGACGACCCGGCGCGCGAACTTCTGTCCGCGCTTCTGGATCTCCTGCATCTTCTTCTCGATGGCCTTGAGGTCATCGGGGTGGAACGGCTTCTCGACGTCGAAGTCGTAGTAGAAGCCGTCCTTGACCGGCGGGCCGATGCCCAGCTTGGCCTCGGGGAAGAGCTCCTGGACGGCCTGGGCCATGACGTGCGCGGTGGAGTGGCGCAGGATGCCCAGACCGTCCTCGGAGGAGATCTCGACACCCTCGACGGTCTCGCCGTCCCGCACCTCGTACGCGAGGTCCTTGAGCTCACCGGCCACCCGGGCGGCGATGATAGAGCGCTCGCCGGCGAAGAGCTCGGCGGCCGTAGTGCCCGTCGTCACCACGCGCTCGTCCCGCTCGGAATCGCGTTGGATGATCACACGGACGTCTGACACCGGTCTCTCCTGACTGAAGACGAATGCGGGCGCCGTACCAGGAGCGCGCGCAATACCGGATCGTACCGACCCGGCACCGTCGATCGCTAAACGGTTACCCGCCGTCCCCGGTCAGTCGCAGTCGTCGCCGCTGCACGCCTCCTCGAAGAAGTCGAGGTTCTCCTGGAGCGACTTCATCAGGTGGTCCCGCTCGGCCTCGTCCACCTGGACCGGCGCGACCCCGAAGGCGCCGGACAGCCGCCGGAAGCCACCCCGGCTCTCCAGCCGCCCGTGCACCCGCACCGGGAGTCCGACGAGGTGGGCCTGCCCGGCGATCCGGTAGTCCTCCTCGTCGAGGGTGACCCGGACGTACGGCACCTCGGCCCCTGCGATCACCCGGAGCCGTACGGCGCCCTCGCCGCGCGGCTCGGAGCGGCGCATGCGGACGACGGTGCCGGTGATCCGGACCGCGACGGAGGGTTCGTCGCGCAGGTAGCGGGCGCCGGCCTCGCGCAGCACGGGCAGGTCGCCGGGTGAGAACTCGATCGGCTCGGTGGTGGCCGCGCAGTCGTCGGGGACCCCGGCGCCCGGCGCCCACTCGACGGAGATGCGGGCGCCCTCCGTGCCGCGCACGAGCGTGACGAGGGCGTCGGTCAGCTCCCGGCTCACGCCGGCCTCTACGGCTCCGTCGAAGGCGTCCATGCCGCCGGTGGCCCGCTGGTAGTCGATGGCCTCACGGGCGGCGTACAGGGCCTGGTGCAGGCGTACGGCGAGGGGCCGGCCGGTGCCGACCGGTACGAAGGCGGTCAGGCCGCGTCCGCCCTCCGCCGAGCCGACGAGGACGGACTCCAGCAGGGTGGCGGCCGCGCGCTTGTGCCGGGCGCCGTAGTACCCGGCACGCGCGCGGGTGGCGAGCGCGCCGGCCAGCAGGGTCTGCCGGGCGGCGGTGCGCAGTTGCTCCTCGACCGTCCAGGACGTGGCGTCCGCCGGTCCGCTCGGCACGTCACGCCACCAGCGGATCTCGTCGCTGGGCACGGCGAGGCCGACCAGCACCTCGCGCGCGGCGGGCGTACCGCTGCGCACCAGAGCCGTGAGCGCCTCCCCGAGCAGGTCGTCACTGTCCGGGAAGGCGCGGCTCTCGGGTACCAGCAGGCTGGTGCCGGTGTTGCCCGGCCCGGGTGGGGTCCAGCGGCCGTAGCGCCCCGGGGCTCCCCCGCGCCGCTGCCAGCCGTGCCGGCGCAGCAGGGCGCCGAGCACGGCGGGGTCGACCTCGGCGGGCTCGGGGGGATGGTTCCAGTGGGGCCCGTGGAGATCGTCGGGATGCGGCCGGACCTCCCGCAGCTGCTCCTCGTACGGACGGTGCCTCATGGTCTGCCTCCCGTCCCGACCCGCGTCATGATCTCGCAGAGCGCCCGGTCGTCGAAGATGCGCGAGGTCGGAACCCGCACGGTGGTCCGGTGCCGGCCGGTGATCGGGTGCCCTGCCAGGTTGACCCAGTAGCAGCAGTGGCGCAGATCGAGCCGGTCGTGGCTGGCGCGCAGCCAGTCGTCCTGGGAGCGCGGTACCAGCATCACCACCAGGATCTTGTGCACCGACACCGGTGTGCGGGCGAGCTTGCGCAGGTGGTCGTTGTCCAGCGTGAAGGAGAAGAAACGTCCCGGCGGGTTCGGTGCGATCTGGTAGGTGCACTTGAGCTGCACCTTTATCGTCACCTCGTCGTCGACGGTATGACCGGGCGAGCCGTGGCTGACGTGCCAGTCGATGCCGTTGTCCGGGAATGGCTGCGACAGCGAGCAGCCGGCCGCCGCCGCGACGGCATGCAGATAGCCCACCTGCAGTGTCTCCATGCAGGCGGTCGTCGCGAGTGTGCCGCGATGGGGGCCCGTGCGTTCGGGCAGCAGCCCGCCCCGCTCGGGCTGCGCTATCGCCATGACCAACAGCCTTCCCAGCCAAAGAGTTTCCCCGTGGCGGGCCGCTGAACTGCAAAGACCCGCACTCCTGTTGTGTCCTTCCGGCGTACGTCGCAAACGGCCCGGGTATCACCAAACGGGCAGAAGACGGAACGTCATCTGCGGTGGGTGAACGAGGAGTTGTATTGGCATGACGTGCTGGTACGAGGGGCCCCTGGCGGCCTTCGACACGGAGACCACGGGCGTGGACGTGGAGACCGACCGCATCGTGTCCGCCGCGGTCGTCGTCCAGGACGCCCCGGGCACCCGGCCCCGGGTGACCCGATGGCTGGTCAACCCGGGCATGCCGGTGCCGGAAGCGGCGACGGCGGTGCACGGGCTGACGGACGAACACCTGCAGCGCAACGGCCGCTGGCCGGCGCCGGTGATGCATGAGATAGCCGAGGAACTGGCCGAGCACGCGGCGATGCACCGCCCACTGGTGGTGATGAACGCGCCGTTCGATCTGACCCTGCTGGACCGCGAGTTGCGCCGCCATCGGGCGTCCTCGCTGGACCGCTGGTTCGAGGCGAGCCCCCTGCTCGTCCTCGACCCCCGGGTCCTGGACAAGCATCTGGACCGCTACCGCAAGGGCCGCCGCACCCTGACCGACCTGTGCGCGCACTACGAGGTCACCCTCGAGGGCGCGCACGACGCTGGCGCGGACGCGCTCGCGTCCCTGGAGCTCGTACGGGCGCTGGGCCGCCGTTTCGCGACCCGCCTGGAGCGCCTGACCCCGGCCGAGCTGCACACGTTGCAGACGACCTGGCACGCGGCGCAGGCCCGTGGCCTGCAGGCGTGGTTCACCCGCAGCGGCACACCGGAGACGGTGAACACGGACTGGCCGCTGCGCCCGGAACTGCCGACGGCGGCATGACGGAGGGGGCGCCACGACCGGATCGGGGAACCGGCAACCAAAAGGCCGGTCCGCTGCTGCGGACCGGCCTTCCCGGTGGTGGGCGATACTGGGTTCGAACCAGTGACCTCTTCGGTGTGAACGAAGCGCTCTCCCACTGAGCTAATCGCCCGGGAACGCAGTGAACGATACAGGTACCGGCGGGTTTCGTTCAAACCGCTTGGAGGTGCCGGAGCAGCCCGCGCCGTCCGGAGCGCATCATCAGCCGGTGGTTGAGCCGGAAGAACGGCCGCCCCAGCGGGGCGAGTCGTCGCAGCAGCGGCTTGTTGACGTCGACGACCTGGTCGTAGCGGGCCAGGGTGCCGGTGCCGTCCGGCGTGATCGTCCACCGCGCCCAGCCCTCGATGTCACCGGTCATCGAGATCTCCAGCACACCGGCCTCGGGATCGCGCCGCGCCTCGCGTGCGGTGAACGTGAGGTCGTACGGGATGAACGAGCGGATGGTGAGGACGGCGACGGTGTCGTCCAGCTGGTTCACCGCGCGCACCTGGGGCCACCAGCGGGGGTACTCGTCCACCGTCCGCAGCGCCTCGTACACGGTGGTGAGCGGTACCGGGAGGGGCCACAGGCTGCGGAAACGGTAGTGGTTCCAGTCCATGGCCGCAGTCTGTCGCAGACCGTGGATCTGAGTACGCGTACTCATGCCCACGCGAAGTGACCTGGACCACACTCGGCGGTACGAGCGCCGCCGCCCGTGCGACGGCGCTCCCCCTTCTCCTTCTTCTCCTTTACGAGGGCATCCTGTCGCCGAGCAGGGCCAGGTTCTCGATGGCCGCGAGCCCGTACAGCGCGGTGTCGTTGGAGGACACCCAGCTCGCCTCGGCGCCCGCGACGAGCGCGACCGGGCCGGAGAGCGGCTCGGTCTTCCACGGTGAGGACTCGGTGTAGCCGTCCGAGCTGTAGAACTTCGTCCACGCACGCTGGGCGAGCGTCGCGTCGCCGGTCTGCACGGCGGCGTACGCGTCGAGGCGCGAGTGCCCCTGGAAGAGCAGCAGGGTGCCGAAGTTGGAGCCGTAGCGTGCCGCCTGTTCGGCCTTGGTGGCGTTGAAGTAGCGGCAGTAGTCGAAGTAGGCCTCGTCGAACTCCGGCATGTCGGTCAGGTGGATGAGTTCGGCGCAGAGTTCGTTGAGGCCGAAGACCGCCGAGAGGTGGGAGACGGAGACGACCGGGGTGGTGGCGGTCGCGAACCTGCCGGTGTCGAGGTCGTAGAGGCCGCTGCCCTGGACGAAGCCGTTGGGCTGGGCGGCGATGCCCTCCATGGTCGACAGGACCCGCGCCCTGGCCTTCTCCCACTGGGGGCCCTTGCGTTCCCACTCGGTCAGCCAGGCCGACACCAGCCCGCTCCAGTCCGTGCCGAAGCCGATCGACAGGGCGTGGCGATCAGGGGTGTAGGGGTCGGTGCGGACCTTGCGCTGCGGGTCGAGGACCAGGAAGGTCTCGTCGGAGTCGACGTTGGCGGCCATGAGGTCGCCGACGCGTTCGTCGGCGGTGAGGAAGTAGTAGAAGCGCCGGTAGGTGGTGTTGGAGATGCGCTGCTGCTTGGCGCTGTCCGCGTAGTGCTGGATGCCGTGCCGGGTGCCGAGCCCGGCCCACTGGCCGATGTGGTAGACGTCGACCTCGCCGGTGTGCCGGGTGAGCGCCTCCGCGAACCGGAAGATGTCCGCGCGGCCGCTCCTGAGGTACGCGTACCAGAGCCAGAGGTCGGGCGAGAGCTCGGAGTTGTCCCAGGCGTAGCCGCCGACGTCGTACCGCCACTGGTGGCGCACGGTGTCGTAGGTGTGCATGAAGTCGCCGTAGTCCCAGAAGCCGTACCAACGGCGTTGCTCCACCTGGTCCTTGTAGTAGGTGAAGAGGAAGTCCAGGTGGTCCTCGATCCTCGCCTTGGCGGCGGTGGAGCGGTCCGGCTCGGAGTAGAGGCCGGGGCCGAAGACCTTGGCCTTGATCAACTGCTTCGGTGGGGCGGTGAGCTGCGGCAACGTCCGTACGGCCGTGACCTGTTCGGCCAGTGTCTCCGCCGAAGGGGTCGACTCGTTGGCCCAGAAGAGGAGTTCGGAGGTACGGGCGATGCCGTACGGGGTGCCGAACTCCGGTTCGTAGTCCTCGTAGGTGATGTTGAGGCCTTCGAGCTGTTCGGCGTACGTGTCCTGGCCCATTCCGTCGTGGTAGAAGCGCAGGTCCATCGGCTGGGCCTCGGGTGACCAGAGCCAGAGGGTGACCTCGGCCGCGTCGGTGTGGGCGTCACGGATGTCGAGCTGGGCCGGGAACTTCTCCCAGAAGTCCCGCAGGCCGAAGGAGAGTCCGCCGCTCGCCCCGCCGACGTAACCGAAACCGGAGGCCCGCTTTCCGCCGCCGGCCGCGATCCAGCCGTACCCCTTCTTCGTCCGCTTGCGCAGGGTGAAGCCGTCGGCGGAGAGCTGGGCGAGGGTGTAGTCGCCCCAGTGCGGGATGTACTGGAGCCGGGTCGTCACCCGCTGGTCCCAGGTGGCGGGGTCGGCCAGCTTCTGCCCCGCGTACTGGGCCGCCTGGACGGTGGCGCCCGGGTCGCGGCGCAGGCCGGTGATGCCCTGGACGGCCTCCCGCAGCAGGCCGGTTCCCTCACCGCCGATCCGCACATGCCGGTCGTACGCCTCGTCGCGCATCGGCACGCTGAAGCGCACGCCGAGTCCGCGGATGAAGTCACCGCTGGCCTTGCCGGGCTCCTGGGTGCCGTCGTAGGTGATCGTGTGGACCATCCGGAAGGAGTCGGCGCCCGCGTAGAAGTAGAGCCGGATCGAGAACGGCAGCCAACTCCGGTTTCCCTTGCGGTGCTTGCCGTCGACGCGGACGACGGCCCGGACCGGTCCGTCCTGCTCGACGGTGACGGAGCCGATCGCGCCGTCGAAGCGCTCGGTTCTGACCGTGCCCTGGTCCTCGTCCTCGATCTCGGGCTGGCGGAGGAGGACCAGCCGCCCGTTCCTGGCGATCTCCGTCGAACCCCGGGTGACGGACTTGACGATCGTCGAGCCGTTCTTGCCGATCTTCACGGCGATCACGCCGGTAGAGACGTCGATCGTGCCGCCGCTCCTGTCGACGGTGACCTTCCCGTCGGGGGCGGCCGGCCTGCCCGTCGCGAGGGTGAGCTTGCCGTTGCCCGAACTCACCGCGTGGGCGGTCCACTTGAGGGAGCCGTCCGGCCAGTAGGCGATCGGCCAGGACTGGACGGGCACGTCCTTGCCGTCCTCGTCGGTGAGCGCGAAGGTCTGGTCCTCCTGGAACGCGCCCATCGGCCAGGGCACGCCCACGGCCGAGCCGGGCGCGGCGCCGAGGCCGCCGTCCTCCAGCCAGTCCAGGGTCACCGGGTCCGCGTCGGCGGCCTCGGCGCCGGGCGCGGCCTGTGCGTCCTTCGCACCCAGCGCCCAGCTGAACTGGGCGGCGGCACCGGCGACGGCGGCCGCCTTGAGGAAGGACCTGCGGGGGATGGGAGACATGACCGTTCCTTTCCATGCGGGTTCTGGTCAGGGGCATGACAGAGAGAGGGGCGGCGCCGGGCGCCGCCCCGGGTACGGGACACCGCGGCTCAGCGCCGGCGGTGCCGCTCCTCCACGGCCACGGCCGCCGCCGCCACGGCTCCGAGCACGGGCACCGCCAGCGGTGCGACGAGCAGGGCCGAACAGACCACGAGGACCGCTCCCCCGACGAGCAGGAAGGATCCGCCGGGGTCGAGGACGGTACGGCGGCCGGCCGCCGCGAGCAGGGTGCGCCAGCGGTCGCCGGGCGCCCAGACGGCCGCCGCGCGCAGCCCCGCGACCGCGAGGCCGATCACCGCGAACAGGCCCACGGCCCCGACCAGCGGGCCGCCGGGCAACCCGGCCCGCACGGCCCGGACGTCCACCCAGGCGGCCGCGACGGCACCCCATCCGGCCAGCCCGACGAGCAGTCCGCCGGGCAGCGCGGCCCGGAAGTCGCTCACGAACTCCCGCAGGCCGCCGCCCGTCTGCCCGGTACGGCGGCGCAGATGCCGGGCACCGGCGGCGAAGGCGGCCGGGTAGGTGACCACGCCCAGGGACGCGACCGCGATCCACACCCCGGTGAGCAGAGATTCGGCGAAGACGCCGAACCGCTCCGCGAAGACGGACGGCTTTGCGCGCACGTCGGCCACGACGTCATCAGCCCTTCAGTCCGGAGGTCGCCATTCCGTCGATCAGATAGCGCTGGAAGGCGAGGAAGAACAGCAGCACGGGCAGCAGCGCGACGAGGGACATGGCGATCATCCCGCCGTAGTTGGCGGCCACGCCGTCGGAGTCGCGGAACATCATCAGGCCCAGCGAGACCGTGTACTTGCCGGGCTCGTTGAGATAGATCAGCGGGCCCATGAAGTCGTTCCAGGCGTTGATGAAGGTGAAGATCGCGCTGGTGATGAGGGCCGGCCGGCACAGCGGCAGCACGATCGACCAGTAGATGCGGAAGTGCCCGCAGCCGTCGAGCCGGGCCGCCTCGTCGAGCTCCCTGGGCAGGTTCCGCATGAACTGCACCATCAGGAAGACGAAGAACGCCTCGGTGGCGAGGTACTTCCCGATCAGCAGCGGGACGTAGGTGTTGATCCAGCCCAGCTTCTGGAACATCACGTACTGCGGGATCAGCAGTACGTGGTACGGCAGGAGCAGGGTGCCGATCATCAGGGAGAAGAGCAGATTGCGGCCGGCGAAGCGGATGCGGGCGAAGGCGTAGGCGGTGAGCGAGCAGGAGACCAGCACGCCGACCACGGCGCCGCCGGCGTAGAAGAGGGAGTTCTGGAAGAACGTCCAGATGCCGATGTCCGCTATGCCGTCGGCAAGGCCCTTGAAGTTGGACAGGATCGGGTGGGACGGGAACAGCTGGAGGCTGTTGATGATGTCCTTGCTCGGCTTGAAGGACGCCCCGATCACCCAGACCACCGGGTAGAGGATGACCGCGAGGATCAGCAGGGCGCCGAGGTGCCAGCCGAGGGAGCCGGCCCGGCGGCGGCTCAGCAGCGGCGGTCTGGTGGTGGTCGCGCTCATCGGGCGTCCTCCTCGTAGTGCACCCACTTCTTCTGGGACCAGAAGAGGACGGCCGTCACCAGGGCCACGGCCAGCAGCAGCATCCAGGCCATCGCCGCGGCGAAGCCCATCCGGGCGTTCTGGAAGCCCTGCTGGTACAGGTAGCAGGTGTAGACGAGCGTGGCGTCGGCCGGTCCGCAGGTGCTGTTGGAGACGACGTAGGCCGAGCCGAAGATCTGGAAGGAGTGGATGGTCTCCAGCAGCACGTTGAAGAAGAGCACCGGGGAGATCATCGGCAGGGTGATGTTCCAGAACCTCCGCAGCGGCCCGGCGCCGTCCATCTCGGCCGCCTCGTAGAGCTCCCTCGGCACCTGCTTCAGCCCGGCCAGGAAGATGACCATCGGCGCGCCGAACTGCCACACGGTCAGGGCGACCAGGCAGTACAGCACCCAGTCGGCGTTGCCGACCCAGCCGCCCACGTGCCAGCCGAAGAAGGACTGGGAACGGTCGACGATAGCGCCGTCGGAGAACAGGGACCGCCAGACGAAGCCGACGGAGACGCTCGCGCCGATGAGCGAGGGGGCGTAGAAGGCGGCCCGGTAGAAGGCCTGACCGCGCCGACTCTGGGCCAGGAGCATCGCCACCCCGAGGGCGAGGAGCAGCTTCAGCGGGGTGCCGATGACCACGTACTTCGCGGTCACCTCCACCGACCTCTGCCAGCGGGGGTCGTCGAACATCTGGGTGAAGTTGTCGAACCCGACCCACTTCGGGGTGTTGAAGAGGTTGTAGTCGGTGAACGCGAAGTAGAGCGAGGCGACCATCGGGCCCGCGGTCAGCAGCAGGAAGCCCGCGATCCACGGAGACATGAAGAGGTAGCCGGCGAGGTTCTCGCGCCGGCGGCCGGGCCGCCGCCCCCTGGTGGCGGAGGCGGCCGGGCGCGTCTTGCGGGCGGTGGGCAGGGAGTCCTCGACGAGCGTCACGGCCGGTCCCATCAGGCCTGGAAGGCGGCCTCGGACTCGGTGAAGAACTGCTTCACCGCGTCCGCGACCTTGGTCTTGCCCTGGCCGAGGTCGCCGCCGATGCGCAGGAAGGCGGCCTCGATGGTGTCGGCACCGGAGGGGTGCGGGGTGATCGTGCCGAGGACTCCGGCCTTGGCGGTGTCGTCCTCGTACTGCGCGATCTCCTTGTTCACCGCGTCCGTGGGCTTGAACGCCGCGTACTGCTCGGTGCTCGCGAGAATGCCCCGGTCGTAGCCCATGATCGTGCCGACCTCGGGGTCGTGGACCATGAAGTCGATGAACTGCGCGACCTCCTTGGGGTGCGCGGTGCGGGCGGAGGCGCTCAGCATCAGGGAGGCGAGGTACTGCCCGGTGTGCTTGCCGTCCATGGTCGGGATCGGCGCCAGGCCGTACGTGCTGTCGCCCTCCGACGAGTAGCGGACGGTGAAGTTGTCCCAGGTGAACTCCGAGGCGCCGTGTCCTGCGGAGAGGGAGGACTTGGGGAAGTCCTGGGCGACCGTCTTCGGGTCGGTGACGATGCCGGCCTTGACGCGGCCGTAGCCGTCGGCCCACCACTCCGTCAGGTCTGCCTTGTCGAAACCGAGCCCGTCGTCGGTGTAGAAGGCCTTGCCGTTCTGGCGGAGGTAGAGGTCGTACAGGTACATGATGGTGAAGTAGCCGGTGTCCCCCGCGACCTTGGTCCTGTCGTGGATGGTCTTCAGCGCCTTGAAGTAGTCGTCCCAGGTCCAGCCCGTGTGCGGCTCCACACCGGCTCTCTCGAAGACCTTCTTGTCGATGACCAGCGCCATGGTGTTGGAGCCGACCGGGATTCCGAGCTGCTTTCCGTCGACCTCGCCGACCTTCGTCACTCCGGCCCGGAAGTGATCCAGGCTCAGATTTCCTGCCTGAACCTGTGACTTGAGATCGAGGAGAATTCCTCGCTTGTCGTACTTCCGGAGAAAGGTGACGGCATTCTGGAAAACGTCCGGGGGATTTCCGCCGGCGGCCTGCGTCTGGAACTTCTCCCAGAACGACGCATACGTCTGAAAGTCGGTCTTGACCTTGATCTTCGGGTACTTCTCCTCGAAGAGCGCGATGGTCTTGTTGATCTTCTGCGCGCGTTCCTCGGCACCCCACCACGAGTAACGGATCGTCACCGTTCCATCCCCGGAACCGCTTCCGCCTCCGCACCCGGCCGTCGCCGCGACCCCGAGCGCGGCAGCCGAGGCTCCGGCCGCCTTCAGGATGGTCCGCCTCTCCACGTTCCTGCTGGTTCCCACAGTCGGGCCCCTCCCCGCAGCGTCGCCGACGCCTGCATGAATCGTTTCAAGTAAGCGCTTGCTGGCACAAGTTACGGAGGGGGCGGTGAGGCGTCAATGATTCGCACAGGAATTTCTTGTGGGCGGCGGTGGCAGGGCCGGGCGGTGGGGCGAGGGCGCAGGGGCTGCGAGGTGGGCGATCTCGCAGGTGACGGACATGCGGTCGACAGGTCGAACGCGAAGTGGCTTGCAGGAGGCGGGGGTTACGGCTTGGCCTCGGCAGGCGGCTCGGGTGGGCGGACAGGCGGCCCGGGTGGGCGAGCAGGCGGACGGGCAGGCGCCGAGAGCCGACGGGGTCGAGACGCGCCCGAACCCGCCCGAGCCCACCTGCCGGCACTGGGCACCCGGGGCGCACACCTCCGACCACTACGGCCGGTACGCCCCACCCAGCGGGTTCGGTCGGCAGGTCCGATCGGCAGGTCAGTCCGGCAGTCCGGCAGTCCGGTCAGGGAGATCGTCGACCGGCCGTGTTCGTCGCCGCCACCGCACCTGGACGACATCGCCGTACGGCGCCCCACGCCCCCTCCAGAGGCGCTCACGCTCCCGCACGCCGACCGTGCACGGCCTTAGCCCTCCCCGACCCCGGCCCCCGTCCCCGTCCCCGGTGCCACAGTCACGCCGCGCGAGGTGGCCACAGCCACCCCAGCCCACCCCAGCCGTGAGCCCCGAGCCCCGAGCCCCGAGGCAACGGCGGTGCTCGAAAACGACTACGGCCCACCTGCTCTCTGGCAGGTGGGCCGTGGTTCCGGGTGGGCGATACTGGGTTCGAACCAGTGACCTCTTCGGTGTGAACGAAGCGCTCTCCCACTGAGCTAATCGCCCGGGCGCAGGGAGAACATTACCCCATGTCAGGGGGTGCCCCCGACCGGTCGCCGGGGGTCTGCGGCCTGATCACTCCTCGATCTTCCAGGGCATCACGATCCCGAACCTGGAGAGGTAGATCCCCACCCCGGCGGCCACGACCACCAGCCCGATCGTCGTGAGCGTGATGTTGCGGCGGCGCACCTTGGGGTCGAGGGCCTTCTGGGCCGCCTCGGTGACCTTGCGTTTCGTCCAGCGCAGCACCAGCTGGGCCCAGACGAACTCGGTCGCCCAGATCGCCATGCCACCGAAGATGATCACCCAGCCCGGCCCCGGCAACGGCAGCAGGACGATGCCCACGACCACCACCGCCAGGCCGACCGCGAAAACGCCGACCTGCCAGCTCAGGTGCAGTGCCCGGCGTGCCTTGATGAACTCGGGCGCCCGCGATCCGAGCCCCTGCTCGGCGCGCTCCCGGTCCGTCGACGTCCCGTCCACCTCACTCCCGTCCGAGGCCACGGCGACCTCGCCCGGTTCGTTACTCCCCGTATTCATACGACCAAACCCTACCTGAGCGAATCAGGTCACCGGAATGGTCGTAGATCGCGTCCGGCTTCTCGGCCGGAAGAGTTACGTAAAGGCACGCAAAACACTCAGAGGGGTTTACAACGGCACCGTAGGTGGCATGTCGATTTCGCCGACGTGCGAATCCCCGAGCGCACACTGAGCGAAAGGCCCTGGCGCTTATGAACACCACGGTCAGCTGCGAGCTGCACCTGCGCCTCGTTGTGTCGAGCGAGTCATCCCTGCCTGTCCCCGCAGGCCTGCGGTACGACACGGCCGACCCCTACGCCGTGCACGCCACCTTCCACACCGGAGCCGAGGAGACCGTCGAGTGGGTGTTCGCCCGCGACCTCCTCGCCGAGGGGCTGCACCGCCCCACCGGCACCGGCGACGTCCGCGTCTGGCCGTCCCGCAGCCACGGTCAGGGCGTCGTGTGCATCGCCCTGAGCTCCCCGGAAGGGGAAGCCCTGCTCGAAGCCCCGGCGCGGGCCCTGGAATCCTTCCTGAAGCGAACAGACGCCGCCGTGCCGCCCGGCACGGAGCACCGGCACTTCGATCTCGATCAGGAGCTCTCCCACATCCTGGCGGAGAGCTGAGGCACGGCCCCTGAAAGCCGCCCGGCGCCGTCCACTCGGGGAGACGGCTCGGGCCAAGACAACCGCATACGGCAGCACCGGCGCCGCCACCGTGTTTCGGTCACGGGGCGGCGCCGGCGTGTCCGCGCGCCCGTGGAACCTCCGCGAGGCGGTGAGCGTTCTACCGGGCAGCCGTGAGTGGGGCAGGGCACGGTGCGGGGCCGCCGCATGTCGCTACCATCGGCCACCATCGGCGGGCGCCTGCCCGACCCTCAGGCCAGGGAGCGAAACGTGCTGATCACCCACGACACCCGGTGTTCTCTCGACGCCGTGGTGGATCTGGTGAACACCGCACCGGAGGACGACACGGCGGCGGAGGGACTGCCCGATGTCGCAGCTCTCCAGGTTTTCGTACGAAACCACGACATCAGCGATGTCGGCGTGCTCTCGGAGTTCGATCTGTCGGCAGTGCGCAAGATCCGCGGCCGGTTCGCGGGGATCTTCGCCGCTCCGGACGCCCGGACCGCCGCCGGGATGATCAACGAGCTGGTCGCGGCCGCGGGCACCACGCCCCGGCTCACGGACCACGACGGCTACGACTGGCATGTGCACTACTTCGCGCCCGGCGCCTCGGTGGCGGACCACCTCGCCGCCGACTGCGGGATGGCGCTCGCGTTCTTCGTGGTCGCCGGGGAGCAGGAGCGGCTGCGGCGCTGCGAGGCCCCGGACTGCCGACGCGCCTTCGTCGACCTCTCCCGTAACCGTTCGCGTCGTTACTGTGACAGCCGGACCTGCGGAAACCGCCTGCATGTCGCCGCGTACCGGGCACGCCGCAAGGAAGCGGCGGGCTGATCCCGGGGACGCCGGGGAGGCTGGAGACGCCGAGGACGGGTACTCGGTACGGGGTGCCCGGTCGGTCCCGGCCGGATGTGTCGATGCCGACGCCTGTCCCGGCGGGTGACGCCGGGACGGGCGGGTACGGCTCACAGCCACAGCAGGTCGTGCAGCGCAGCCATGAGGAGCAGACACCCGATCACCGCTAGGAAGATCATCAGCGGTGGCTGGGAAAGGGCGAAGAGGCACCCGCGGGGCTCGTCCTTCGACGGCGCGGCCTCGCTCTGTTTCGTGTCCAGCATCTCGCGGCGATGATGTCTCAGCGAGCACCTGCCGCGCGATCAACACGCCCGGAATGGGCGGGAGTTCGCCGAATTCCGTGATGTCCGTTTCACTTCCGCTCGCGCCATGATCACTTCCGCGCGCGTCACAGCCGCACTGTGTCGTTTCAATGCCTCATGTGACTGTCATATGCATGCGCCCGCAACCCGGCTGAACAGCACCGCGCCGGCGCACCGCCGGGCACCGACCGGCGCGCGCCGCCCGCCGCGGCGGAGTGTCATATTCCGTGCTTCTTGAGGATGGCCTCGATGTCACTGAAGTCCTCGCCCGCGGCGGTGCCGCGCGGCGCCGCCGCGGGCCTGGCCGTCGGCCGGGTGGCAGGGCTGAGGGACGGTGCGGACGCGGCGGGGGCGACGGCGTCGCGCTGTGCGCTCCGGGCGGCCGCCTTGCGCTCGGCGCGGGTGCCACGGGTGCCGCCGCGCCTGCGCTCCACGGCGCGGGTGGTGGCGAACAGGGCCCAGGCCGCCCCGAGCACCACGAAGCCGGCCCAGGCCGTGGGGCTGAAGGCGGTGTCGGCGAGCCAGCCGACCACGCCCGTCATGACCAGGCCGACGGGTACGAGGGAGTAGGCGGCGATGCGGGCCGCCGCCAGGTACCGCTTGCGATAGCCGGTGACCACGGCGATACCCAGACCGGCCGCGGACACGGCGGAACAGACTGTCTCGGCGATCATCCGGTCCTCCTGCGGGCTGGGTCGGGCGGCGGGCGGGGCGAGGGGCTGCGTGCGCGCTGCTCCGCCCCTTCCATCGTGCACCGCCCGGCCCGTGCGATCCATGCCCGTGCCCGACAATCAGGGGCATCTCGGGGTCCTCTCCGGGTAGCCTCCACCCCAGGCACTAGCCGGGACCACACCTGCTGCGGCCGTCGCCCGCCACCGCCCGCCGTCTCGATTGGGTCGACGGAGCGGGGCCTGGAAGACTGGCCGTCATGAACGACTCCCCCGCGCGCACCGACGCCCTGGTCCTCGACGTCTGGTGTGAACTCCAGTGCCCCGACTGCCGCAGCGCCCTGGACGACCTCCGCGCCCTGCGTGCCCGGTACGGCGACCGGCTGGAGCTGCGGCTGCGGCACTTCCCGCTGGAGAAGCACAAGCACGCCTTCGCCGCCGCGCAGGCCGCCGAGGAGGCCCTGGAGCAGGGGAAGGGCTGGGAGTACGTCGAGGCGGTCCTCGGCCGGGTGGAGGAGCTGGACCGCGAGGGTGAGCCGTTCCTGGTCGAGGTGGCCGGTGAACTGGGCCTGGATGCCGAGGAGTTCGACACCGCGCTGATCGACGGCCGGCACATCCTGATCGTGGACGCCGACCAGGCCGAGGGCAAGGCCATCGGCGTGACCGGCACCCCGACCTACGTCATCGGCGGCGAACGCCTCGACGGCGGCAAGAGCCAGGAAGGCCTGCGCGAGCGCGTGGCGGAGATCGCCGACCGGCTGCTTGCCGCGCAGGAGTGACCATGCAGGAGTGACCATGCAGGAGTGACCGGGCAGGAGTGACCGGGCAGCGGCGGCCGGGCAGCGGCGGCCGGCCCTCAGATCAGGTTCTTGTAGAGGACGTACGACACGGTGACGTACCCCAGCGACTCGTAGAGCCGTTCGGCCGGGGTGTTGCCGGCGAACACGTTGAGGCCGAGGACGCGTCTGCCCGCGGCGATCGTCTGGTTCTCCGCCAGCAGCATGAGGGTGCGGCCGTGTCCCCGGCCACGGTGGGCGGCGTCGGTCTCGACGTCGTACACCCAGACCTGGTCCTTCCAGAGGGCCAGCCACAGGGTGCCGACCCGTGTCCCCTCGTGTTCGAGGATGCTGAACCGCATGTCCTCCGTGGCGATCCCCCGCGGCAGCAGCTGTTCGTGGTCGCGCCGCGACTTCTCGTGTGCCTCGGTCTCGGGCAGGCCCCGCTCGATCCACATGCGCGTGTACGCCCGGGACTCGTAGGCGAGCCACTCCTCGAACTCGGCCCCGGTCATGGCACGGCCGAGGCTGCCCGTCGGCAGGGCGGACGGGATGTCCCCGAGCCGCTTCTCCATGCCCCGGTTGCGCGGGACGTAGCCCAGCGCCTCGACGAGCCGCAGCGCCGGTTCCTCGGCGGCCGGAACGCCCAGCTCGATCTGCCGGCAGCCCCAGCCGCGCGCCACCTCCTCCGCGGCGAGCGCGGCCACGGTGCCCCGGCCCCTGCGGCGGTCCGGTTCCTCGATGCGCAGGTCGTCGATCCGGGCCACCCGGGCACCGAGATTCCGCGAGGTGCCCAGGTGGAGGGTGCCGACGGGCCTGCTGTTCACGCACACCTGGAAGCGGCGGGACAGCGCTCCGTCGGCACCGTGCTGCAGCGGCTCGGTCGGCCGCAGGGTCGTGGTCATCAGGGGTGTTCTACCCGCCCGGGACGCCGACGTCAGCCCAATGAGGCCCCGTCTTCCCCGTCTTCCCCATGTTCTCCGTGTTGTCCATGTTCCCCATGGGCCATCAGGACGGCGCCTCAGGGGGCTCAGGGATCCAGGTCCTCGCCCGACCGCTCGTCGAAGATGCGCATGGCCTTGGCGGTCACCGGGCCGGGGGCGCCGGGGAGTTCACGGTCGTCGACGCGGTGCACGGCCTGGACGTCGCGCAGGGTGGAGGTGAGGAAGATCTCGTCGGCCCGCTCCAGGACGTCCAGGGGCAGGTCGGTCTCCCGGGCCCCGGTCCACTCGACGGCCAGGGCACGGGTGATGCCGGCCAGGCAGCCGGAGGCGACCGGCGGGGTGTGGATCTCGCCGTCGAGGACGACGAAGACGTTGGACCCGGTGCCCTCGCAGAGCTGTCCGACGGTGTTGGCGAACAGGGCCTCGGAGGCACCGTGTTGGGTGGCGCGGGCCAGGGCGACGACGTTCTCGGCGTACGAGGTGGTCTTGAGGCCGGTGAGCGCGCCGCGCTCGTTACGGGTCCAGGGGACCGTGATCACGGCGGTGGAGTCGGCGCGGCGGCCGGTCTCGCCGAGGGCGACCACGAGGGTCGGGCCGTGGTCACCGCGGTCGGAGCCGAGAGGGCCGTGGCCGCCGGTGTAGGTGATGCGCAGCCGGCCCAACGGCATCGGGTTGGCGCCCAGGACCGCCTCACAGGCCCGGCGGACCTCGTCGTGGTCGGGGTCGGGCAGGCCGAGGCCCCGGGCCGAGCGGGTCAGCCGGTCCAGGTGGCGGGTGAGCGCGAAGAGCCGCCCGTCGGTCGCCTTCACCGTCTCGAAGATGCCGTCCCCCACGGTCAGCCCGTGGTCGAAGACGGAGACACGCGCGGACTCGACGTCCTGCAACCCGCCGTCCAGCCAGATCTTCACGCTCTCTACCTCACAAGTCAGTGCCGGACGCGTCGGCTGCGTCGGACCGGCCGTGCACGTCATACGTACCCGACGCTACCGCGAGCAGCCGGGCGGCCTTCAGCTCGGTCTCCCGCCATTCACCCTCCGGGTCGGAACCCCAGGTGATCCCGGCGCCGGTGCCGAACCGCAGCGCACCCGCGCCCCGGTCGATCCAGAAGGTACGGATGCCCACGGCCAGCTCGCCGACGCCCCGGTCCGCGTCCACCCAGCCGATGCCGCCGCAGTACGGGCCGCGCGGCGCGGTCTCCAGGGCCTCGATGATCCGCAGGGCGCTCGACTTCGGCGCGCCGGTGACCGAGCCGGGCGGGAAGGCGGCGGCGAGCAGCTCGGGCCAGCCGGCGTCCGGGCCCAGCTCGCCCCGGACCGTGGAGACGAGGTGGACCAGCCCCGGGTGCTTCTCCACGGCGCACAGGTCGGGAACGGTCACCGTGCCGGTGGCGCAGACCCGCCCGATGTCGTTGCGGACGAGGTCCACGATCATCACGTTCTCGGCGTAGTCCTTCTCCAGGAGGTCCGCCTCGGTGCGGCCGGTGCCCTTGATGGGTCCGCTCTCGACGGTCCGCCCCGTCCGGCGCAGGAAGAGTTCGGGCGAGGCGGTGGCTATCTCCACCCCGTGCTCCGGGAGGCGAAACGTTCCGGCGTACGGCGCCGGGTTGCCGCGGGCCAGCAGCGCGGTCAGGGCGTCCACGTCGGCGTCCGGGGCGACCGGCGCGGACAGCACGCGGCAGAGGTTGGCCTGGTACACCTCACCGGCCGCGATGTGCGTGCGGATCCGCCGCACCGCCGCCGTGTACGCGGCGCGGTCGAGGGACGACTTCCAGTCACCGACCGCCGGGCCGTGCCACGCCCCCGGCACCGGCGCGGGCACCGGTTCCTCCCGTACGTCGCCGAACCGGGCGCAGGTCAGCCGGCCCTCGAAATCCGCGCAGACGGCCCAGAAACCGGACGACTCAAGGGCCGCCGGATCGGTCGTGACGTCGATCAGACCGGTGGCGACGCGGTCGCCGAACCGGGCGAGAGGAGGGAGATGAGGAGGGAGATGGAGCACGTCGTCGAGTCTATGGCGGGTGTCATGGGGGTGACCCGGGCATGTCGTCAAGGGGGCCCTGACCACCTCATCCGTCGGGTGAGGCGCAGCACGCTGCGCAAACGCGTTTTTGTGCTGGCCCGGGAATCCGCTAGAGTTCAACACGTCGCCGGGACGCGAGAGCGGACCGAAACGACAGGCGGACGTAGCTCAGTTGGTAGAGCGCAACCTTGCCAAGGTTGAGGTCGCGAGTTCGAGCCTCGTCGTCCGCTCGAAGGAATGAGGGGTCTTCCCGATCCCCTACACTCCTGGTGGAGTGGCCGAGAGGCGAGGCAACGGCCTGCAAAGCCGTCTACACGGGTTCAAATCCCGTCTCCACCTCCAAGGACGATTAGCTCAGCGGGAGAGCGCTTCCCTGACACGGAAGAGGTCACTGGTTCAATCCCAGTATCGTCCACTGGATCCCGGCCGGAAGGCCATGGGTCTGCCCCGCGCGATTAGCTCAGCGGGAGAGCGCTTCCCTGACACGGAAGAGGTCACTGGTTCAATCCCAGTATCGCGCACGCAGTACACGTGATCTTCGGATCGCGGTCCCGAGGACGATTAGCTCAGCGGGAGAGCGCTTCCCTGACACGGAAGAGGTCACTGGTTCAATCCCAGTATCGTTCACACAGCAAAGAGCCCCGGCCGTCTCGAACGGCCGGGGCTTCTTCGTGCGGTCAGCTGGAGAAGAGCATGTGAGCCCAGCTCTTGTGGCCGTGGTGCCCGTGGCCGCCGTAGGGCTGCCCGTGGTGGCCGCCACCGTGGTGACCGCCACCGTGCGGGGCACCCCAGGCAGGCGCGGGCGGAGCCGGGTACGCCTGCGGAGCCGGCGGCGGGACCGGCTTGGACCACTGTGCCTCCAGCTGGGTCAGCGCCTCCAGCTCGCCGTAGTCGAGGAAGATGCCCCGGCAGCCGCTGCACTGCTCGATCTGGACGCCGTTGCGGTTGTAGGTGTGCATCGGCGCATGACACTTCGGACACTGCATGGTCGGCTCAACTCCTCGCCGGTAAAAACTGCTTCACGTTCTTCCAGGACAGACTCCGTCCGACCCTGGTCGGTTGCAGCCTACTTCGGGAAATCGCGCGTCAACCGGGCGGGGACCAAGGTCGTTCCGGAGTCACGCGGGGGAGCATTCCGGGACTATTCCGGAGCCATCCGGGCACACGCGTCGATCAGCGCCTGCTCCACCTCGTCGAGGGGCCGGTCCGCCAGGATCGCCTTGGCGAGGTAGCGCGCACCCGTCTGGACGGTGAGGGAGCGGGCCGGGACGTCCAGGGCGGGCCAGGGGTCGCCGTCCTCCGGTACGGCCGGACCGCCGGCCGCGCGGTAGGCGGTGAGGAAGCGGGTCCACTCGTCGGGCGGGAGGAGACCGCAGGCGTACCAGGACGCGGGGCGGGCGAGGTCCCAGGCGGGGACGCCGACGCCGAGATCGTCGACGTCGATCAGCCGCCACGGGCCGTCCGGCGCCGGGTGCCGGACCAGCTGGCCGAGGTGCAGGTCGCCGTGGCAGAGAGTACGGGGGCCGGGCATCGGGGCCTCGGCGCGGGCCCAGGCGGGCAGCGCGGCCCAGGCCCGGAGGACGGGCGGGGCGGCGGGGTGGGTGCCTGCGCCGGCGAGCGCCGCATGGAGCCGGGTCATCGCCTGGGCCGCCTTGGCGGGGCCGCGCATCGGGGGTGCGGCGGGGGTGGGCGGGGTGCGGTGCAGCAGGGCGAGGAGGGTGGCGGCGGCCTCCCAGGGGGCGGAGGCCGGGGCGTCGGGGTCCACGGGGGCGCCGTACGGCCACAGGGTGACCGGGCGGTCGTCGACGAAGGCGGCGGGGGCCGGGGCGAGCGGCGGGAGGAAGACGCCGGGGAGACGGGCGGCGGTGGCCAGCCGGAGGGTGAGGTCGATGGGGTCCGTGTCCGGGGCGTGGGCCTTGGCGACGGTTTCCGCGTGGCGAAGGACCGTGGTGTCGGGGCGGTGGGCGAGGGTGGTGGTACCGCAGGCGCAGTGGCAGGGGGCCGCGTCGGGGTGGGCGACGGCTCTGATCTCGGCGGTCAGCTGGGGCAGTACGTCTGCGGTCATGGGGTCCCCCGGGAGGTGGTGCGGCTGTGCTGCGGTGAGGGTACGTGGGTGCGGTGGGCCGGGGTGGGGGCTGGGGTACCGGGGTTTCGCTCGCCCGCGCTTGCGGGGTGCCGCCGCGCCCACCCGTGCCGCCCCAGCGGCACGATTGCCCGCGGCTATGTCTTTAGGGGCGCGGGGAACTGCGCGACCAGCCACGACGAAGCCGCAGACGAAAGGCGACCGCCGCCCGGGAAAAAGCAATGCCGGCGCAGCTCCCCAGCTGCGCCGGCATTTTGCCGTCCGCCGCACCCCCGTCCCCACGGGGTTTCATGGGTGGATGTCCCCGCCCGGACCGCTCTTCCGGGCCTGGGGTCGCCGCTCAGCGCCCCAGCATCACTCCCACGGACGACGCCTGTGTGGCCACTGTCTCCCAGCCGTCGAAGACGACGAGGAGCAGGACCGCCAGGGGAAGGGCCATCAGCGTCGCCACCAGCGGGTGGCGGCGGCCCTGCCGGCGGGGGCGGGTGGTGTGTGTCCGCTGTGCCGTAAGGGCCATGGTCCCTCTCCTGACCGTGCTCAGTTGTCGTTGGCAGCGGCGGGTGTCTGACCTCGGGGGACGAGTGCTGCACCCGCCGCTTGACCTCAAATCTAGGCGCGTGCCAGCTCGCGGACGTCATGCCCTCGTATCGAATCCCGGGCCTCCGAGAGGATGAGCCACGACCGGTGGTCTACTCCCCTGGGTGGAGACGGGTCCTAGGTCTTGTCCTACCCCTCGGGGTCTTCCCGGAGGGGGTGCCCGGTCCTTCCCGGTTTTTCCGAGCTGTCCTCGCGGGGCACCGGCTGCTCGACGAGAGCCAGGACCCGGGTCGCCATGAAGCGGGCGGTGCGGACGACGGAGCCGTTTCGCGTGACTTCGCTCACTTCCACCACCCCTCGTCGTACCGCTGTCTCCACCCGGCGGCCCGCCCTGCTCGCCACCACCTCGTAGGTGCGGGTCGTGTCGCCGGCGTCGACGACTATCTCCACGCGGTCACCCTTCACAGCATCAATCCCCCTTCTGTGACGGCTTGTTGGAGCAGACAAGTGCTCAAAGGAGCCGATAACGGCGCCTTCCTGACCACTCCTCAAGTCTCGCACCCGGCACTGACAATCCATCGGGCCGAGAGGGCGCGGCCTCTGCGCACGGGCGGCCCGGTAAACGTAAGCTGTGCCACGTCAAACGGACCGGGCAGCGGGGATGAACATGGCGATGATGCGCCTGAGGCGCGAGGACCCGCGCGTCGTCGGCTCGTTCAGGCTTCACAGAAGGCTCGGCGCCGGCGGAATGGGCGTGGTCTACCTCGGCTCCGACAAGAAGGGGCAGCGGGTCGCACTGAAGGTGATCCGGCCCGATCTGGCGGAGGACCAGGAGTTCCGGTCGCGGTTCGCCCGTGAGGTCTCGGCGGCCCGGCGGATCAGGGGCGGTTGCACGGCACGGCTGGTCGCGGCGGATCTGGACGCCGAGCGGCCGTGGTTCGCCACCCAGTACGTGCCCGGGCCCTCGCTGCACGACAAGGTCGCCGACGACGGCCCGCTGGGCGCGGCGGACGCGGCGGCGGTCGGCGCGGCGCTGTCCGAGGGCCTGGTCGCCGTGCACGAGGCCGGGGTCGTACACCGGGATCTCAAGCCGTCCAACATCCTGCTGTCCCCGAAGGGGCCGCGGATCATCGACTTCGGCATCGCCTGGGCCACCGGGGCCTCCACCCTCACCCACGTCGGTACGGCGGTCGGCTCCCCCGGGTTCCTCGCCCCCGAACAGGTGCGCGGGGCTGCCGTCACCCCGGCCACGGACGTCTTCTCGCTCGGTGCCACCCTCGCCTACGCCTCGACCGGTGACTCGCCCTTCGGGCACGGCAGTTCCGAGGTGATGCTCTACCGGGTCGTCCACGAGGAGCCGGCGCTGCACGGGGTGCCGGACGCGCTCGCTCCGCTGGTGCGGGCCTGCCTGGCCAAGGACCCCGAGGAACGGCCGAGCACGCTGCAGCTCTCGCTCCGGCTGAAGGAGATCGCGGCGCGCGAGGCGCACGGGCTGGCCGACGTACGGCCGCCCGTGCCGCGTGCCGCGGAGGCGGACCGGCCGACCGGGCGGCTCACCGAGACCTACCCGGAGCCGCAGCGCACCCAGCGCCGCCCGCAGTCCTCGTCGGGCACGCCGGTGCGGGGCAACGCCCCCTCGCGCGGCGGCAGCGGCCCGCGCCCGACCGGCGGTGTGCCGTCGCGGCCGAACGGTGCGCGCCCGACGCCCGCCCCGCGCGGCAACGGCACCCGGCCCGGAAACGGGACCGGGACCGGGAACCGGCCCGTGTCGCGCGGTGGCGCCGGGCGTCCGGGGCCGCGTCCCACGGGTACCGGACGGCGGCCGGCCAATCCGCGGCTGCTGCGGCAGCGGCTGTTCGTGTTCGTCGTGGTGACCCTGCTGGTGGCGCTCGGGATCGCGCTGGCGCAGGGCTGTTCCGGCCCGGCGCACGGGATGAGTGTGCCGGGCGGCGGTGTCGTACCCGCGAAGGCCATGGCCCTCAGGGAGTAGCCGGACCTACGGGTGGCGAGACCTACGGGTGGCCGGACCTACGCCTCGGGGCGGCCCGCTGTCACCGCGTAGAAGGCGACCGCGGCCGCCGCGCCCACGTTGAGGGAGTCGACGCCGTGGGACATCGGGATGCGCACCCATTCGTCGGCGGCGACCAGCGCCTGGGTGGAGAGGCCGTCACCCTCCGCGCCGAGCATGAGCGCGACCCTGTCCATCCGGTGCGGGGCGGCCTCGTCCAGGCTGCGGGCCTTCTCGTCCGGGGTGAGGGCGAGCAGCGTGAACCCGGCCTCGCGGACCGAGTCCAGCCCCTTGGGCCAGGTGTCGAGCCGGGCGTACGGCACGGAGAAGACCGCGCCCATGGAGACCTTCACGCTGCGGCGGTAGAGCGGGTCGGCGCAGTCCGGGGAGAGCAGCACCGCGTCCATGCCGAGGGCGGCCGCCGAGCGGAAGATCGCGCCGATGTTGGTGTGGTCGTTGACGGACTCCATGACGACGACCCGGCGGGTGGTGCGCAGCAGTTCGGTCGCCGTCGGCAGCGGTTTGCGCTGCATGGAGGCGAGCGCGCCGCGGTGCACGTGGTAGCCGGTGACCTTCTCGGCGAGCTCCGGGCTGACCGCGTAGACGGGGGCCGGGAGTTCGTCTATGACATCGCGCATGACGTCGACCCACTTGGCGGACAGCAGCATCGAACGCATCTCGTAGCCCGCGTCCTTCGCCCTGCGGATGACCTTCTCGCCCTCGGCGATGAACAGGCCCTCGGCCGGTTCGCGCTTGCGGCGCAACTCGACGTCGGTCAGGCCCGTGTAGTCACGGAGGCGCGGGTCGTCGGGATCCTCAACGGTGATGAGATCGGCCACAGGGTGATACTGCCTTGTCCTGGGTGGGGTGCCAATGGTCTGGGACGGGTTGTGTTACCGGGGGTTACGTCAGTGCCCGCGCGGGTGCCCTTTCAGGCCGCCGGGTGCGGTCCTACGTTCACGACCTCGCCGATCACGATGACCGCCGGGGGTTTCACTTCCTCCGTGCGGACGACCTCCGCGACCGTGGCGAGGGTCGCGTCGACCCGGCGTTGAGCGGCCGTCGTGCCTTCCTGGACCAGGGCCACAGGGGTTTCCGGGGACTTGCCGTGCGCGACCAGGGTCTCGGCGATCTTCCCGATCTTGTCGACGCCCATGAGGACGACGAGGGTCCCGGTCAGTTTCGCGAGGGACGGCCAGTCGGCCAGCGAGCGCTCGTCGTCCGGCGCGACGTGGCCGCTGACCACCGTGAACTCGTGTGCGACGCCCCGGTGGGTGACCGGGATGCCCGCGGCGGACGGTACGGAGATCGAGCTGGAGATGCCGGGTACGACCGTGCAGGGGATGCCGGCCTCGGCGAGCGCCTGGACCTCCTCCATGCCGCGGCCGAAGACGTAGGGGTCGCCGCCCTTGAGCCGGACGACCGACTTGCCCTGCTTGGCGTGTTCGATCAGGGCGTTGTTGATGGCCTCCTGGGCCATGTAGCGGCCGTACGGGATCTTCGCCGCGTCGATCACCTCTACGTGCGGCGGGAGTTCGGCGAGGAGGTCGCGGGGGCCGAGGCGGTCGGCGATGACGACGTCGGCGGCTGCCAGCAGGCGGCGGCCGCGGACCGTGATGAGGTCGGGGTCGCCGGGGCCGCCGCCGACCAGGGCGACGCCGGGAGTCCGGGTGCGGTGGTGGGGGGCGACGAGGGTGCCGTCGCGCAGGCCCTCGACGACCGCGTCCCGGATGGCGGCGGTGTGGCGGGGGTCGCGGCCGCGCGCGTCGGTGGTGAGGACGGCGACCGTGACGCCCTCGCTGTGGCCGGTGGCCGGGGTCCAGGCGGTGGCCTGGTCGGCGTCGTCGGACCGCACGCACCAGACGCGGTGGCGCTCGGCTTCCGCTGAGGCGGCGGAGTTGGCGGCGGCGTCACTGGTGGCGATCAGGGCGTACCAGGCGTCGGCGAGGTCGCCGTCCTGGTAGGGGCGCCTGGTCCAGGTGAGCTCGCCGGCGTCGGCCATCGCCTCGACGGAGGGGGTGGCTTCGGGCGATACGAGGGTGATGTCGGCGCCGGCCGCGATGAGGGCGGGGAGGCGGCGCTGGGCCACCTGGCCGCCACCGAGGACGACCACGCGGCGGCCGGAGAGGCGGAGGCCTACGGGGTAGGCGGGGTGTTCGGCCATGAGGTGCGGCTCCTCCGAGGCGTTGCTATTGCCCTGACGTGCAGATTTTACGGGGCGGGGGTTTTGGGCGGCTCAGGTGTCCGGGGGCTGGGCTGCGTGGCCGGGTGCGGGGCGGTGGGTGGTTGTGCCCACCCGTTCCGCCCTGCGGAACGCCTGCCCACAACCACCGGTCGGTCGGGGGGAACCCGGTGCTGCCGTCCCGCAGCCCGCAGCCATCGGCCATGGGTGGCGCTCGGCGCCCCTCCAGGGGCGCGGGGAACTGCGCGCTCGGCCCCCACGCACCCGGCCCACAGTCACAGCCACAGCCACAGCCACAGCCACAGCCACAGCCACAGCCACAGCCACAGCCACAGCCACAGCCACCAACGACCGGCCGGCCGCTGGAGGAACGCGGGACCGCAGTCTCCTCTACTTCTCCGTCACGCCCGCCGAGTCGAACGTCGCCACCTCGTGCATGGCCCTTGCCGTGCTCTGGACCAGCGGAAGCGCGAGCAGGGCGCCCGTGCCCTCCCCCAGGCGCAGATCGAGGTCGACCAGGGGGCGCAGGCCCAGCTTGTTCAGGGCTGCGACGTGGCCCGGTTCCGCGCTGCGGTGGCCCGCGATGCATGCGGCGAGGACCTCGGGGGCGATCGCGCGGGCCACCAGGGCGGCGGCACCGGCGCTGACGCCGTCCAGGATCACCGGCGTGCGCAGGGACGCGCCGCCCAGCAACAGGCCCACCATCGCCGCGTGTTCGAAGCCACCGATCGCGGCCAGGACGCCGATCGGGTCGGCCGGGTCCGGCTGGTGGAGTTCCAGGGCGCGGCGGACCACCTCGGTCTTGCGGGCGAGGGTCTCGTCGTTGATGCCGGTGCCGCGGCCGGTGACCTCGGCGGGGTCGGCGCCCGTGAAGACGGAGATCAGGGCCGCGGACGCGGTCGTGTTCGCGATGCCCATCTCGCCGGTGAGGAGCGCCTTGTTGCCCGCGGCCACCAGGTCCCTGGCCGTCTCGATGCCCACCTCGATGGCCTGCTTGGCCTCCTCGCGGGTCATCGCGGGGCCGGTCGTCATGTCGGACGTGCCGGCCCGGACCTTGCGCGGGAGGAGACCCGGCGTGGCGGGCAGCTCGGTCGCGACGCCGACGTCGACCACGCACACCTCTGCGCCCACCTGGCCGGCGAACGCGTTGCAGACCGCTCCCCCGCCGAGGAAGTTGGCCACCATCTGGGCGGTGACCTCCTGCGGCCACGGCGTGACGCCCTGGGCGTGCACCCCGTGGTCGCCGGCGAAGATCGCGACGGCCGCGGGCTCCGGGATCGGCGGCGGGCACTGCCGGGACAGGCCGGACAGCTGGGCGGAGATGATCTCCAGCATGCCGAGCGCACCGGCCGGCTTGGTCATCCGCTTCTGTCGCTCCCAGGCCTCGCCGAGCGCCTTGGCGTCCAGCGGGCGGACGCTGGCGACGGTCTCGGCGAGCAGGTCGTGCGGGTCCTCGCCGGGCAGCGCGCGGCGGCCGTACGTCTCCTCGTGGACCACCCAGGACAGCGGGCGGCGCTTGGACCAGCCGGCCTGCATCAGCTCGGGCTCGTCCGGGAACTCGTCGACGTAGCCGACGCACAGGTAGGCGATGACCTCCAGGTGCTCGGGCAGGCCGAGGGCGCGGACCATCTCGCGCTCGTCGAAGAAGCTGACCCAGCCGACGCCGAGGCCCTCGGCGCGGGCGGCGAGCCAGAGGTTCTCGACGGCGAGGGCGGCGGAGTAGGGCGCCATCTGCGGCTGGGTGTGCCGGCCGAGGGTGTGGCGGCCGCCGCGGGTCGGGTCGGCGGTGACGACGATGTTCACCGGGGTGTCGAGGATGGCCTCGATCTTCAGTTCCTTGAACTGCTTCGCGCGGCCCTTGGGGAGGGACTTGGCGTAGGCGTCGCGCTGGCGCATGGCCAGTTCGTGCATCGAGCGGCGGGTGTCGGCCGAGCGGATGACGACGAAGTCCCAGGGCTGGGAGTGGCCGACGGACGGCGCGGTGTGGGCGGCCTCCAGGACGCGCAGCAGCACCTCGTGCGGGATGGGGTCGCTGCGGAAGCCGTTGCGGATGTCACGGCGTTCGCGCATGACCTTGAGGACGGCCTCGCGCTCGGCGTCGTCGTAGGCGGGCGCGGCCGGGCCGGTGGACTGACGTGCTTCTGCCACGGGGGCCGTGCTCTCTTCCTGGTCGGCGACCCTGGTGTCCAGGTCCTCCGCTTGCTGTACGACATCGGGGTGCTCCGGCAGCGGAGCGGGTTCGGCCTCGCGGGGCGCGGGGACCGTCACGGCCTGCTCGGGCGGCGACTCGCCGCCCTGGTCCTGCGCGGGGAGGATCAGCGGGTGGGGCGGGGTGGGGGCGAGGTGCGGGGTGGTCGGCACCTGGCCGTCGACGGGGACGAACTCGCCCAGCGTCTGCTCCGGTGCCGGTTCCGCCGGGACCGCGGCGGCCAGGGGCTCCGGGGCCGCCGGGGTCTCCTCGGTGGCGGGCGCGGGGCCCTGGGTCTGCGGGCCGGCGAGGGGGATCCCGACCGGCTGGGCGGGCCGCGCCTCGGGGATCTCGGCCGACGGTACGACGGCGGCCACGGGGACCTCGGCCGGGGCCGACGGGGCGACCCGTCCGGCTTCCGGGGCGGCCGACGCGAGGGGCTCCGGCGTCCCGAGCGGCTGCGGGGCCTCGGCGACGACGGCGGCGGCGAGGGCGGATGCGGGGGCTGCCGGGGCGGGCTCCTCGACGGCAGCCTCCTCCGGCTCCACCGGCACGGACGGCGCGGCGGCCACCGGCTGGGCGGGCTCGGCCACGACCGCCTCCGGGGCCGGGACGGACTCGGGCACGACGGCTTCCAGTACGACGGCTTCCGGCGCGACGGCTTCCGGCGTCGGCCCGGGCTCGGGGGCCACGGTCTCCGTGACCTGCTCGGCCACGGCCGGTGCCACAGGCTGCTGCTCCGGCACCTCCGCCTGCACGGCCTGCTCCGGCTCGGTCACCACGGCCTCGGCGGGCATCTCCGTGACCGCCACCGGCTCCGCGAACTGCAGACCGGCCGCCTCCGGCGCAGGTGCGGTCTCGGGCCCGGCAGGCCCACCAGGTGCCGTGTCGGTACGGGGAGCCGGTACCGCCTCCGGAATCACCACGGCCGCCGGAACCGCCTGCATCGGCACCTCGTCCGGCCCCTGCGGAGTCTGTGACGCCTCCGGGAACTGCGGAGCCTGTGGTGCCTGCGGTGCCGGAGCGGCCTCCGGCACCTGCGCGACGTGCGGCGCCACCGGCTCGGATCCCAGGTGGCCCGCCGGTTCGGCCATCGGCACCGGAACGCCTCCGGCCGCCGGCTGGGCCGCGCCCTGCGGTCCGTACGCGTTCTCCGGCTGCACGCCGAGACCCATGGCCGTCGGCTGCGGATCGGTCGCGAGGCCCGTGGCCACCGCCGCCGTGGCGAGCCGGGCGACGGCCGCCTGGGCGGCCCCGGACGGATCGGGAGCGTGGAGCTCGTGGGCGACCGCGGACTGCTGCTCCGACACAGCGGCAGCGGCAGCGACGGCGGGAGCCGCAACGGCAACCGTCTCCGAAGCCGGAACAACCGTTTCGGCAGCCGGCCCCTGCGCGGCGACCTGGGCCACCGGAGACACCTGCGGCACGGGCTGCGGCACCGTCTGCGGCGCACCCCAGGGCGCGGCGGACTGCGGTACGGCCTCGCGCAGCGGCTGACCGTCGAGGTACTCGGGAGCGGCCGCCGGCAGGCCCGGCTGCCGTACCGGCGCGCCGGCCGGGCCGCGGTCGGCGAGGGAGCGGACCGGGCTGGTGGAGGCGTCGGGGATCGGCGGGCCGAGGTGCAGCGGGCGGCGCGGGGCCGGGGCGGCCGCCGGGTCGTGCGGCACGGAGAGGATCGGGGACGCCGGAACCGAGCTGGGCAGCCGGACGGCGGTGAGGTCGACCGAGCCGCTGTCCCGGCCGCCCGTCTCGTGCGGGCCGGGCTCGTGGACGGTCTCGACGACCGGCTCCGGGGCCGGCGGCGGCACCTCGTTGCCCCAGGCCCCCTGGGCGCCGGGGAGCAGCAGGTCTTCGTCCTCGGCAGGCGACTCGGAGAGGTAGGTGTACGCGCCGTGCGCGGGAACGCCCGGCTGTTCCACCATGCCTGCGCTCTCCGGCAGTCCCTCGCCCGGGACCTGGCCGGTGTCCGTCATGCGTACCCCTCGCCCATCGGTTAGTGCCTTCTACGACCAGCTCACCCGGGACGGCGCACCGACCGTCCCGCAGTGAAGAACGAGCGTGCGTGCCCAGCGGCACGAACGACCCGCCGGAAAAGGCGACAAAGCCATTCAGTGGCATTGTCCCGGCCGTTCGACCGTCGCGACAGCGTGATCCGCGACAGCCCGCTGTGGACTGCGCCACGTTGCGCGTCCCCGGTTCTGCCGTACCACACCCGCCCCAAAAGGGGCGCGTTTTCCGGACATTGACGAACGAACTTCCGGGCCACCGGTGCAGTGCAGCGATCGGCCAGCCTACCGCGCGCAGTATGACAACAGGATCACGGGGCGCGCGCGGGCAGAACACCGCTGAGCAGGAACGCGACGTTCCGTTCGGTCTCCGTCCAGGCCCTGGTGTCGAGTTCGACGGACTGCAGCAGGGCGCACTCGACCTGGTATCCGTGCTCGGTCAGGTCGCGGCCGACGAGTTCGGCGGCGTCCCGGGTGGCGGCGTGCGTGACGATGCGCTGCGGCCTGCGGTCGGCGACCGCGTTGACCACCGCCGCTCCGCCGCCTCCGACCCGGACCACGTCGGGCTCCGGCAGGTTCTCCAGCACGTGCGGGGCGCTGCCGTGCACGATCTGGAGCTGGACCCCGAACCGGCGGGCGGCCGCCTCGCTGCGGACGCAGGCCGCGAGGTCCCGGTCGACGGCGATGACGGCGGCGCCGGCGCGCCCGGCCTCGGTGGCGAACGCGCCGCTGCCGCAGCCGATGTCCCAGACCAGGTCGCCCACCCGGGGCCCCAGCCGGGCGAGTTGGGCGGCCCGCAGCAGCTCAGTCTCCCCTTCGCCGAGCGCGGCTCCCTCGCCGTACTCCGCGTCGGGCCGCACCCAGCCGCGCGGGCCGGCCGCCGGGTCCCGGCCGGCGATCCAGCCGCCGCCCTCCCCCACCGCAACCGGTCCGGCCGGTCCGCCGATGACGATGACGACGTTGGGGTCGCGCCAGGAGTGGTCGGCGGCCTTGTCGGAGGTGACGACGGAGACCTGCTCGCGTTCGGTGCCGAGCTCCTCGCAGATGACGAAGGTGCGGTGCACGCCCTCCATGAGCAGGCCGAGTTCGGCCGGTCCGGCGCCGGGTGAGGTGAGGACGGCCACCTTGGTGTGGGCGCGGCACACATTCACCGCGCGTCGCAGGGTGCGCCGGTGTGCCACGACCACCTGTGCGTCGTCCCAGGCCATGCCGGCGCGGGCGAAGGCGGCGGCCACCGAGGAGACGGCGGGGACGACCTCGACCTCCAGGCCGAACTCGGGTGCGCGCAGGGTCCGTACGACGCCGAAGAAGCCGGGGTCGCCGTCGGCGAGCACCACGGCGGTGCCGCGGTGGCCGGTGATGCGGCGGGCGGCGAGGGCGACGCTGCCGAGGCGGATGCGTTCGGCGCGGGGCGGCACCTCGGGGAGCGCCAGATGGTGGGCCGCGCCCGCGACGAGCGTGGCGGCGCCGAGCGCGCCGCGTGCCGCGGCGGTCAGGGGCGAGCCGTCCCAGCCGATCACCGTGACCCGGTCGGCCATCGTCGTCAGTCTCCAGAGTCTTCGCAGGTCGTCAGGGTCGGGGCCCAGGGGTCGGGCTCCGTGAGAGTACCTGGTGGAGTTGTCCGGCGGGTGCCGGGGCGAGCCCCGTCGCCGTCAGTTCCAGGAGGTGAAGCCGTCGCTTCCGGTGAGTTCCTCGCCCGCGCCCTCCAGGTCCTCCGGGAGCAGGCTCCACACGATGTAGTCGGTGCGCAGGTCCGCCCAGGTGCCGTCCTCGGTGCGGACGTGGACTATGCAGGCGTTGCGCAGCACGCCCTCGCTGATACAGCCGATCTTCTGGGCCACCTGCTGGGCGGCGGTGTTGTCGGCGGCGGTGCGCAGCTCGATGCGCTCGAACTTCTGGTCGCCGAACAGCCATTGGGCGGTGGCGAGCGCGGCCTCGGCGGCGTAGCCCTCGCCGCGCGCCCAGGGGGCGATGAGGTACGACAACTCGGCGGACCGGATGCGCCAGTCGGCCTTGGCGAGCCGGATGACGCCGACCAGGCGCTGGGTGAGGAACTCGGTGACCGCGAGGTCGAGGCCCCGGCCGGCGAGCCGCGCGGTCGGCGCGTACTCGGTGATCCAGCGCCGGGCGCTGTCCTCGCCGTACGGCTGGGGGACGCCGGTCCAGGCCCCCACCTGCTCGTCGTTCATCATCTCGGTCAGCGCGGGCACGTCGTCCTCGTCGAGGGGCCGCAGCACCAACCGCTCCGTGCTGATGGAGATGTTGGGGAAGGTGCTAGTCATGCGCCGCTCCGTAACCTTCGGAAACCTTCAGGGCCTGCGAACTGCCCAGCATGCAGCATGAAACCACCGAACCGCACGACGGGGTCCACCCGTGGTGAGCGAGTGGACCCCGTGCGTGGCGATACGCCGTATACGTGCCGCCGGAAGGGCGGGACGGCTCAGAAGGACGGAATGACCGAGCCCTGGTACTTGTCCTCGATGAACTTCTTGACCTCGGGCGAGGTGAGGAGCTTCGCGAGCTTCTTGACCCGCGGGTCCTTCTCGTTGCCCTTCTTCACCGCGAGGAAGTTGCCGTACGGGCTGTTCTTCGCGGACTCCAGGACGAGGGCGTCCTTGGCGGGCTTGATGCCGGCCGAGATGGCGTAGTTGCCGTTGATCACCGCGGCGTCCACGTCGTCCAGGGAGCGCGCGGTCTGGGCCGCCTCGACCTCCTTGAACTGGAGGTTCTTCGGGTTCTTCGCGATGTCCTGCGGGGTCGCCTCGCTGCCGGCGCCGTCCTTGAGGGTGATGAGCCCGTTGGCGGCGAGCAGCTTGAGGGCGCGGGCCTCGTTCACGGCGTCGTTGGGGACGGCGACGGTCGCGCCGCTCTTCAGCGCGTCGACGCTCTTGACCTTGTGGGAGTAGAGGCCGAGCGGCTCCAGGTGCACCGTGACGACGGGCACGATGTGGGTGCCGCGCTTCTTGTTGAAGTCGTCGAGGTACGGCTGGTTCTGGAAGTAGTTGGCGTCCACCGAGCCGTCCTCGGTCGCCGTGTTCGGCGTGATGTAGTCGGTGAACTCCTTGACCTGCAGGTCGAGTCCGGCCTTCTGCGCCAGGTTGTCCTTGATGTAGTCGAGGATCTCGGCGTGCGGGGTCGGGCTCGCGGCGACGACCAGCGGTCCGCTGTAGTCGGAGGAGCCGGAGGCGGAGTCCTTGTCCGAGCCGCAGGCGGTGAGCCCGAAGGTGAGGGCTCCGGCGGCGAGGACGGCGGCGGTGAGCTTTACGGTGTTACGCACGAAAAGTGCCTTTCCTTAAGGGTGGAGCAGCCCCGCGGTGGGTGGTGCGGGGAGTTCTGGGGAGGGTGGTTCAGACGGTCTCGCCGGTCGCGGCGGACGCTTTGAGCAGCCGCAGCTTCGGCACCGGTCCTGACCGGCCGCCGCGGCGGTGCAGCGAGCGGGCCGCGTAGTCGCCGGCGAACTGGATGACCGAGATGACGACGGCGAGGATCGCGACGGTGATCCACATCAGTTCGGTCTCGAACCGCTGGTAGCCGTAGCGGATGGCGATGTCGCCGAGGCCGCCGGCGCCGACCGTGCCGGCCATGGCGGAGTAGCCGATGAGGGCGACGATCGTGGTCGTGGTGGAGGAGATGAGCGAGGGCAGCGACTCCGGTACGAGGACCTTGCGGACCACGGTCCAGGTGTTGCCGCCCATCGACTGCACGGCCTCCACGAGCCCGCCGTCCACTTCGCGGACAGCCGTCTCGACGAGGCGGGCGAAGAAGGGGATGGCGCCGATCGCGAGCGGCACGATGGCGGCCTCGCGGCCGATGGTCGTGCCGGTGATCCAGCGGGTGAAGTTCATCAGCGCGACCATCAGGATGATGAACGGCATCGAGCGGGCGACGTTCACGACCTGCCCGATGACCTTGTTGGCCAGCACGTTCTGGAGCAGGCCGCCCCGGTCGGTGAGGACGAGCAGGACGCCGAGCGGAAGGCCGCCGACGACGGCGATCAGCGTGGACCAGCCGACCATGTAGAGCGTGTCCCAACACGCCTGGGACAGCAGCGGCTGCATCGCAGACCAATCAGTCCAGGTCACCGGGCACCGTCCTTCACCAGCAGGGCCTCCTGGCCCACTACGTCGATCTGCAGGCCCTGTTCGCGCAGGAAACCGATGGGCACCACGTTGTCCTCGTAACGGCCGGGCAGTTCGATGCGCATCCGGCCGACCTGGAGGCCGCCGACGGTGTCGATGGCGGCACCGAGGATCGAGATGTCGATGTTGTAGGTGCGCGACAGCTGGGAGATGACCGGCTGGGTCGCGGCCTCGCCGTGGAAGGTGACGTCGAGGACGGTGCGGTCGTCGCCGGAGGCCTCGCCGCCGACCGGGAAGAGCGCGGCGGCCAGTTCGGAGCCCGGGGTCGCGAGCAGCTCGCTGACGGTGCCGGACTCGACGATGCGGCCGTTCTCCATCAAAGCGGCCGAGTCGCAGATCGTCTTCACGACGTCCATCTCGTGCGTGATGAGCAGGACGGTCAGGCCCAGCTGCCGGTTCAGGTCGCGCAGCAGCTGGAGGATGGAGCGGGTGGTCTCCGGGTCGAGAGCGCTGGTGGCCTCGTCGGAGAGCAGCACCTTCGGGTCGCCGGCCAGGGCGCGGGCGATGCCGACGCGCTGCTTCTGACCGCCGGAGAGCTGGGCCGGGTAGGCCTTCGCCTTGTCGGCGAGCCCGACGAGGTCGAGCAGCTCAAGTGCCTTGCGGGAACGTTCCTTCCCCGACGTGCCGAGGATTTCCAGCGGCAGCTCGACGTTGTCCTGGACGGTCCGGGTGGACAGCAGGTTGAAGTGCTGGAAGACCATGCCGATACGGCTGCGCGCCTGCCGCAGCTCCTTGCAGGCCCGCGGTCCGCGCCCGGCGAAGGCGGTGAGGTCCCGGCCGTCGACGGTCACGGTGCCGGCGGTGGGGCGTTCGAGGAGGTTGACGCAGCGGATGAGCGAGGACTTGCCGGCGCCGGACTGGCCGATGACGCCGTACACCTCGCCTTCGCGGACGTGCAGATCGACGCCGTCCAGGGCGGTGACCTCGCGGCCGCGCGAGCGGTAGACCTTGGTGAGGCCCGTTGTGGTGATCACGTGGGTTTCCGTCACTGTCGAGTGCGCGGGCGTGGGTGTGCCCGGGCGCACGGGTGCGTTCGTTCAGGGACGCGGCACGGTTCTCGCAGAGGCGCTGAACCGGGGAGAACATGTGCGCGGGGGGGGCGGCTTGCGTCACGCACGCGCGTCGTCGCGTCGTACGGACATGCCACCTGTCTCGCTTCGGGGCGCGAGCTCGGGGGTGGTGCGGGGGCCCTCTAGAAGGCGCACATTCGACACATACAACGAGCACCGGGCGTCATGGTCGCCTCGGTCGCAGGGGTGCGGTCGCTCGTCGTGGTCATGCGAGCAGTAAACCAGACCTACGGTCCTGACAGACCGCCGCTGTCCGCATGCTGGACAGCGGCGGACACCTTTCAGCCGAGGGGCGATATCTCGATGCCGTGGTCCGTGACCAGTGCGGACAAGGCCGAGAGGTCCTTCACCACGAGGTCCGCGTCCAGCTCGTGGGCCTGGTGGGTTGTGGCCAACGCCACGGTGGTCATACCGGCCGCGCGGCCCGCCTGGAGTCCGGCGGGGGCGTCCTCGAAGACCACGCAGTGCGCCGGGTCGACGCCCAGTTGGCGGGCGGCGAGGAGGTAGGGCTCGGGATCGGGCTTGCCACGCGTGATGTCGTCGGCGCAGACCAGCGTCTTCGGCCGGATCCCGACCGCTTCCAGGCGGGCCTCGGCGAGGCGGCGGGTGGCGGAGGTGACAACGGCCCAGCGGTCGGCGGGGAGCGAGTCCAGGAAGGCGGCAGTGCCGGGGAGCAGGTGGACGCCGTCGTTGGGGACGTCCTCCACCTCCAGCTGCTCGACCCGGGCCACCGCCTCCGGCACGAGGGCGGGTGGGAGCAGGTCGGCGACGATGTCCGCGGCGGGCCGTCCGTGCAGTTCGACTCGGGCGAACTCCTCGGTGACGCCGTACTCCGCCGCCCATTGGGTCCAGCAGCGGTCGACGGATGCGAGGGAGGAGACCAGGGTGCCGTCGTTGTCGAACAGGAGGGCTTGTGCGTGGATCGTCTGGAACGTCATGGTCTAGACCCTACGGTGTACGGCAGGGGCGACGGCATCGGGCCGTTTCGGCCGTAATAAGGTCGCCGCATGCTCAATGCCCTGCTGCTGGTGACCGGAGTCGCCGCGCTGCTGCTCGCCGCGTGGTGCGGCTGGGCCGCGTACCGGGACCAGCCGACGAAGGACTGGCACTTCATCGGGATGGCCGTGGTGTCGGTGCTGGCGTTGATCCAGCTGATCGCCGGGATCGTGCTGCTGGCGCGGGGCGAGAAGCCGGACCAGGGGACGACGATCTTCGTCGCCTATCTGCTGGGCGCGTTCGCGTGCGTCCCGGCCGCGGGGTTCATGTCGCTCGCCGAGCGGACGCGGTGGGGTTCCGTGACGGTCGCCGCGGGCGGTGTGGTGCTGGCCGTGCTGGAGGTGCGGCTCTATGACATCTGGGGAGGGTGAGATGACGGCCGTGGAAGAGAGGCCGAAGCGGCTGACCAGTGGGCCGGGGACGCTGCTGGTGTGGTTCTACGGTGTGATGGTCGTCGGGGCCGTGTCGCGATCTGCTTACCAGATCGCGACCGAGTTCGACCGGGCGCCGCTCGCGTACTCGTTGTCCGCCGTTGCCGGGGTGGTGTACGCGTTCATCACGTACACGCTGGTACGGGGCGGCGAGACCGCGCGCAGGGTGGCGCAGGTGTGCTGCGCCGCCGAGCTGGCGGGGGTGTTGATCGTGGGTACGTGGACCCTTGTCGACTCTTCGGCGTTCCCGGACGCGACCGTGTGGTCGGACTACGGGATGGGGTACGTGTTCATTCCTGTGCTGTTGCCGATTTCCGCGTTGTACTGGTTGCGGAAGGGCGCCCAGGAGAGAGCGGCTTGAGGCACGTGCGCGACTGACGGCGCGTGGTGGCTGGTCGCGCCCGCGCGGCGGTAGCCGCAAATCGAACACAGCCCCGCGCCCCTGACGGGGCGCTTCACCCAAGGGGACTAGAAAGTCACGCCGTTGTCGCGTACGTGCTCGCCGGCTTCTCGAGGACGATCATCGGGACGCCGTCTGCGCCCTTTGAGGTGCCTACTGTCTCGTAGCCGACCCTCCTGTACAGCCTGAGGTTGCCCTCGCTGCGGTGGCCGGTGAAGAGGCGGAACTTCTTGGCGCCGCGCTCCTCGGCCAGGGCTCCTTCCGCCGCACGGAGCAGGCGGGCTCCGATGCCGTGGCCCTGGAGGCGGGGGTGGACGCAGAGCTTGCCGATGGCGGCGGCGCCGTCCTCGGTGACCGAGCCGCGGACCGAGCCGACGACCTCCTCGCCGAGGCGGGCGACGAAGACGCAGTCGGTGGCGAGCTCCTGGCGGACCGAGTCGAGGCTCTGGACGAGCGGGTCGATGCGGTAGTTGCCGTACAGCGCCGCCTCGCTCTGGAAGCACAGGTACTGGAGCCTGAAGATCTGCTCTGCATCCTGCTCGGTCGCCACCGAGATGGTCACGCTCATGCCCATGTGCGCACGCCTCCCGCTCACCTGATCGCCTGTCGTTCTCACTCCTATCCCCGCGCTTCGCGAGGCGCAACCTCCGGCGTCAACAATCGGCGCAGACATCCCAGACATCTGGAACGTTCCGGGCCGAGACTGCCCTGTGAGATACCCAACTCCCCCGCGATCTCCCGGTATGTGAGGTCCTTCGGGGAGAGCAGGGCCTGGAGGAGGCGGGGGCAGCGGCCGGGGAGACGGGCCACCGCCTCGCGCAGGGCTCGGTGGCGGGCGGTGGTGAGGACGCGCTGTTCGGGGGTGGGGGTGGAGAGGTCGGCGGGGTCGGTGGCGTAGGGGCGTTCCCGGCGGGCGGTACGGCGGGTGCGGCGGGACTCGGCGCGGACCGCCCGGCGCAGCCAGTCCTCGGGGGCCCGGGGTGGGCCGTGGGTTTCGAGGCGCTCCAGGAGGCGGAGCCAGACGGTCTGCTCCAGGTCGCGGGGGTCGCCTCCGGAGGCACATGCCTCTGCGGCGGCCTCGGCGGTGAGCAGCGGGTGCAGGGCGGCGACCAGGTCGTGCGTCATGTGCGGAACGACGCGGCCGCCCCGGGGCAGGTTGCCGGGGCGGCCGGGAGACACCCCGAACGGGGTGCGGGGGCTCAGCCGTTGACGAAGTCGGCGCGGGCCAGCAGGGCGGTGTCGGCGTTGTCGGTGAAGACGCCGTCGATGCCGGTCTCGAAGTACTTCTGGAAGACGGGGAAGACGTTGCCGTAGGCGTCGGCGGCCGTGCCGTTGCGGTAGGCCGGCGGCAGGAAGGGGTTCTCGTTGCGCATGGTGTAGGGGTGCAGGATCAGCCCCACCTTGTGCGCGTCCGCGACCAGCGTGCTCGGCGTGGTGAAGTTGCCGCCGGCGTCCTTCGGGATGATCAGGTCGACGGTCGGGCCGATGCCCTGCGCGTAACCGGCGATCTCCCGCAGGCCCTTCGGCGTGATCAGGTCGGCGACCGTGCGCGGGTCACCCGTCGCGACGAAGTCGTAGGGCTGCGTGCTCGCGGCGGAGAGCAGCACCACCAGCGGGTTGTCGATCAGCTTGTTGAGGCGCTGGATGCTGGTCGGCTCGAAGGACTGGACGATGACCGGCGAGTTCCGCTTGTCCTTGCCGTACTTGCGCAGCAGCTTGGCGATCCGCTCCTCGACGCCGAGGCCGAGCCTGCGGAAGTAGGTGGGGTGCTTGGCCTCCGGGTAGATCCAGACCTGCTTGCCGCGCTTGCGGGTCTGCTCGTCCTGCCACTTGAGGACTTCCTCGAAGGTGGGGATCTCCCAGCGGCCGTTGTAGATCGTGTTGTGCGGGCGGTTGGCCGGGATGCGCTCGATCGCGCGCAGCGTCTTCAGCTCGGCGAGCGTGAAGTCCTCGGTGAACCAGCCGGTAGTGGGCACGCCGTCCAGCGTCTTGGTGGTCTTGCGGTCGGCGAACTCGGGGTGGTCGGCGACGTTCGTGGTGCCGCCTATCTCCGGCTCGTGGCGGCAGACCAGGTGACCGTCCTTGGTGGGGACGAGGTCGCCGGCCTCGACGATGTCGGCGCCGAGGTCGAGGGCCAGGTTGTAGGAGCCGAAGGTGTGCTCGGGGCGGTAGCCGCTGGTGCCGCGGTGGCCGATGATCGCCGGCTTCGGCAGGCTGCTCAGGCCGCCGTGGCCGGACTGCCTGGCCTCGGCCGCTCTCGCCGCGCCGGGCAGTCCGAGGACCGCGCCGCCCGCGCCGAGCACCGCGGCGCCGAGCAGCGCCCGCCGTCCGGTCGTGCCGTTCGTCTGCGTTCGCTCGTTCGAGTCATGGGTGTTCATGAGCGCTCTCCTGCCTGACCTTCGCCCTTTGATGCCGGCTGATCGTAGGGCTGCGGACGTGACCGAAGGGAGACCGTCGGCCCAACGGCCGGGTGACGTCGTATGGCTGCTGGACGGCGAGTCATGACGGTCCGTCGGCGACTTCCGTCACATCGTCGCGAGCTCGTTACGGCCCGCCCCCGGAGTGTCACCGCAGGTAAACCAGCGTCAACAGTACGTAAGACCTCGGTGAACCGGCCGTACCCGATGTGCGCTTCCCCCGGAGCCGCGAGTAATCTCCTCACCTGCACAGACTCATGCCGCCCCTCGACATCGGAGGACCCGTTGTCCCGCTTCGCGCTCATCAAGGCAGTGCTCGGACCGATCATGCGCCTGATGTTCCGCCCCCAGGTGGAGGGCGTGGAGCACATCCCGGGGGACGGCCCGGTCATCCTCGCCGGCAACCACCTCACCTTCATCGACTCGATGATCCTGCCGCTGGTGAGCAAGCGGCAGGTGTTCTTCATCGGCAAGGACGAGTACGTCACCGGGAAGGGCTTCAAGGGCCGGCTGATGGCCTGGTTCTTCACCGGCGTCGGCATGATCCCGGTGGACCGCGACGGCGCCAGCGGCGGGGTCGCCGCGCTGATGACCGGCAAGCGGGTCCTGGACGAGGGCCGGGTCTTCGGGATCTACCCGGAGGGCACCCGCTCCCCCGACGGCCGGCTCTACCGGGGCCGTACCGGCATCGCGCGGCTGACGCTGATGACCGGCGCGCCGGTGGTGCCGTTCGCGATGATCGGCACGGACAAGCTGCAGCCGGGCGGCGCGGGCATCCCGCGGCCGGGCAAGGTCACCGTCCGGTTCGGCGAGGCCATGGAGTTCTCCCGGTACGAGGGGATGGACCGGGACCGCTACGTGCTGCGGGCCGTGACCGACTCGGTGATGGCCGAGGTGATGCGGCTGTCCGGGCAGGAGTACGTGGACATGTACGCCACGAAGGCGAAGGCCGCCTGACGACGAGCGCCGGCTCACGGTGAGGGCCGGCTGACACTCTTTCGGAGGAAGGGCACGGACCGTGGTCCGTGCCCTTCTGTCTGCCATCTGCCTGACATCCGTCCGGCGTCCGTCCGGCGTCCGCCTGCCGGTGGAATCTGCTCCGACACTTCGGTCATTCGTCCGCATTTACCGCCCATATGAGCACACAGCATGTCTTATTCAGACATGCAGAAACCTTCTCGGCGTACCCTGCTCCGTGCTCCGTTCGCTGCCGCCGGGGCGGGGCTCCTTGCGGCATGTTCCGACTCCGGCTCCGAACCCACTTCCGGCCCCCAGCACACGGCCGGCACCGCGGCGTTCGTCCCGCAGGGGCCCAGGGGGTATGTGAACCCGTCGGACCCAGAGGTGCTCGCGGCCGAGCGGAAGCGCGGGTCCGGCCCCGTCCGCATGATCAAGTTCACGGCTGCCAAGAGCATGCTGGACCTGGGTGGGCGGTCGGTCCACAGCTGGGCGTACAACGAGTCGGTGCCGGGGCCGCTGGTGCGCGTCACCGCCGGTGACGTCCTCAGTCTGACCCTCTCCAACCAGCTGCCCGAGAAGACCACGCTGCACGCCCACGGGGTGCGGCTGCGCTGCGACATGGACGGTGTTCCGGATCTTACCCAGCCTCCCATCGCGCCGGGCACGGACTTCATCTACCGGTTCGTCGCCTCCCACCCGGGCACGTATCTGCTCCACTCGCACGTCGGCATGCAGCCCGACCGGGCCCTCTACGCGCCGTTCGTCGTCGACGACCCGAAGGAGCCGCTCGCCTACGACCAGGAGTGGATCGTCGTCCTGGACGACTGGGTCGACGACATCAGCGGTTCCAACCCCGAGCAGGTGCTCGACCAGCTCAAGCCCGGCGGGTCCATGGGGATGGACATGGGTATGGGCATGGGCCCCGGCCGCGGCAGCCCGAGCCCGCACGGATCGGCGCACGCGCACGCATCGCCGTCCGCGTCACCGTCCAAGTCCAGGTCCAAGAAGCCGACGGGCCCCGACCGGGTGCTGCGCAACTCGCACAGCCAGATGCTGCACGGCGAGGGCGGCAACGTCGCCTACCCGCACTACCTGGCCAACGGGCGGCTGCGCACCGACCCCTCCGTCTTCCGCTGCCGCCCCGGCGACCGCGTCCGGATCCGCATCATCAACGCGGGCTCCGAGACGGCCTTCCGGGTCGCGCTCGGCGGCCACGCCATGACCGTCACCCACACCGACGGCTATCCCGTGCAGCACAAGAAGACCGACGCGCTGCTCGTCGGCATGGCCGAACGGTACGACGTCCTCGTCACCGCCAAGGACGGCGTCTTCCCGCTCGTCGCGCTCGCCGAGGGCAAGAAGGGCAAGGCGCTCGCGATCCTCCGCACCGACAAGGGGAGAAACCTTCCCGCGCCGGATGTCCGCCCTGCCGAACTGGACCGCGAGATCGTGCCCGCGCGGCGCCTGCTGCCGGCCGAGTCCGTCGCCATGGACGACCGGGTTCCCGACCGCGACCTGCGGATCAGGATCACGGGGACGATGCAGAAGTACGACTGGGGGTTCGACCACAAGACGTACGACGTGCGGGAACGGCATGCGGTGCGGGCCGGTGAGCGGGTGCGGCTGACGCTGATCAACGCGACCGACATGTGGCACCCGATGCATCTGCACGGGCACACCTTCTCGGTCGGCGGGATCAGCTCGGAGGGGGCGCGCAAGGACACGACGATCGTGCTGCCGCACCGCAAGCTGGTGCTCGACTTCGATGCCGACAATCCGGGGCTGTGGATGCTGCACTGTCACAACCAGTACCACTCGGAGAGCGGGATGATGACGGTGCTCGGTTATCAGAAGTGAGGAGTGGGGGCTTCGGTGGTTTTGGAGCGCGGGCGCGTCGTGGTTTCTCGCGCAGTTCCCCGCGCCCCTGGGAAGTTGCGCCTACCCGGCGTCTTCCAGCTTCTGGTTCTTGAGCAGGAACCACGCCGCCACCGCCGTCGCCAGCAGGACCGCGGCGCCTGCTCCCGAGGCCAGGTGGAGGCCCTGGGTGAAGGAGTCGCGGGCCGCTGTCAGCATCGCGGTCGCCGTGGGGGCCGGCAGGGTGGTCGATGCCTCGACCGCCGCGCCCAGCGATTCGCGGGCGGCGGCCGGGGTGCCCGGCGGGGCCGCGAAGCCCCGGTAGACGCCCGTCACGATCGAGCCGAGCAGAGCGATGCCGAGCGCCGCGCCCAGTTCGTACGCCGTCTCGGAGACCGCCGAGGCGGCACCCGCCTGGTCCTTGGGGACGCTGGAGAGGATGACGTCCGCCGTGACCGTGAAGGAGAAGCCCGCTCCGGCGCCGACCACCAGCAGGGCGGCGCCCAGGATCGGGTAGCCGGTGGACTGCGCGAGGGTGGTCAGGGCCGCGAGGGCCACGCCGACGGCCGCGAGACCGCCGGAGACCACCGCCCGTACCGAGTGGCGGCGGGCCGCCCGGCCGGCCACCAGGCCCGCCGCCACCGCGCCGACCGCGGCCGGGAGTTCGGCGAGGCCCGCCTCGAACGGGCGTCTGCCCTGGACCAGTTGCAGGTACTGGGAGAGGAAGAACACCAGGCCCGACATGCCGAGCACGGTCAGCAGGTCGGCCAGGACCGCGCCGCTGAAGCCGCGGTTGCGGAACAGCCGCATGTCCAGCAGGGGCTTGGGCATGGTGAGCTGACGGTGGACGAAGCCGTAGAGGGCCGCGGTGCCGAGCAGGGCGGTGGTCGCGGTCACTCCGGTGAGGCCATGGGTGGCGGCCTCCTTCACCGCGTACACGACAGCGATCATGCCGACCAGTGACAGGACGACGCTGATCAGGTCCCACGGGCCGGGAGCTGGGTTACGGGACTCGGGGAGCGTCCGGCTGCCGACGAGGACCAGGACCACCATCACCGGCAGGTTGATCAGGAAGACCGAGCCCCACCAGAAGTGCTCCAGCAGGAAGCCGCCCACGATCGGGCCGACGGCCGTGCCGGCCGAGGCCGCCGCGCCCCAGATGCCGACGGCGAGGCTGCGCTCGCGCGGGTCGTGGAAGAGGTTGCGGATCAGGGCGAGGGTGGCCGGCATCAGGGTCGCGCCCGCGACGCCCAGCAGGGCGCGGGCCGCGATCAGCATCCCGGGGGTCGTCGCGTACGCGTTCAGGACGGATATCGCGCCGAACGCCGTCGCGCCGACGAGCAGGATCCGCTTGCGGCCGATGCGGTCGCCGAGGCTGCCCATGGAGACCAGCAGGCCGGCGATGACGAACGAGTAGACGTCGCCGATCCAGAGCAGCTGGGTGCCGGAGGGGTTGAGGTCTTCGCTGATGTAGGGGGTCGCGAGACCGAGGACGGTCGCGTCGACGGCCACCAGCAGCACGGCGAGCACGAGGGCGGAGAGCGCGAGCCAGCGGCCCGGACGCCTCTCCTCCGCCTCCGCGACGCGCGCCGGCTGCAGGGTGCTGGTCATGATTCCTCTCTTCGTCGTGCGCCGCCGAGCAACAGCTCGACGATCATGTGGGTGAAGTCCTTGCGGGCGACGCGGCCTTCCGAGACCGCCCAGGCGGCGGAGGCCAGCAGGCCGTACAGCGCCTCGGTGAGCCAGGCGGGCGCGAGGTCGATACGGAACTCACCGGTCTGCTGACCGCGCCGGAAGAGGGCCGCGATGCGGTCGTCGATCCGGGTCCAGCCCTGGTTCTGGCCCTCGCCCTCGAACAGCTGGTTCTCTGTGTAGAGGAAGGCGAGCAGGCCGGCGGCCGGTTCGATCTCGCGGACCAGGCGGTGTACGGCGTCGGCCGCGGGGCCCTCGTCCAGGCGGGCCGCGTCCAGGGCCGCCTCGCACTCCTCGATGCCGAGCGCCTCCAGCGCACGGACCAGCGCGTCCCGCCCGGCGAAGTGCCGGTGCAGGGTGGCCCGGCTGATCCCGGCGGCCTTGGCGACCTCGTCCATGGTCGCGGTGGATTTGCGGGTCAGCAGGGCGGCTGCACTGCGCAGGACGTGGTCGCGATCGAGGGCCATGAGACAAGAGTAGCCCATGTGAGACATTGTTGTCTCATTATTGGCATGCGTGTATCGCAGTGGGACGGCTCAGAGGCCGGGTCAGTGCCAGGCCAGGCTGCCGCGCCGCTCCCAGTAGGTGCGCGGGTCCTCGGTCACGGCGGCGAGCCGGGTCAGCTGGTCCGCGTCGAGGTCGACCACGGCCGCGTGGAGGTTGGAGGCGAGCTGGGGGACCGTGGCCGCACCGGAGAGGACGACGCCGGCCCAGGGCTGCCGGAGTGCGACCGCGAGGGCGACGGCGTCGCAGCCCAGGCCGGTCTCCTCGGCCACGGCCCGCACGGCGTCGGGCGCGTGCGGAGCAGCCAGGCGGCCGTTGGCCATGCCCTCCTTCACGATCACCGTCAGCCCGGCGTCGTGGGCCTCGGCGAGAGCCGGTCCCGCCGAGGTCTCCAGAACGTTGTACGTCGACTGGACGGTACGGAAGAGGGGCTCGCCGTCGACCGTGACGGCCAAGGCCGCGCGGACGGCGTCCGCCTGGGCGGGGCCGCTGGTGGAGAAGCCGATGGTGAGGCCGGTGGCCGCGGCCTCGGCGAGGCGGGCGTGGAGTTCCTTGTCGGTGAGGGCGGGGCTGTCCGGGGTCACCGAGTGGATCTGGTAGAGGTCGAGGCGGTCGCCGAGGAGTTCGGCGGTCTCGGCGCGCTGACGGTCGTAGGTCTGGACGCTGTGGTCCTTGACCTCATGCGTCTCGGCGTCCGCCGACCAGCCGGCCGTGTACGTGTAGCCCCACTTGCTGCCGACGACGACGTCGGTGACGCCGGGCCGGGCGGTCAGCCAGTCGGCGAGGAACTCCTCGGAACGGCCGTAGGAGCGGGCCACGTCGAAGTAGCGGACGCCCTGGGCGTAGGCGGCGTCGAGGAGTTCGTGCGTGCGGGTGCGGAGGGCGTCGACGCTGCGGTCCTCGCCGAGGTCGGCCTCGCGGCCGAGGTTGATGTAGCCGGGGCGGCCGACCGCGGCGAGGCCGAGGCCGATGTGCGCGGTGGGCGTGGTCACGGTGGCCAGGCGGCTGAACGGCATGGGGGCTCCCGGCACGGTCGGCGAAGGGGATCCCACCCCAGGAGCGGGATCTCGCACCAATCTACCCAGCCCCGCGGGGTTCGGCCCCGCGCCGGGAGCCGCCGTCGCACGTCACGCCCGCACCGATTTCACTCCGGCGGTCCCGACTCGAAAGCGTTCACCATGGGGAGGCACTCACCATGTCTGTGATCTTCTTCGACATCGGCGAGACCCTTGCGGATCCCCAGGCGGACCCCGACGGCTCGCTGAGACTGCAACCTCTGCCCCGTGTCATCGCCGTGCTCGACGCCCTCGGCGAGGTACGCATGGGCATCATCTCCAACCCCGGTTCGGGCGACGGTGCCGTAGCGCGGGCAGCGGGCGCGTTGGCGCAGGCGTTCCCCGGCCGTTTCACGGACGAGGCCCTGGTGCACTGGGGCGTCAAGGACAGCCGGGAGATCTTCGACCGGGCGGTCGCGAGCACGGGGGGTGCGACAGCCGACGACTGTGTCTTCGTGGGCGAGAACGTCCGGGAGCGCGCGTTCGCCCGGGAGGCGGGGATGCGTACCGCGACGCACCCGGTGTTCACCGTGGCCGCGATGGAGAACCGTCCGGTGTTCCGGGTGCGGATCGAGTTGCCGGACGGCACGGACCAGTCGGCGCTGACCGCGGCCATGAGCAGCACCGAGGCCGTTCCCGTGCGGGTCGTCTCGCAGCGGATCGTGGTGGCCACGGCGACCACGCGGGGCACCGAAGCGCTCGAGCGCGCCGGTTTCACGGTGGACGTGCAGGGAGGGGTGGAGGAGCTGGCGGAGGCCGAGAAGTTCGCCGGCGACCTGCTGGCCCGCGGCGAGGCGGTCTTCGAGGGCGAGCAGCCGACACCCGGGACGACGCATGTGGTCACACGCGAGGACGACGGACGGCTCACCGTCCGTCGCCTGCGTTTTGTCCGGTGAACGCGGTCCGAGGACTCAGTCGAAGCACCGCCGGACCAGGGCCAGGCCCTCGCCGGTCGTGCTGCGCGTGATCTCGTGCGTCTTGAGCCGGGAGGGGCTGTCGTCGGCGAACGACGTGGCGGAGCGGTGGTCTTCGGGCACGTGGACCCGGCCGCGGCGGAAGAGGTCCTCGAGGTACGAGGTCGCGACGCGCTCGGGGTCGGAGGGCCGCACCGAGCCGCCGGCGGGGTCGGAGCCCGCGACACCGAAACGCCGCTCCTGCGCCGGGGCGGCGAGGGTGAGCGGCTGGGTGACGCCGTACGTCGCCCCCTGGACCGTGACGGGCGTCAGACCCTCGTCGTCTCCACCGCCCGGCGTCGCCTCGGCGATTCCGGCGCCTCGGCGTGCCACCTCCGGCTCGGTGACGGATGCGGCGGCCTCCAGGGAGAGGATGCCGTGCCGGATGAACGCCGAGCGCAGGGACTGGCCGTACAGGCCGCCGTTGCGGCGATGGTCCGCGGCGATCATGTGAGCCGCGACCTGCGCGTAGTAGGCGGACACCACGGGTGCGGCGACGACCGCGTCCACCAGCAGCTGTCCCGCGATCTCGGCCGCCCTGCCCAGACCGGCCTGGTCCTGCAGGTCCTGCTGCCGGAAGATTCCCGCAACGATCTTCAGGAACGCGCCGCTGAACACCCGGGAGAACGAGTGCGGCTCGCTGGAGAGCCTGCTCGCGGGTTCGCTGGGCGAGAGCAGCACCGGGTCGCGGTAGAAGAAGTTGTTCGCCAGGTTGCGCAGGCAGTCCGGGTCCACGGCGCTCGGGTGCCCCTGGCGAATCGCCCAGCCCAGCTGCTCGGCCGTCCTGGACACCCGCGAGGACAGTTCGAGGTCGCCCTGCGTCTCGGCGAGTACCGCGGTCCGCAGCGATTCCAGATGGAGAGAGCCCAGCAGGGCGCTGATGTCACCGAACGCCTCGTGCAGGGCGGCCGTCTCCGCGCTCGCCATGTTGAACAACTGGGGGCGCAGGGCGTCGAGGACGGCGTGCCCCTCCTCGTGCTGGACGACCTCGCTGCTCTCGCACGCGGCGACGTTGACGCCCGCCACCACCCGGCGGAAGAACCAGAGGCCCTTGCGGTCGTAGAAGGCGTTCAGGTCGTCGCCCGCGTCGAGGTGCGCCGTGAGAGCGCGTCCGACCTGCGGATGCCACTTCGTTCCGGTCGGCACCAGCGGACCCCAGGTCTGGCCGGCCCGGCTGAGCGAGTCCGCCGCGACCCAGTAGCGAAACGCCTCGGTGCCGGGCCCGGCACTGTCCGGCTGCGGCGCGGTCGCCGCGATCGCCGTCGGGAAGGGCTGGGTGTCCAGATGGGGGACGGGATGCGGTACGGGCATGTTGATGTGCAGGGGATCTCCACCGGGATCGCCCTCGAACACCAGGACCGTCGGCATGGTCGCTTGTTGTGGCTGCACCGTCATGGCGGCTCCATGGAGGGGTGGGATGGGGGGGTGACGGAGTACATCAAAGAGGCATATTTGCCCGCAAATGGCTCCTGACTCAGTACGAGGCCCTGATAGCCCGGTGTCAATTCGAACAGGTGGGGGGGAGATGCCCGGGAGGGGCATCGGCGGCGGTCGGGCCGGCCGTCCCTCCTGGCCCGCGCCCGGTACACACAGGCCGCCGATCCGGGCGAGGCCGGCGGCCAGACGGGGGACGGGGGCCCGGCTTCCGGGGCGCATGGGGGTTCTCTCGGTCCCGCCGGGTTCTCCGGGCCTCCGGGTTCTCCGGTCGGAGCCGGGTCTCTGTCACCGGACAGCGTGAAGGGCCCGGACAGACGACCTGTCCGGGCCCTTCACGATGCGCTGGGCTAGGCCGTCCTGGCCGCCGCCCAGGCGTGCTGTGCCGCCACGTCCGCCTTGACCTCCGCCAGCTGGACCGCCACCGCGCTCGGGGCCGTGCCGCCCCTGCCGTTGCGGGAGGCGAGGGCGCCCGGGACGTTGAGGACCGTCCGCACCTCGGGGGTCAGGTGGGCGGAGATCTTCGCGAACTGGTCGTCGGTCAGCTCGTCGAGTTCCTTGTTCTCGGCCTCCGCCGCCTTGACGCACTCGCCGGCCACCTCGTGGGCGACGCGGAACGGTACGCCCTGCTTGACCAGCCACTCGGCGATGTCGGTGGCGAGGGAGAAGCCGGCCGGGGCCAGTTCCTCCATGCGCTCGCGGTTGACGGTGAGGGTGGCCATCATGCCGGTGAAGGCGGGGAGCAGGACCTCCAGCTGGTCGCAGGAGTCGAAGACCGGCTCCTTGTCCTCCTGGAGGTCGCGGTTGTAGGCGAGCGGGAGGGCCTTGAGGGTGGCCATCAGACCCGTCAGGTTGCCGATCAGCCGGCCGGACTTGCCGCGGGCCAGCTCCGCGATGTCGGGGTTCTTCTTCTGGGGCATGATCGACGAGCCGGTGGAGAACGCGTCGTGCAGGGTCACGAAGGAGAACTCCTTCGTGTTCCAGATGATGACCTCCTCCGCGACCCGGGAGAGGTTGACGCCGATCATCGCGGTGATGAAGGCGAACTCCGCCACGAAGTCGCGGGAGGCCGTGCCGTCGATGGAGTTGGCGACGCTGCCGTGCTCGAAGCCGAGGTCGGCGGCGACCGCCTCCGGGTCCAGGCCGAGGGAGGAGCCGGCGAGAGCGCCGGAGCCGTACGGGGAGACGGCCGTGCGCTCGTCCCACTGGCGCAGCCGCTCGGCGTCCCGGGACAGGGACTGGACGTGGGCCAGCACGTGGTGGGCGAAGAGGACCGGCTGGGCGTGCTGGAGGTGGGTACGGCCGGGCATCGCCACGTCCGGGTGGGCCTCCGCGAGGCCGACGAAGGCGTCCTGGAGGTCGGCGATCAGGCCGCCGATGGTGCGGGCGTGGTCCCGGAGGTACATCCGGAAGAGGGTCGCCACCTGGTCGTTGCGGGAGCGGCCGGCGCGGAGCTTGCCGCCGAGGTCGGGACCGAGGCGTTCGAGGAGGCCGCGCTCCAGGGCGGTGTGGACGTCCTCGTCGGCGATCGTGCCGACGAGGGTGCCCGCGGCGACGTCGGCTTCGAGCTGGTCGAGGCCCTCGATCATGCGGGTCAGTTCGTCCTCGGTGAGCAGGCCCGCCTTGTGCAGCACGCGCGCGTGGGCACGCGAACCGGCGATGTCGTAGGGCGCGAGCCGCCAGTCGAAGTGGACGGACGCGGACAGCTTCGCCAGGGCCTCGGCGGGACCGTCGGCGAAACGGCCGCCCCAGAGCCGGACGTCACCGCTGTTGCTGCTCACTTGCGTTGCTCCTAGAGAGATACGGATGTGGCGCCGCCTCCCCGGCCATGAACGGGGAGGCGGTTGTCACGCTACTCGCCAAGCCAGGTCCCGTCGGGCTACGCCCGCAGTTGACGCTGCGCGGCGATCTTCGACGACAGGCTGTAGATGTCGATGAAGCCCTTGGCCGCGGCCTGGTCGAACGAGTCGCCGGTGTCGTAGGTGGCGAGGTTGAAGTCGTAGAGGGAGGAGTCGGAGCGGCGGCCGGTGACAACCGCCCGGCCGCCGTGCAGGGTCATGCGGATGTCTCCGGTGACGTGCTGGTTGGCCTCGTTGACGAAGCCGTCCAGGGCGCGCTTGAGGGGGGAGAACCACTGGCCGTCGTAGACGAGTTCGCCCCAGCGTTGCTCCACCTGCCGCTTGTAGCGGGCGAGTTCGCGTTCGACGGTGACGTTCTCCAGCTCCTGGTGGGCCGTGATGAGCGCGATCGCGCCCGGGGCCTCGTACACCTCGCGGGACTTGATGCCGACGAGGCGGTCCTCGACCATGTCGATGCGGCCGACGCCCTGGGCGCCCGCGCGCTCGTTGAGCTCCTGGATCGCCTGGAGGACGGTGACGGGCCTGCCGTCGATCGCGACCGGGGCGCCCGCCTCGAAGGTGATGATCACCTCGTCGGCCTCGCGCGGGGTGGCCGGGTTCTGCGTGTACTCGTAGATGTCCTCGATCGGGCCGTTCCAGATGTCTTCCAGGAAGCCGGTCTCGACGGCGCGGCCGAAGACGTTCTGGTCGATGGAGTACGGGGACTTCTTGGTGGTCGCGATCGGCAGGCGCTTCGCCTCGCAGAAGGCGATGGCCCTGTCGCGGGTCATCGCGTAGTCGCGGACCGGTGCGATGCAGGTCAGGTCGGGGGCGAGGGCGACGATGCCGGCCTCGAAGCGGACCTGGTCGTTGCCCTTGCCGGTGCAGCCGTGGGCGACCGTCGTGGCGCCGTGCTTGCGGGCGGCGGCCACCAGGTGCTTGACGATCGCCGGGCGGGAGAGGGCGGAGACCAGCGGGTAGCGGTCCATGTAGAGGGCGTTGGCCCTGATCGCCGGGAGGCAGTACTCGTCGGCGAACTCGTCCCTGGCGTCGGCGACCTCCGCCTCGACCGCACCGCAGGCCAGGGCGCGCTTGCGGATGACGTCCAGGTCCTCGCCGTCCTGGCCGACGTCCACCGCGACGGCGATGACCTCGGCGCCCGTCTCCTCGGCGATCCAGCCGATGGCGACGGAGGTGTCCAGCCCGCCGGAGTAGGCGAGTACGACGCGCTCGGTCATGGGTCCCTCCTCCCGTACATCCACTTGCTATGCATGAGTATGCAGAGCTCTGCATGATTCGTCAATCCGACGGGGTTCGTCGAACAGATGTGAAAAAGGTTTGAACAAACGAAACCGCTTTCTCGTACCCATGCCTGAACGCAGGCGCCGCGTTTGTAAACCCACCTCTGACCCGAGTGAGGCATCCGCATGTCCAGGGCTCTCCCGAAGTACAACAAGCGTCGCGTCGCGTTCATCGGCGGCGCCGCCGCCGTGGCGCTCTCCGGTGCGGTCATCGCTGGTTCGGCCCTCGCCGGTACGCCCGACCAGAGCAGTGGCACGAACAACGCGCGTACCCTCGCCGCCTCGCCCGGCACGATCACCTGCCCGGACGTCGCCTCGAAGCTGCCCGCGATCCCCGCCTCCGCGCAGGCCGAGGTCACCCGCAACCTCACCCTGCTCCAGACGCAGATCGCCGAGGCCAACAAGCGGCTGGTCGACACGGTGGGCCAGGGCGGCCCGAACTTCGTGAACAACGCGATCCTCGGCCCCCTCAAGGACAAGCGGGTGGCGACCATCAACCGGATCGCCACCGCGATCGGCCGTACGGCCGCCAAGCCGACCGGCCTGGACTCGCTGGCGCCGTGCACCCTGAACGCGAGCGGGACGAGCACGAACACGGGCAGCGGTACGGCGACGGGCACCGCCTCGGCCACGCCGACCACGGCCGCGACCCAGCAGCAGTCGACGGGCAGCACCGGCAGCACGAACACGAACACCAGCGCCGTCGGCACGATCACCTGCCCGGACGTCGCCTCGCAGCTGCCGGCCATCCCCGCGTCCGCGCAGGCAGAGGTCACCCGCAACCTCACCCTGCTCCAGACCCAGATCCAGGAGGCCAACACCCGGCTCCAGAACACGGTCGGCCAGGGTGGCCCGAACTTCGTGCAGAACGCGATCCTCGGCCCGCTGGCGGACAAGCGGAAGTCGACCATCGACCGGATCGCCATCGCGATCGGCCGGACCTCGACCAAGCCGACCGGCCTCGACTCCCTGGCCGCCTGCACGCTCGCCAAGTGACGTGACAGGCAGCTGTGGCCGCCCCGTGTACAGCGCCGGCCGGGGCGGCCACAGTGGGGCCTGTCCGGATCCCGGAATTCCTCAGCCGTGTGAAGTGACCGCGTCGATAATTTCCGGGTACTGGACTTCGTCGGCTCCAACGCCGAGACCATCGCCCATCTGCGGGCGCACGGCCTGCGCGCGATCATCGTCGTCCACGCCGAACTCATTCGCGACAGCTGTGGTTACGCGGTCCCCTGCATGGCGTACGAGGCCGACCGTGACCTGCACGGGAAGCGCTTCGCGCGTGAGGACGACGCCCCGCTGAGCGCGTACTTCGAGAAGAAGGACCACATCGCGGTGAGCCTGGACGGCCTACCCGGGCTGCCGTTGCCGCTGCCCCCGTCTACCGTCTGAGCCATGCGCCCAGGCTTCGTCGTCACCCTTGTCTCCGCGTCCCTGCTGCTGCTCGGCGCGGCACCGGGCGGCGGGGACACCGCTCCGCTGCCCGCCCGGATGGCCGACACGGGCGGTGGCAGCCAGCTGATCACCGCCGAGGCGTCGGCACTGAGCTCGACGTCGGGGACCCTGACCTGGTGGGAGCGCCGGGACGGGCAGTGGGAGCAGGTGGGGTCGGCCGCCGCGCGGTTCGGGGCGAAGGGGCTGGTCGAGGGGGCCAAGCGGCAGCAGGGCACGAACACGACACCGACCGGGCTGTACGACCTCCCGTTCGGGTTCGGTCTCCAGGCGGCGCCGACGGGGACCACCGTCGAGTACCGGCCGGTGACCGCGAATTCGTGGTGGTGCCAGGACAACGACTCCGCCTCCTACAACCGTTGGGTCGAGCCGCTGCCGTCCGACTGCCGGGCCGCCGAGTCGGAGAAGCTGTCGTCGTACACGACGCAGTACGGGTATGCGCTGGTGATCGGGTTCAACTATGCGCAGCCGGTGCGGGGGCGGGGGGCCGGGATCTTTCTGCATGTCAACGGGGCGGGGGCCACGGCGGGGTGTGTTTCGGTGCCGGAGGATTCGATGCAGCGGATTCTGCAGTGGGCGGATCCGAAGAAGGCGCCGCACATTGCGATGGGGACGGTGAGCGGGGATACGGCTCTTACCCGGTATTGAGGGTGCGCGGTTGCGCCGTGGGGGTGCGGGGGCGCTGGCGGGTGCCGGTTGTGTGTGGCTGGTCGCGCCCACGCGGCGGAGCCGCAAATTGATACAGCCCCGCGCCCCTAGGTGGGTGTCCCCAGCCGGAGCTGCACAGTGAACGTCGTTGCACCCGGGCGGCTCTCCAAGGTCACCGTTCCCCCGTGCGCCTCCACCACCGCTGCCACGATCGACAGGCCCAGGCCCGCTCCGCCGCCGGGGGCGTCCGGGCGGCGGCGGTGTTCGGCTCGGGTGAAGCGTTCGAAGACGCCGGGCTGGATGTCCGGCGGGATGCCGGGGCCGTCGTCTTGGACCTGGAGGGACGCGGCCGCGCCGGCCGTCTCCAGGGTCACCGTCACCTTCGTGCCGACGGGGGTGTGCAGACGTGCGTTGGCCAGCAGGTTGGCCAGCACCTGCTGGAGGCGGTGGGCGTCGCCCGTCACCGTCACCGGTTCTTCCGGGAGGTCGAGGGTCCAGCGGTGGTCGGGGCCGGTGGCGCGGGCGTCCGTGACCGCGTCCAGGACCAGGTGGGTGAGGTCGACCGGGTGGCTCTCCAGGGGGCGGCCGGCGTCCAGGCGGGCCAGCAGGAGGAGGTCGTCGACCATCTCGCCCATGCGGGAGGACTCGGCGGCGATGCGTTCCAGGGCCCGGGTGATCCCGGGAGGCAGCGGGCCCGGGTGGAGCAGTGCCAGTTCCGCGTGGCCGCGGACCGAGGCGACCGGGGTGCGCAGTTCGTGGCTGGCGTCGGCCGCGAAGGAGCGCAGGCGTTCCTCGCTGGCATGGCGTTTGGTCAGCGCGTCCTCGACGTGGCCCAGCATGCGGTTGAAGGCGGCGGCCACCCGGCCGACCTCGCTGCGGGGGTCGGATTCGGGGGCCCGGGGCGGCAGCGCCACCTCACCGCTGGCGAGCGGGAGTTCGCTGACCCGGGTGGCGGTGGCCGCGACGCGGCTCAGCGGGCGCAGGGACCAGCGGACCCAGAGGGCGCCGGCCACCCCGGCCGCGGCGAGGGCGAGGCCGAAGACACCGGCGGCGACCAGTTCCAGGCGGTGCACGGTGGCCCGTACCGGCTCCAGGGGCAGACCGGTGATCAGGACGTCGCCGTCGCGGCCCGTCCAGGCCAGGAGCCGGTAGTCGCCGATCGAGGAGAGCCGGACCGTGTGGCCGCGGCCGTCCACCGGCAGTGCGGCGAGGGTCGCGCGATCGTGGTCGGTGAGGGCGACGGTCAGGTCCGGGTCGGCGCCGGAGGGGATCAGGGCCGCGTTGGTGACCCGGCCCTTGAGCGTGCGGGCGCCGAAGGTGCCGGCGGCCTGGCGGCGGGTGTCCCCGTGCTCGTCGCCGTCCCGGTCGCTGGGCTTGAACTTCCCGTGTTCGAGGGACTGCGGGAAGCTCGGGCCGGTCTGCTGGAGCTGCTGGTCCAGGCGCCCGGTGAGGAAGCCGTTCAGCTCGACCACCGCCGCGACGCCGACGGCCGCGCAGCTCACCGCCAGCAGCACGACCAGGCCGGCGGTGAGGCGGGCACGGAGGGTGCGGGGGATACGGGGGCGGGGCAGGTGCCGCAGCAGCCGTCGTAGCCGTCGTAGGAGATTCACCTGGTCACCTGGTCACTCACCTGGCCGTCGGCTTGAGGACGTAGCCCGCGCCGCGGACCGTGTGGATCATGGGCTCGCGGCCCGCGTCCACCTTCTTGCGCAGGTAGGAGATGTACAGCTCCACGACATGGGCGCGGCCGCCGAAGTCGTAGGACCAGACGCGGTCGAGGATCTGCGCCTTGCTGAGGACGCGGCGCGGGTTGCGCATCATGAAGCGGAGGAGCTCGAACTCGGTCGGGGAGAGCTCGATCAGCTCGCCTGCCCGGGTCACCTCGCGGGCCTCCTCGTCCATGGTCAGGTCGCCGACGACCATCCGGGGGCCGTCCTCCTGCTGGCGGGCCATGCCGGCGCGGCGCAGCAGGCCGCGCAGCCGGGCGACCACCTCCTCCAGGCTGAACGGCTTGGTCACGTAGTCGTCGCCGCCCGCGGTGATGCCGGCGATGCGGTCCTCGACGGCGTCCCGGGCCGTGAGGAAGAGCACACAGACGTCCGGCTTGACCTGGTGCAGCGAGCGGAGCACGGCGAAGCCGTCGGTGTCCGGGAGCATCACGTCGAGGACCACCGCGTCCGGCAGCAGCTCCCGCGCCGTGGTCAGCGCGGCCGCGCCGTCGCCGGCCGCGCGGACCTCCCAGCCCTCGTAGCGCAGGGCGCCGGTGAGGACCTCCGCGAGGTCGGGGTCGTCGTCGACGACGAGGACGCGGAGCGGGGTGCCGTCGGGGCGGGTGAGGGCGGGGCGGCCGGAGCGGGTCGTGTTCATCGCGTCTACCAGCATCACCCCTGCGGGCGACGGGGAGGGACCCCGGGTGCTCTGAGTTTGCTCTGAGTGCGCTGAGCAGGGCGGGGACTGAGAGGTCGCTCAGAGGTTCGGGCTGCACAGTGGCGGGACCGAACGGAGAAAGGACCCCCTCATGACGACCGTGGACGATCGGCGTGCGGCGCCCGCCGTGCCCGGCGTGGCCACGCGCCGCTCCCCCGCCGCCGCCGTGCTCGCCGTGCTGTGGGCCGGGGCGGCGGCCGTGATCGTGCTGTGGTGGTCGGACACCGGCTCGGTCGTCGGAGCGGCGGGCTGGCTGACCGGGGCCGGGCGGATCGCCGGGCTGCTGTGCGGGTACGCGTGCGCGGTGCTCGTCGGCCTGATGGCCCGGGTGCCGCTGCTGGAGGTCCGGGTCGGCTCGGACCGGGTGGCGCGCTGGCATGCGATGGCCGGGCGGTACACGGTGTGCCTGCTGGTCGCGCACATCATGCTGATCCTCACCGGGTACGCGGCCCAGGACCATGCCTCCGTCGTCCACGAGACGCTGAACGTCGTCCTGGACTACCCCGACATGCTGAAGGCGACCGCCGGCACGGTGATCCTCTTCGCCGTCGGCATCACCTCGATGCGCGCGGCCCGCCGCCGTACCAGCTACGAGTTCTGGTACTACGTCCACCTGCTCACCTACGCGGCCGTCTTCCTCGCCTTCTTCCACCAGCTGACGCTGGGCAACGACTTCAACGGCAAGCCGGTCGCCACCGCCTTCTGGTACGCGCTGTACCTGGGGGTCGCGGCTCTGGTGGTGTGGTTCCGGGTGCTGGCGCCGGTGCGGCTCAACCTCCGGCACCGGCTGCGGGTGGAGTCCGTGCAGCAGGAGGCGCCCGGCGTGTACTCCGTCGTGGTGCGGGGCCGGCGGATCGGTGAACTCGGCGCGCAGGCGGGGCAGTTCTTCCGCTGGCGGTTCTTCGGCGGCGACGGCATGGGCTGGACGTCCACGCCGTACTCCCTGTCGGCGCCGCCGCGCGGCGACCTGCTGCGGATCACGGTCAAGGCGCTCGGCGACCACAGCACGGCCGTCGCGCTGCTGCGCCCCGGTACCCGGGTGTGGGCGGAGGGGCCGTACGGCTCCCTCACCGCCGACCGGGCGAGCGGGCACCGGTCCCTGCTGATCGCGGCCGGCGTCGGGGTCACCCCGCTGCGGGCGCTCTTCGAGACCCTGCCCGGCGAGGTCACGCTGCTCTACCGGGCGCGTACCGCCGATGACCTGGCGCTGGGCGGCGAGCTGGAGGCGATCGCGCGGTGGCGCGGGGCCCGGGTGCTCTACGCCCTCAACGGCCCGCACGGCGAACGTCCCGCCCTCACGCCGGACGCGCTGCGGGCGACCGTCCCCGGGCTCGCCGGGCACGACGTGTACATCTGCGGCCCGCACGGCTTCGCCCAGGAGCTGTACGGCGCGCTGCGGGCCGCCGGAGTGCCGGACCGCCGTATCCACCACGAGTCGTTCGAGCTGTGAGGCCCCTGTCGTGCACGCACTGAACAAGAACCGGCCGCTGCGCCGCGTCATGCTGGCGAGCGCCGCCACCGTCTCCGGGATAGTGATGCTGCTGGCGCTGAAGCCGCACACCGCCCCGACCGTGATCACCGACTCGGCGGCCGCCGCCCCGTCGGCCGGCGCGAGCGCCTCACCGGGCGCGAGCAGCGGCTCAAGCGGCTCGGGCTCCGGCTCGGGCAGTTCCGGCAAGTCCGGGAGCAGCAGCACCGGCACCAAGACCGTCACCGGGGACACCGTGCAGACCCGCTGGGGCCCCGTCCAGGTGAAGGTGACCATCAAGAACGGCAAGATCACCGACGTCACGGCCGTGCAGTACCCGTCGGACAACCCCCGGGACCAGCAGATCAACGACTACGCCCTCCCCCAGCTGCGCAGTGAGGCGCTGGCGGCGCAGAGCGCGAGCATCGACACGGTCTCCGGGGCCACCTACACCAGCCAGGGTTACCAGCAGTCACTCCAGTCGGCACTGGACTCCGCGGGTCTCTGAACACTCGGGCAGTACGGCACGTATCTGTGGGCCAAGGGTCAATTCCCTACGGAGGAACCGTGACCACCACGCTCGCAGGCGGACGTGCCGCCCGACGACAGACGATGCGCCGCATCCGCCCGCGCCGCTCCCCGGCAGTTCCGCTGCTGCTCGCCGTATGGGCGGGTGCGGCGGCCGTGCTGTGGCTGTGGTGGCACAACACCCCGTCCATCGCCGACCAGAACGGCAAGATCCTCAACGCGGGCCGGATCACCGGCCTGCTGGCGGGCTATCTGATGGCGCTGGTGGTGCTCCAGATGGCCCGGGTGCCCGCGCTGGAGCGGCGGGTCGGCTCCGACCGTGTCGCCCGCTGGCACGCGATGAGCGGCCGCTACACGCTCTGCCTGGTCTTCGCGCACGTGTTCCTCATCATGTGGGGCTATGCGCTGCAGGCCGGCAAGACGCTGAACGACATCGTGCAGCAGACCATCGACTCCGTGAACCAGCTCCCCGACATGGGCAAGGCCGCGATCGGCACCGGCCTGTTCGTCGTCATCGGCCTGACCTCGATCGGCCCGGTCCGGCGCCGGATCCCGTACGACACCTGGTACCACGTGCACCTGCTGACGTACGCGGCGGTGTTCCTGACCTTCTGGCACCAGATCACCACCGGCAACGACTTCGCCCTCACCCCGATGGCCAAGACCTTCTGGTACGGCCTGTACGGCGCGGTCACCGCGCTGGTGGTCTGGTACCGGATCCTCACCCCGATCCGGCTCAACCTGCGGCACCGGATGCGGGTCGAGGCGGTCATCGAGGAGACGCCCGGCATCGTGTCGGTGCTGATCGGCGGGCGCAAGCTGCACCGGATGGGCGCGGAGGCCGGCCAGTTCTTCCGCTGGCGGTTCCTGGCCCCCGGGATGCGGTTCAGCTCGCACCCGTACTCCCTGTCGGCGGCACCCCGCCCCGGCATGTTGCGGATCACCGTCAAGGCGATCGGCGACCACAGCGCGCGGCTGCGCGAACTACGGCCCGGGACCAAGGTGTGGGCCGAAGGGCCGTACGGGGCGATGACCGCGTCCCGGCGCAGCCGCGGCAAGGTCCTGCTGGTGGCGGGCGGCGTCGGGATCACGCCCATGCGGGCGCTGTTCGAGACGCTGCCCGGCGCCGCGGGCGACCTGACCCTGCTCTACCGGGCCAACACCACACAGGACCTGGCCCTGTGGGACGAGCTGGCCAAGATCGCCAAGGAGCGCGGGGCCCGGCTGATGTACGCGGTCAACAGCCCGGAGGGCGAGCGGCCGGACATCTCCGCGGAGAACCTCCAGCGGAAGATCCCGGACATCGACAACCACGACGTCTTCATGTGCGGCCCGCCCGGGTTCGCGCAGGGCGTGTACGAAGCACTGCGCGGCGCGGGGGTTCCCGCCCGCCGCATCCATCACGAGTCGTTCGAGATGTGAGCGACGGGACCACACGGGAATCCAGGGAATCGGGAGTTCGTAAGCGATGAGGAAGAGTCACCCCATCAGGCGTGTGGTGCTGGCCACCGCGGCGACCGTGTCCGGTGTCGTGCTGCTGCTGTCGCTGAAGCCGTCGTCGGACCCGACGTCCGCGGTCGCCGGCGGGTCCGCGTCGGCCGCGGCGGCGGGGCAGGAGTCGCCGCAGGGCGGCACCGGGGCCGCCGGGACCACGACGGTGGACGGGGACGCGACCCAGACGCAGTACGGCGTCGTGCAGGTCCGGCTGACCGTCGCCAACGGCAAGATCACCCAGGCGCAGGCGATCCAGGCGCCCAAGGGCGGCACCAGCGACCAGAAGACCGCGCTGTCGGTACCGACGCTGAACAAGGAGACGGTGGCGGCGCAGAGCGCGAACATCGACTCGGTCTCCGGGGCGACGTACACGAGCACCGGCTACAAGCAGTCGCTGCAGTCGGCGCTGGACAAGATGAAGGAGGCGGCCGCCTCCTCGTCGTCGGGCTCGTCCTCCTCGTCCGGGTCCGCGCAGGCGCAGGCCAAGACGGTGACCGGGCAGGTCGCGCAGACCCAGTACGGGCCGGTCCAGGTCCGGATCACGGTCTCCGGCGGGAAGATCACCAAGGCGGAGGCGGTGCAGGCGCCCAGCGGCGGCACCAGCGACCAGAAGACGGCGCTCTCCGTCCCCAAGCTCAACCAGGAGGCGGTGGCGGCCGGCAACGCCAACATCGACTCCGTCTCGGGGGCCACCTACACCAGCACCGGCTACAAGCAGTCCCTGCAGTCGGCGCTGGACCAGGCTGGTGGCTGAGGCCGTGGCGGAGTCCGCGGAAGCTCCCGCCGCGGTGCGTCATGCGGAGGAGGTCATGGGGACAGTCTTCTCCTTCGACGTCCGCGGCGGGGATCCGGAAGCCGTCCGGGCGGCCCTCGAAGAGGCGGTCGCCGGGCTGCACCGGGTCGACGAGGTGTTCAGCACCTACCGCGAGGACAGCCAGGTGTCCCGGCTGGCGCGGGAGGAGATCGGCGTCGCCGACTGCGATCCCGAGGTCGCCGAGGTGCTGGAGCTGGCGGCCGAGGCGGAGCGGGTGAGCGACGGCTGGTTCAGCACCCGCTACCGGGGCCGGCTCGACCCCACGGGGATCGTGAAGGGCTGGTCCGCCGAGCGGGCGGCCCGGCTGCTCCGGCAGGTGGCCGGGGTCAGCGGGGTGAGCGTGAACGGCGGCGGTGACGTCCAGATGTACGGCGCGCCCGAGCCGACGCGGGCGTGGCGGGTGGGGATCGCCGATCCACTGCGGCCGGGCGGGCTGGCGGCGGTGATCTCGGCGGCGGGGGTGGCGGAACTGGCGGTCGCCACGTCCGGTACGGCGGAGCGGGGCGCCCATATCGTCGATCCGCGGACGGGCAAGTCGGCGGTGACGGACCTGGTGGCGGTGACGGTGGTGGGACCGCGGCTGACGTGGGTGGACTGCTGGGCCACGGCGGCGTTCGCGATGGGGTCGCGGGCGGGGTTGGCGTGGCTGGAGTCGCTGCCGGACGTGGAGGGGCTGTTGATCACGGCCGGCGATGAAGTGCGGTGCACTGGGGGGCTGGCCGCGCGTCTGGGCTGAGGCCCGGGGGGGGGGAACACTTACCGGCGCTTGCAGGGTGCCGCCCGCGCCCACCCGTGCCGCCCTGCGGCACGCCTGCCCGCGGCTGATGAGCTGACACGAGCGCTCGCGGCTGGGAAGAAGCGGCGGCTGTAGCGCCCCTTTAGGGGCGCGGGGCTGCATTTGATTTGCGGCTGCCGCCGCGTGGGCGCGATCAGCCCCCACCGGCCCGCGGCCGGACATCGACCGCAATGTTTTTTGATTTCGTCCCGCAAAACGCCATCCCTCCCTCCCCTTCGGCCGTACCCCCTGTGAAGCAAGTTTCGGGAGGAACACCATGGCCGTCTTCAGCAACCTCATGCCGTTCAACCATCGGGACCGCGACCGCGATCGCAACGACCGTCACGGAGACCGGCACGGCCACGGCCACAACCACGGCCACGACCGTCATGGGCACCGGCACGACCACGGCGGCGACCGGCACGGCCACGGCCACGGCCACTACTGACCACCCCTGAAGGCTGAGCGGACCGGCACCGGGTCGGCCGGTCCGCTCGCCGGCGGTCTCCGAGGAACCCTGTCATGGCGCCCGACACCGTGGGCACGGCCGCTCCCCCGGTCTCCCCGCGCGAGGTCTTCCGGCGGTTCTGGCCGTACACCCGAGGCGGCCGCCGCTGGCTCGTGCCGCTCGTCCTGCTGGGCCTGACCGCCCCCGCGGTCGACGCCGCGGAACTGTGGCTCTTCAAGTTCGTCGTCGACGACGTGCTCGTCGCGCGGGAGCTGCGCCCCCTGCTGTGGATCGCACCGGCCTACCTCGGCCTCGTCCTCTGCTCCGGCGCCCTCGGCTCCGCCGACGACGTGACGTCCACCTGGGTCGGCGAACGCTTCCTGCTCACGCTGCGCTCCGAGGTGTTCCGGCATGTCCAGGGACTCTCGCTCGGCTTCTTCGAACGCCGCCGGCTCGGGGACGTGCTGTCCAGGGTCACCGGCGACGTCGACGCGGTGGAGGCGTTCCTGCTCTCGGGTGTCGCGGACGCCCTGTACTACCTGATCAGCCTGGGCGTCTACCTCGGCCTGCTGTTCTGCCTCCGCTGGGACCTGACCCTGCTCGCCCTCGTCGTCGTACCGCTGTTCTGGGGCGCGGCCCGGCACTTCTCGCGGCTGATCAGGGAGGCCTCCCGGGAGCGCAGGCGCCGTGGCGGGGCGCTCGGCGCGATCGCCGAGGAGTCCCTGGGCAACGTCGTCCTCGTGCAGGCGTACAACCGGCAGGCGTGGGAGGCGGGCCGGTTCGAGCGGGAGAACGCCGGGCGGTTCCGCGCGGCGATGGCCTCGGCACGGATCCATGCCGTGTACGAACCCGCCGTCGAGTTCGTGGAGGTGGCCGGCGGCCTCGCGGTGCTGGCCCTCGGCACCTGGGAACTGGCCCGGGGCCGGCTCACGCCCGGCGGACTGCTGGTGTTCCTCGCGCTGATCGGCAAGCTGTACAGCCCGGTCCACGGGCTGTCCGGGCTCGGCACCACCTTCTACACGGCCTCCGCCGCCGCGGAACGCATCATCGAACTGCTCGACGAGCGGCCCCAGGTGACCGAGGCGGCCGGGGCGCGCCGGATCCGCCGGGCGCGGGGTGCGGTGGAGTTCGACGGGGTGTGGTTCCGCTATCCCGGTACCGCGGCCTGGGCGCTGTCGGACGTGTCGTTCCGGGCGACTCCCGGGGAGACGCTGGCGCTGGTCGGGGCGAGCGGAGCGGGCAAGTCCACACTCGCGAAGCTGCAGTTGCGGTTCTACGACCCCGACCGGGGTGCGGTCCGTCTCGACGGCATCGATCTGCGCGACCTCAGTCTGACCGACGTCCGGGAGAACATCGCCGTGGTGCTGCAGGAGACGCTCGTCTTCCACGGCACCGTGCGGGAGAACATCGCCTACGGCCGGCCGGCGGCCACGGAGGCGGAGATCGTCGCGGCGGCGCGGGCCGCGGACGCGCACGAGTTCGTCGAGCGGCTCCCGGACGGCTACGACACGCTCGTCGGGCAGCGCGGCCGGACGCTCTCCGGCGGGCAGTGCCGGCGGCTGGCGATCGCCCGGGCGATGGTCCGGGACGCGCCGGTGCTCCTCCTGGACGAGCCGACCGCCGGGCTGGACGTCCGCTCGGCCCGGCGGGTCATGGAGCCGCTGCGCCGGCTCATGGCGGGGCGGACCACCGTGGTCGTCTCGCACCACCTGCCGGCCGTCCGCGACGCGACCCGGATCGTGGTGCTCGACCGCGGCCGGGTCGTCGAGGACGGCGCGCCCGCGGAACTGCTCGGGCGGGAGGGGCCGTACGCCCGGCTGCACCGGCTCGGCGCGGGAGCGGTGCTCTCCTGATCCCGCCGTCCCGATGCCGCTCTCCTGATCCCCCGGTCACGTCTCCGGGGTCACCACCTGGCCCTTCTGCAGCTGGGCGGTGGCGAGGACGGTGCCGGTGGGAGAGTCGAGGCGGGCGGCGGAGTACCTGGTGAGGTCGACGGGGACGGCGACGCCCCAGTTGCCGCGTCCGGCGCGCAGGGGGAAGTCGCCGACCCGTGTGGTCGTACCGTCGGCGCGGGCGAGGAGGCAGCTGACCTTGCCGTTGTAGGGGGTGCCGGGGAGGGCCACGGAGACGAAGATCCAGGCGGGACTGCCGGGGTGGGCGTAGACCTCGCCGACGGGCTCCCCGCCGCCGGCCGGGATCATGTCGCCGACCAGCACGGGCTCGGACTCGACCGCGGGCGCCGAGGCGGTGACGGCCCCCTCGACGGCGCTGCCGATCGCCCAGCCGGCGAAGCCGACGGCGACCGCGGCGGTGGCGGCGACGGCCGCGAGCCGCAGCCGGAGGCGCCGGACACGACTGCGCCGGCCCTGGGCGGCGGCGCGGGTGGGTCCGGCCCCCTCGGCCCCGGTGGCCTGCTCGGCCAGGCTGCGCGCCACCCGGGTCCCGAAGCCGGGCGGCGGGTCGCTCTCCGGCAGCAGGCCGATCAACCGGTCGCCGATCCCGGTGAGTTGGCGTACGTACTCCCGGCAGTCCGCGCATCCGTCCAGATGGGCGACCGCCTCGGCCCGCTCGCGGCCGGGCAGGACGCCCAGCGCCAGTTCGGCGCCGACCTCGCGCAGCTTCTCGCAGTGCGCGTCACCGGACATGGTCGCCTCCCTTCGGGGACGCGAGTGCGGTGCGGAGTTTCGCCATCGCGGCTCTGATCCGCGTCTTGGCCGTGCCCAGCGGGATCCGTTCCGCGTCGGCGATCTGCTGGGCCGTCATGCCGTAGACGCCGGCCATCATCAGGGCCCGGGCCTGGTCCCGCGGCAGCCGGGCCAGCGCGGCCCGGAGCTGGGTGGAGGCCTCGTCGGCCAGGGCCCACCGTTCGGGGGTCTCGGTGACGGCGTCGAGGAGGGGGTCGAGGTCCTCGGGTGCCATCGGTTCGGTCCGCCGGGCGCGGACGGCGTCGACGGCGAGGTTGTGCGCGATGGTGGTGAGCCAGGTCGTGACCGAGCCGCGGCGCGAGTCGTAGATCTGGGCGTGCCGCCAGGCGCGCTCGAACGTCTGCTGGGCGACGTCCTCGGCGAGCTGCTGGTCCCCGGTCACGGCCATCGCGACCCCGAAGACCCGGTGCTGGAACCGCCGTACGAAGAGTTCGGCGAGCTCCGGGTCTCCGGTGGCCAGCCCGGACAGCAGAGCCTCGTCCGGGAGGCGGCCGACGGGGAACCGGAATCCCGACACACCCCTGTATACGTTCGACGGCCGCCAGGGGATTGCCCGCCCGCCTGACCGCTCGCCGCGGAAGATCACACAGCCATTGTCCGTCGGCCGGCCGGGCCCCGCACGCGGGTCGCCGGCCGGTCGGCGGTCGGTCGACGGTGGGTCGGCGGCCGCCGGCAGTGGCGCTCAGTGGCTCTCAGTGGCCGTTCTGGGCCAGGCGCAGCAGGTGGTCCGCGAGGGCCTGGCCGCCGGTCGGATCACGGCTGATGAGCAGCAGGGTGTCGTCCCCGGCGATGGTCCCGAGGATGTCGTGCAGCTCCGCCTGGTCGATCGCCGAGGCGAGGAACTGGGCCGCGCCGGGCGGGGTGCGCAGGACGACCAGGTTCGCCGAGGCCTCCGCCGAGATCAGGAGTTCCTGGGAGAGGCGGCGCATCCGCTCCTCCTTGGCCGACTCCCCCAGCGGGGCGCGGGGGGTGCGGAAGCCGCCCTCGCTGGGCACCGCGTAGATCAGCTCGCCGTCGGTGTTGCGGATCTTCACCGCGTTCAGCTCGTCGAGGTCCCGGGAGAGCGTCGCCTGGGTGACCGTGAGGCCGTCGTCGGCGAGCAGCTTCGCGAGCTGGCTCTGCGAGCGCACCGGCTGCCGGTTGAGGATGTCCACGATCCGGCGGTGCCGGGCGGTCCGGGTCTGCGGTACCGCGGGCCCCGCCCCGCCCGACTGGTCGAACTCCTGCGCCTGGCTCATCGTCGTCTCATTCTCCGGATCGTCCGTCCCCGCTCGCTGCGTCGAGGATGCCGGGCAGGGCGCTCAGCAGCGCGTCCGCCTCGGCGTCGCGGAGGTTCAGCGGCGGCATCAGCCGTACGACGTCGGGAGCGGGCGCGTTCACCAGGAACCCGGCCTCCTGAGCCGCCTGCTGCACCTGCGCTGCCAGCGGCTCGGTGAGCACGATACCCAGGAGGAGACCCGCGCCCCGGACATAATCGATCAACCCGTGGCCGAGACCCTCGATTCCGTCCCGCAACCTCTCGCTCTGCCGCTTGACGTTCTCCAGCAACCCCTCGTTCTCGATGGTGTCGAGGACGGCCAGGCCGGCGGCGCAGGCGACCGGGTTGCCGCCGAAGGTGGTGCCGTGGTGGCCGGGCTGGAGCAGTTCGGCGGCGCGGCCGAAGGCCACGGTCGCGCCGAGCGGCAGCCCGCCGCCGAGCTGCTTGGCGAGGGTGACGACGTCGGGCAGCACGCCCTCGTGGGCCTGGTAGGCGAACCAGGTGCCGGTGCGGCCGGTGCCGGTCTGCACCTCGTCGAGGACGAGCAGGGCGCCGGTGGCGGCGGTGATCGCGCGGGCCGCCTTGAGGTAGCCCGGGGGCGGTACGACGACGCCGTTCTCGCCCTGGACCGGCTCGATGATCACCAGGGCGGTCTCCTCGGTGACCGCGGCGGCCAGGGCCTGTGCGTCGCCGTAGGGCACGTGGGTGACGTCGGCGGGCAGCGGGCGGAACGGGTCCTGCTTGGCGGGCTGTCCGGTGAGCGCGAGGGCGCCCATCGTCCGGCCGTGGAAGCCGCCGTCGGTGGCGACCATGTGGGTCCGCCCGGTCAGTCGGCCGATCTTGAAGGCGGCCTCGTTGGCCTCGGCACCTGAGTTGCAGAAGAAGACCCTGCCGTCCCGGCCGAAGAGCTGGACCAGCCGCTCGGCGAGGGCGACGGTGGGCTCGGCCATGAAGAAGTTGGAGATGTGGCCGAGGGACGCGATCTGCCTGCTGACGGCCTCGACGATCGCGGGGTGGGCGTGGCCGAGCGCGTTGGTGGCGATGCCGCCGACGAAGTCGAGGTACTCGGTGCCCTCGGCGTCCCAGACCTTGACGCCCTCGCCGCGGACGAGGGGCAGCCGCGGGGTGCCGTAGTTGTTCATGAGCGCGCCCTGCCAGCGCGTGGTCAGTTCCTGGTTGCTCATGACTCCCCCTCCGCGTCCGGCACGACCATGGTGCCGATGCCTTCGTCCGTGAAGATCTCCAGCAGGATCGAGTGCTGGACCCGGCCGTCGATGACCCGGGCGGTGGTGACGCCGTTGCGTACGGCGTGCAGGCAGCCCTCCATCTTCGGCACCATGCCGGAGCTCAGCTCCGGCAGCAGCTTCTCCAGTTGGGAAGCGGTGAGACGGCTGATCACCTCGTCGGAGTTCGGCCAGTCCTCGTAGAGGCCCTCGACGTCGGTGAGGACCATGAGGGTCTCGGCGCCCAGAGCAGCAGCGAGTGCCGCAGCCGCCGTATCAGCATTGACGTTGTAGACATGTCCGTCGTCCTCGGAGCGGGCGATGGAGGAGACGACCGGGATCCGGCCGTCGGCGAGCAGTGCCTCGATCGCGCCCGTGTCGATCGCGGTGATCTCGCCGACCCGCCCGATGTCGATCAACTCGCCGTCGATCTCGGGCCGGTGCTTGGTCGCGGTGATGGTGTGGGCGTCCTCGCCGGTCAGCCCGACGGCGAGCGGCCCGTGCTGGTTGAGCAGGTTGACCAGCTCTCGCTGGACCTGCCCGGCGAGCACCATCCGTACGACGTCCATGGCGTCCTCGGTGGTGACCCGGAGCCCGGCCTTGAACTCGCTGACGATGCCGTGCCTGTCCAGCGCGGCGCTGATCTGCGGGCCGCCGCCGTGCACGACGACCGGCTTGAGGCCGGCGTGGTGCAGGAAGACGACGTCCTGGGCGAAGGCGGCCTTGAGGTCCTCGTCGATCATGGCGTTGCCGCCGAACTTGATCACGACGGTCCTGCCGTTGTGACGGACCAGCCAGGGCAGCGCCTCGATGAGGATCTGCGCCTTGGGCAGCGCGGTGTGCTTACGCGTAGTACTCATGACGAATAAGCGCTGTTCTCGTGGACGTAGTCGGCGGTCAGGTCGTTGGTCCAGATGGTGGCGGTCTCGGAGCCGGCGGCGAGGTCGGCGACGATGTGCACCTCGCGGTAGCGCATGTCGACCTTCTCGCGGTCCTCGCCGACCCCGCCCTCCTTGCACACCCAGACGCCGTTGATGGCGACGTTGAGCCGGTCGGGCTCGAAGGCGGCCCCGGTGGTGCCGATGGCGGAGAGGACGCGGCCCCAGTTGGGGTCCTCGCCGTGGATGGCGCACTTGAGGAGGTTGTTGCGGGCGATGGAGCGGCCCACCTCGACGGCGTCGTCCTCGCTGGCCGCGTTCACGACCTCGACCTTGATGTCCTTGCTGGCGCCCTCGGCGTCCCGGATCAGCTGCTGACCGAGGTCGTCGCAGACGGCGCGGACGGCCTCGGCGAACTCCGCGTATTCCGGGGTGACTTCGGAGGCGCCGGAGGCGAGCAGCAGCACGGTGTCGTTGGTGGACATGCAGCCGTCGGAGTCGACGCGGTCGAAGGTGGTCCGGGTGGCGGCGCGCAGCGCCTTGTCGAGCGCCTCGCTCTCGACGACCGCGTCCGTGGTGAGGACCACCAGCATGGTGGCGAGGCCGGGGGCGAGCATGCCGGCGCCCTTGGCCATCCCGCCGACGGTCCAGCCTCCCCCAGACTCCGTCCGGGGGGACCCCCAGGTCACCACGGACGTCTTGTGCACGGTGTCGGTGGTCTTGATGGCGATGGCGGCCTTCTCGCCGCCGTGCTCGCTCAGGGAAGCGGCCGCGGTCTCGACGCCCGGCAGCAGCTTGTCCATGGGCAGGAGCACGCCGATCAGGCCGGTCGAGCAGACGGCCACCTCGATGGCGCCCCGGCCCAGCACCTCCGCGGCCTTCTCGGCGGTCGCGTGGGTGTCCTGGAAGCCCTTGGGGCCCGTACAGGCGTTGGCGCCGCCGGAGTTGAGGACCACGGCCGAGACCTGGCCGCTCTTGAGGACCTGCTCGGACCAGAGCACGGGGGCGGCCTTCACGCGGTTGGAGGTGAAGACGCCCGCGGCGGCACGGCGGGGCCCGTTGTTGACCACGAGGGCCAGGTCCGGGTTGCCGCTCTCCTTGATCCCGGCGGCGATGCCCGCGGCCGTGAATCCCTTCGCTGCCGTCACGCTCACGGCGCAACTCCGATCGTGGTCAGCCCGGTGGACTCGTCGAGTCCGAGGGCGATGTTCATGCTCTGCAGGGCGCCGCCGGCGGTGCCCTTGGTCAGGTTGTCGATGGCGCTGATCGCGATGATGCGGCCGACGGCCTCGTCGTATGCGACCTGCACCTGAACGGCGTTGGAACCGTGGACGGACGCCGTGGCGGGCCACTGGCCCTCCGGGAGCAGGTGGACGAAGGGCTCGTCGGCGTAGGCCTTCTCGTAGGCGGCGCGCACGGACTCCCCCGTCACCCCGGCCACGGCCTTGGCGCTGCACGTGGCGAGGATGCCCCGGGGCATCGGCGCGAGCGTCGGCGTGAAGGAGACGGCGACCCGCTCCCCCGCCACCGCGCTGAGGTTCTGGATCATCTCGGGGGTGTGCCGGTGGCCGCCGCCGACGCCGTACGGGGACATGGAGCCCATGACCTCGCTGCCGAGCAGGTGCGGCTTGGGCGCCTTGCCCGCGCCGGAGGTGCCGGACGCGGCGACGATCACCGCCTCGGGCTCGGCGATCCCGGCGGCGTAGGCCGGGTAGAGGGCGAGGGAGACGGCGGTGGGGTAGCAACCGGGTACCGCGATGCGCTTGGACCCCTCCAGCGCGGCGCGGGCACCCGGCAGTTCGGGGAGGCCGTAGGGCCAGGTGCCGGCGTGCGGGGAGCCGTAGAAGCGTTCCCAGTCGGCCGGGTCCCGGAGGCGGAAGTCGGCGCCCATGTCGACGACGAGGACGTCCGGGCCGAGCTGCTCGGCGACGGCGGCGGACTGCCCGTGCGGGAGCGCGAGGAAGACGACGTCGTGCCCGGCGAGGGCTTCGGGGGTCGTCTCCGCCAGCACGCGGTCGGCGAGCGGGAACAGGTGCGGCTGGAGCGCGCCCAGGCGCTGGCCCGCGTTGGAGTTGCCGGTCAGGGTGCCGATCTCGACCTCGGGGTGCGCGAGGAGCAGCCGCAGGACCTCTCCGCCCGCGTATCCGCTCGCTCCGGCAACCGCCGCACGTACCGCCATGTCCATCCTCCTCCAGATGGCATGACTATACGGTTCGCTGCACGTTTATGCAACGCACGTCATCGCCGCGCGCACGACCGCGGGCAGGCCGCACCCCGATCATGCCCAGTGGGCGGCAACAGGGAACGTCCTCCCCAGGCACCCTCTCTCGCGCCCCGCGGCCGTCCTCGATGACAGGATGTCCGGCGGGGAGCCGGCTTGCCGGGAGCACGGAGACGGGGAGTGGCGGACGTGGCGGACATGGCCGTGGGGGCGCCGGGCGACGCGCCGAGGGAGCGGCTGGAGTCCGCCTGCGGGGATCGCCTCACCGAGGAGATGCGACGCGCCCTCCTGCACCTGATGGACAGGGGCGGAGCCGCGACGGAGGCGGACTGCGACCCCCTGTACGAGCACATCGCGCCGCGCCACGGGCACCTGGACTCCGCCTCGACCGCCGCCCTGCCGTTCATCGTCGCTCTGGCCGGCGATCCCGGGATGGGCGCCCGGAACTGGCTCGTGCAGCTGCTGGTGAGCCTGTCCCGGGCGGCGGCCGCGCCCGAACCGGACCGGGTGGACCCGGGATGGCACGAGATGTGGCGGCACCAGCGACCGGCGTTGCGGAAACTGCTCGCGGACCCCGATCCCGTGGTGCGCAGGGAGGCACTGCCCTTCGCGGAGGGGGTCGAGGTCCTGCTGGAGCGGTGGAGCGCCGAGACGGACCTGACCGTGCGGCTGCCCTTGCTGCTCGCGCTGGGTACCGCCGCGGCGGACACCGCCGAGGCCGTGGGCCGGGTGCGCGCCGTGGTGCAGGAGGTCCTGCGGACCGGTCCCGCCGTCATGCGGGTCGCGGCCGTGCACGCCTGGGCCGAGTTCGACGCCCAGGCGCCGGTCCGGGAGCTGGACCTGCTGGTGGAGACGCTCTCCGATCCGACCGTGCGCCCCCGGTTCGAGGACATCTGGTACGTGCCGGACATCGACGACGCCTTCAGCCGTGCGGACGTGGTCTCCTGGACGGCCTTCCTGTTCGAGGACGCGCCGGCCGCCGCGCTCCGCTTCCTCGTCCGGCTCGTCGGCGTGGCGCGCCGTACGGGCGACGCGCCGCTGTGCGGAGCCGCGCTGGACGAGGCGTGGCGGCTGCTGGTGGTCCGGCCGTCCGCGGCAGCCGAGTTGCTGCCCCTCGCAGGGGAGCTGCTCGCCGACCCGGACGCCGGTGTGCGGTACCGGGCTGCCCAAAGGACGTACTTCTCCAGGACGGACAGGCTCGGCTCCGTCTCGCCCGTGAGCCGGTCGCCGACGGGGGCGACTCCTTCGTCGTCTTCCTCGATGCGCTGCGCGCCATCGCGCGGATCGGCGCGGTCTCTCCGGGCGTACGCGCCGTCCTGAGCACGGTACGGGGGTCGGACCGGCGGCTGTCGCCGTACCGGGACTACCGCGCGTTCCTGCAGGACGAGGAGATCCGGTCGGTGATCGACGAGGTGCTCGCCCTGGGAGAGGGCGCCACGCCTACGCCGCCTCCACCTTCGGCAGCATGACCCACCGGGACACCACGAAGGTGACCGGAATAGCCGCCGCCGATGCCATCAGCGGTGCGAACTTGCTCCCCACGTGCAGCATGTCGACGATCACGTACACCCCCACCGTGGTGATCACGAAATTCGTCGCATTGGTCAGCGGAAACAGCAGGAATTTCCGCCACGTCGGACGCGTCCGGTAAGTGAACCGCGCATTGAGAAAAAACGAGCCGATCATACTCAGCAAAAACGCGAGAACATGCGCGGCGAGGTACGGCAAATACATCAGAAAAAGCAGGTAAAGGCCGTAGTACGTGGCCGTGTTGACGACGCCCACCAGCGCGAAGGTGATGATCTGCCCGGATATCGGACGAGTGGGTCCGGTGGCGGTCGACAGGGTGGCGTTCGGCATCAGGGGATGAGGTCCTTCGTCGTGCCGCGGGTGCGGTCTTCCGTTCGGTCCACGTTCGTCGCCTTCACCAGGAAGTGGGGGCGCCCCTTGACCTCGTAGTAGATCCGGCCGGTGTACTCGCCGATGACCCCGAGCATGATCATCTGTACGCCGGCCAGGGCGGTGACGGCTGTAATGATGGTGACATAGCCGGGCGTCTGCACGCCGTTGATCATCGCCGCGCCCACGATCCAGGCCGTGTACGCGCCGGCCAGCGCCAGCAGGGTCATGCCGAGGTAGAGCGCGGCGCGCAGCGGGCGGTTGTTGAAGGAGAGCAGCCCGTCGAGGCCGTAGTTGAGCAGGCTGCGGAACGACCAGGAGCTGCTGCCGTGTTCGCGCACCGCGTTCTCGTACTCGAAGGTGGTGCTGGGGAATCCGACCCACGCGAACAGGCCCTTGGAGAACCGGTTGTACTCGGTCAGGCTCACGATCGCGTCCACCACCCGGCGCGACATCAGCCGGAAGTCACCGACGCCGTCGACGAGTTCGACGTCGACTATCCGGTTGATGAGCCGGTAGTAGAGGCGGGCGGTGAGGGTGCGGGTGACGCGGTCGCCCTGCCGGGTGCGCCGGGCGATGACCTGGTCGTAGCCCTCGCCGCGCAACTCGACCATTCGCTTGATGAGTTCGGGCGGATGCTGGAGGTCGGCGTCCATGACGATCACGGCGTCGCCGGTGGCGTGCCTCAGGCCGGCCAGCAGGGCCGACTCCTTGCCGAAGTTGCGGCTGAAGGAGACGTACCGGACGCGCGCGTCGCGCTCGGCGAGCCGGCTGAGGAGGGTCAGGGTGCGGTCGCGGCTGCCGTCGTCGACGTACACGAACTCCATGTCGTGGCCGAGCGGCAGGAGTTCGTTGGCGATCTTCTGGACCTGCTCGTGGAACCGTTCTATGACGTCTTCCTCGTTGTAACAGGGCGCGACGATCGATATCAGCATGGGTTCTTCCCCCTGGGGACGGGTCAGTGAGCGGTGGTCGTGCGCTCGCCGGAGCGGACGGCGGTTCTGCGGCGTACGGCCGAGACGGTGCCGATGAGGATCAGTGCCAGCAGCGAGGCGCCGCCGACGGCGGTGCCCAGACGCAGACCGGGCGGGTGGAAGGTGCAGGTGAGGCTGGTCGCGGAGGCGCCCAGCGGGACGGCGATCAGGCCGTGGAACTCGCTCGCCGCGACCTCGTCGCCGCCGTCGGCCGAGCAGCGCCAGCCGGCGATCCGGGGTGCCGCCACCACGGCGGTTCCCGTGCTCCCGGCGGGCAGTCGGGCGTGCAGGGTGCCGTCGGAGACGGTCACCTCGGTCGCGCCGGTGGCCTTCAGGTGCTGTACGGCGGTGCGCAGCCGCGCGGTGTCGAGGCAGCCGACCGCGCCCTGCGCCGGGACGCGGCCGAGCCGGTTGGGCTTCAGGTCGATCCGGACCTGTCCCGCGGCGCGCACCGTGCCGAGCGGCTGCATCGCGGCGATCTTCGTGTTCTCGGCGTCGGACCGGTACAGCTTCTGCTCGCCGCCACTGGCGAGTTGGGCGGTACCCGAGTAGTGCGGTGCCCAGAGGAAGACCGAACTCCCGGGCCGGCACCGGGCGGTGATCGTCTGCGCCCCGTCGACCAGCAGGCCGCGTGCCGCGTCGCCCTTGTTCGCACCGCTGAGGGTGGTGCGGGGCAGGGTGTACACGCGGGCGCCGAGCAGGAGTTCCTGGTTGCGGTACGGGGAGGGGCCGAACGCGGCCGGGGTGGAGTGCGCGGCGGTGGGCCGTACCGTCACCAGCGGCGGGACGTCCTCGCGGGTGACGGTGGAGGGGCCGCCGCCCTGGGGCAGCCACTGCTGGTGCGGGTCCGGCGGGTTGTGCACCCGGGCGCCGACCGCGAAGACGGCGTCGGTGACCGGGTTGTCGAGGCTCTGCAGGCTGCGGCCGCGGGAGGTCCAGCCGTCGCCGAGCGCGGTGAGGGTGCGGCTGAGGACGTCGGCGGTGAGGCTGCTGTAGTACTGGGAGCCCTGGCCGCCGACCATCATGGGGTCGTTGGCGACGGTCTGGTCGCGGCCGGGTTCGGTGCGGTACGCGGGCCAGTCTTCGGCGCTCGCGACCGCGTCCGCCTCCTGCTGCTGGCGGTCGCCCCAGGGCGCGTAGTCGTCCATCTGGCCGAGCCGCGTCCGGGTGGCCACCGCAGAGGTGGCGGCGGCCTCGCCGAACTGTGCGCCGATCAGCAGCGCCACGGCCAGCCCGGCCAGCAGCGGCCTGCCGCTGCGCACGCTGAGCAGCGCGAGCCCGCCGAGTGCGCCCGCGACCGCGAGCAGTACCACCGGCCAGGTGTGGTGGCTGTGCTGCTGGGTGAGGGTGCTGCGGCTCGCGGCGGCGGCGATCAGGACCAGCAGCACGGCGGCCGCGCCGAGTGCCCGCAGGTCCGGCAGCCCGTCGGCGACCGCGTGCCAGGCGGCGACGACCAGCAGGGCGCAGAGCACGAAGGCCTGCCGGTAGGAGCTGCCGTTCGGGGCGGCGAAGGCGTGCCAGGCCAGGCTGGTCGGCGCCCACTGCAGCGACAGGGCCACCGCGAGCACCAGCACCGTCCAGCCGGCCCGGACCCGGACCGGGACCTTCCGGTGGAAGGGCAGGGCGAGGGCGAGCACCAGCGCGGTGATGCCGACGTAGAGGGCCGGTGAGCTGTAGCTGTACGTGGTCGGCAGCAGCCGGGCCAGCAGGTCCTCGGTCCCGACCGGGGCGAAGTGGCCCTCGCGGCCCGGGTAGGCGTGCTTGGTGCCGGAGTACACGACGATCACCAGCGGCGCGGCCAGGCCGACGCCCAGGGCGACGGTCAGCGCGGCCCGGCCGACCACCGCCAGGGCGCGCCGCCACGGCAGTTCGGCGAGCACCAGCCGGAGCAGCAGCACCAGGGCGGCGCCGAGGGTGGCCATGTAGGCGGTGTAGAAGTTGGCGGTCCAGGCGAGCGCCACGATCAGCACACCGGCCAGTGGGCGCCGGCCGGCCATGGCCCACTCGCCGACCAGGCACAGCAGTGGCAGTGCGATCAGGCCGTCGAGCCACATCGGGTTGTAGGAGGCGAGGGCGATGCTCCAGCCGCACAGGGCGTAGGAGGCACCGAGGATGCCGGCCGCCCACCAGCGGCCGCGGCGCAGGCTGAGCAGCAGCCAGGCCATCGCGGCGCCGGCGGTGGCCGTCTTGAGCACGGTGATCGCGTACACCGCGAGGTCGATCTCGTCGCGCGGGAAGAGGGCGACGAGGAGTGCGAACGGACTGCTCACATAGGTGCCGAGGTCCGGCAGGAAGCTGGAGCCGTAGCCGGACTGCCAGTTGACGAGGAGGCCGCCGTCGGCCCTGCCGTGCAGCAGGTCCCAGAGGTGGGCGTGGAAGGGCACGTACTGGTTGCCGAGGTCGTTGACGCTGCGGGTGCGGGGCCCGAACGGGTAGCTGCGGGCGATCACGTCGGCGGCACAGAACGCCATGGTGGTGAGAAGTGCCGCGAGCAGCGCGGCGGTTGCTCTCGGATCGACGCGCCGCCATTTCACGGGGCCGGTTTCCCGTTCCTCTTCGCGCCCTGCCGGTTTCGCCCCCTGTTCGCGCCCGGTCAGGGTGGTGCGATTCATTGTGTGCGGCCCCCAGATAAAAAACGGGGTCGTCACTCCCCGCAGGTCGGTGTTTCGCCGACTTAGACGGGGTGAGGTTCCTGATGGTTGTGCCACGCCTGTGAAGTAATAAGTCGAATTCCGAATCCATGTGCGCTACCGGAAAGAATCCGCGACTTCAGAGGAAACGAAAGACAACCAGTAAATGATGCACAGGTTAACGAGCCTGTGGGGCCCCTGTACCGGCACGGTGTCGGACCGCGTCGCGTACCGTCGCCGGGGCGGGTCGGCGATGGGCGCGTTCGACGGCCTGGCCCCAGTACGTTCCGGCGACGATCAGCGCGGCCCCCAGGACGGAGAGCCCGGTGAACCGCTCGCCGCCGAGGACGGCGCCGACCAGCAGGGCCCACACCGGTTCGGTGCCCAGCAGGAGCCCGGCCCGGGTCGCCGAGGTGCGCTGGACCGCCCAGGTCTGGGCGAGGAAGGCGAACAGGCCGCAGAAGAGGGCCAGGTAGAGGAGCTGGACCCAGGTGACGGCACCGGTCCGGGCGAGCGCGGGCAGCCCGGGGGCAGCAGGCAGCAGGAACAGGACACTGCCGACGGCACACTGCACGGCGGTCAGCTGCAGCGGGCGCAGGGCCCGGCCCGCGGTGACCCGGCCGACCAGCACCACATGACCCGCGCGGACCACGGCCGCCGCCAGGATCAGCAGGTCACCGGCTCCGGGGGCGCGGAGCCCGTTGCCGGAGACGAGCAGTCCGACACCGGCCATGCACACCCCGGCGGCGAGGAAGAACCTGCCCGGCAGACCGACCCGGTCCAGCACGGGGGTGAGGACGAGGGTCAGGCTGATGATCAGGCCCGCGTTCCCGGCGCTGGTGTGGGCGACGCCGTACGTCTCCAGGACGAGGACGGCGGCCTGGGTGAGGCCGAGCAGGCCGCCGTAGCGCCTCTCGTCCCGGGTGAGGCCGCCGAACCGGCGCAGCACGAGCGCGCAGGCGAGCGCGGCGACGGCGTAGCGCACGAAGAGGACGGTCGGGACGGGGAGGGCGTCCGTGGCGGTCTTCGCCGTCAGGTAGCTGGAGCCCCAGACGACGGCGACGGCCAGGAGCACCAGGTCGATGCGGCGGGTGGTCGGCATGCCGTTCACGATCCACGAGCCGCACGTTGAAGTAAACGACGTCTTTCTCAACCAATCCTTTAGCGAAGCTACACTCAGCTGGTGGACGAACGGCAGCTGCGGGTCCTGCGGGAGCTGGGCGAACTGGGCAGTGTCACGGCGGTCGCCGAGGCACTGCGGGTGACGCCCTCGGCGATCTCGCAGCAGCTGCGCCTGCTCCAGCGCTCGATCCCGGTCCCGCTCACCGAGCGGGCCGGCCGCCGGCTGGTCCTCACTCCGGCCGGGCAGGCCCTGGCGGACGCGGCGATCGGCGTGGAGACGGCGCTGGCCCGGGCCCGCCACACCATCGACGCGTACGTCGACGAACCCGACGGGACGGTGTCGCTGGCGGCCTTCCACAGCGGGGCCGCCGCGTTCTTCCCCCTGCTGCTACGACGGCTGGGCGGGCCGGGGTCCCCGAGGCTCGCCCTCCACGACGAGGACGTGGCCCAGGCCGACTTCCCGCCGCTGACCCGTACCTACGACCTGGTCCTGGCCCACCGTCTGGACCACGCCCCGCCCTGGCCCCGGACCGCCACGGCCACCCCGCTGCTGCGCGAACCGCTCGACATCGCCCTGCCGACCGACCACCCGCTGGCCGGGCGGCCCGCCCTGACCGCCCACGACGTCGCCGGGCAGCCCTGGATCACCGTGCACGACGGCTTCCCGCTGCTGGCCACGGTCGAGGCCATCGCGGCGGCGGCCGGGCGGGGAGTCGACATCGTCCACCGCGTCAACGAGATCGCCGTGGTCGCCGAGGTGGTGGCCGCGGGCGGCGGAGTCGCCCTGATGCCCCGCTGGACGTCCCGCCCGCATCCGGGAGTCACCCTCAGACCGCTCAGCGGCATCGAGGCCCACCGCCACATCGACGTACTGCACCGCCCCGAGCGGACGGCCCGCAGGGCGGTGCGCACCGTTCTCGGCGAACTCGTCGAGGCCGCGGAGGTCATCCGGGGCCGAGGGCACCGCTGACCGGGATCCCATCTCTTCGGGATCCCATCTCTGTGGGATCCCCCGTATCTTCGGGAGCGCTCCCACCTCATCGCACCGCACCGCCGGACGAGAGCGAGTCGCCGCATGCAGAGCCTGACCAAGCGCCGGCTGTCCGCCGCCGGACTCGACGCCCTCCTCCGCGAGGCGACGGGCGTCGGATGCCGGCTGGAGGAAGAGCTGACCGACGGCTGGTTCAACACGGCCTACCGCGTCCGCCTCGACGACGGACGCGCGGCCGTGGTGAAGCTCGCGCCGCCCGCCGAGGCCCCCGTGCTCCGCTACGAGCGCGGGATCATGTCGACCGAGGCCCTGGTCTACCGGCGCCTGGCCGGCCTGGCCGACGGCACGGTGCCGACGCCCGAACTGCTGTACCGGGGCGACGACTTCCTCGCCGTCTCCGTGCTGGCGGGCACCCCCTGGGACAGGGCCGCCGAGCACCTCGCACCCGCCACGGACGCGGCGCTGCGCCGCGAGCTGGGCGCGATCACCGCCCGGCTGCACACCCTGACCGCCGAGGACGGACGCTACGGCTATCCCGCACCCGAGGCCGAACTGTCCGCCGCCGACTGGCGCACCGCCTTCACGGCGATGGTGGACGCGCTGCTGGCGGACGCGGTCCGCTGGAACACCGATCTCGGAGTGCCCGCCGCCGGGATACGGACCCTGGTGGCCGCGGGCGGCCGGGCGCTCGACCAGGTCACCGAGCCCAAGCTCGTCCACTTCGACCTCTGGCCGGGCAACATCTTCGTCGACGACCGGGCGGACGCGCCCCGGATCACCGGCCTCATCGACCACGAGCGGGCCTTCTGGGGCGACCCGGCCGCCGAACTGGTCTCCCTCGGGTTCGGCGGGGAAATCGGTCCGGACAGTGACCTGGTGGCCGGGTACCGTGCGGCGGGCGGCCGTCTCGACTTCTCCCCCGGCCTGCGCCGTCGCCTCGCCCTGTACGGCCTCTACCTGGGGCTGATCCTCGTCGTGGAGTGCGGCCCCCGCGGCTACGACGGGGACCGCGCCGACTGGGCCCGGCGCTACCTGGGCGACCGTGTCGCCGAACTGCGCGCGCTGGGCTGACCCCGGCGCCCGCTTGACCTTGAGCGCGCTCCAGCTCCTAGCGTTCTCCCCGTGACCGGTTCCGAGGAGAACGGAAGAGCTGACATGAGCGAGAACAGCACCCGCGAAGAGCGTTTCGCCCACGGCCTGGAGATCCTGAGGACGGTCGACGGCGAGGCCGGGCAACGGGTCATAGACTCGCTCTCCGACATCAGCCCCGAGCTGGGCCACCAGATCGTCGCGTGGGGCTTCGGCGAGATCTACAGCCGCCCCCAGCTGGTGCCCCGGGACCGGCAGTTGGTGACCCTGGGCATGCTGACGGCGCTGGGCGGCTGCGAGCCCCAGCTGGAGGTGCACGTCAACGCCGCCCTCAACATGGGCCTCACTCCGGAGCAGATCGTCGAGGCCCTGCTGCACTCGGCCGGGTACTGCGGCTTCCCGAAGGCGCTCAACGCGACCTTCGTCGCGAAGAAGGTCTTCGCCGAGCGCGGGCTGCTGCCGGTCGGACAGCAGCCCGCGCCGGACGCTACCTCTGCCTGATCCGCAGGAAGGTGACCGAGTTCGCCGGGAAGGTGTACGTGAACCGGTCGGCGACCCCGCTGAAGGTGGACGTGACCGGGGCGACCGCGGTGGACGTCTCGGTGTTCACCGCGTCGGGCCCCGCCGCGAGCGTGGTCACCCTGGCCTTCCTCGCGACCTCGGCGCCGCCGAGGTCGATCGCCGTACGGGCCGCCGCGGACTGGGCGTTGACGACCTTGACGATCAGGTCGCCGGTCTTCTCGTCCGCGGTGACGACCTGCCGGAACGGCTCGGCCGGCTTGTCGTCGGTGAAGCTGCCCCACTCCTGCCCGTCGAGGTACAGGGTCACCTGCCGGCCCCGCACCTTGATGTCGACGTCGTAGGCGCGGCCGGTGTCGACCGACCCGGGCTTGGCGATCAGCGTCGACTTGCCGCCGTCGACGGCCTGTTCGACCGCGGTCTGGGTGTTGTTCCAGCCGCCGATGTTCCACCAGTAGTAGGTGCCGGTGTCCTTGACGCCGAAGGCGACGAGGAAGCCCTCCTTGCCCGACTTCTTGGTGGCCTTCACGTGCAGGTCGTAGTCGTGCCAGGACGGGTCCCCGGCCTGGACCATGGTGTTCTCGGCGGTGTCGGAGGTCTCGACGTACTGCCCGTCCTGGACCGCCCAGCTGCCGCCGCCGGTGTGCGTCCACTGCGACGCGTCACCGGAGAAGTCGTCGGTGAGCAGCGTCTTCCCGTCGGCGTCGGTCAGCTTGACGTCGTCGTACGCGGCGCTGGTGTTCCAGGTGGACAGGCCGACGGCGCCGGTGATCGGGGCGAGCAGGGAGGGGGTGCCGGTGGCCGTGGACGGCACGACCCGGTCGCCGACGTTGTTCATGAACAGCTTCTGGACCTCGTAGTTCGCCGAGCCCCAGGAGGCGTGGTTGTTGAACCACACCAGGTCCGGGCGCCACTGGACGTAGTCCTCGTTGGCGAACAGCGGCGCGTAGGAGGCCAGTTTCACGACGTCCGCGTTGCGTTCCAGGCCGGTCATGTAGGCGGCCTCGGCGAGTCCGTTCTTGAAGGTGTTGCCGCCGGAGGCGTACTCGCCGACGAAGACCTTCGGCCCGCTGCGGTCGTAGGAGTCGTAGCGGTCGTTGTTCTGCAGGAACCACTGCGGGCTGTTGTAGTAGTGCTCGTCGACCATGTCGACCTCGGCGTCCTTGTTGAGCTGCCAGGCCGTGTCGAAGGTCGTACCGGAGTCGTCCGGGCCGGAGTTGGAGATCACCTGCATGTACGGGTACTCCGCCTGTATGGCCGCCCGGAACTGCGTGAAGCGGGCGAAGAAGGCGGCGGGCAGGTTCTCCTCGTTGCCGACCTCGATGTGGGTGAGGTGGAAGGGCTTGGGGTGGCCCATCTGCGCGCGCAGCTTGCCCCACTTGGAGCTCACCGGCCCGTTGGCGAACTCGATGAGGTCGAGGGTGTCCTGGATGTGCCGCTTGAGCAGCGCGTCGTCGTCGACGGCCTGGTTCTGGCCGCAGCCGGTGACCAGGGCCGGGACCACGGGCAGCGGCATGGCTCCGACGTCCTCGGCGAAGCGGAAGTACTCGTAGTAGCCGAGGCCGTAACTCTGGTTGTAGCCCCAGAAGTTGGCGTTGGTGGCGCGGGTCTGGACCGGGCCGACGGTGTCCTTCCACTGGTAGGACCGCTTGCGCTGGTAGCCGGAGGCCTCGCTGTAGTCCTGCATCGAGCCGGTGTTGACCAGGCAGCCGCCGGGGAAGCGGACGAAGCCCGGGTGCAGGGCGGCGATCTTCTCGGCGAGGTCCTTGCGCAGGCCGTTGGGCTCGTGCTTGTAGGTGTCTCGCGGGAAGAGGGAGACCATGTCGAGCGCGGCGGCGTCGGCCGTGGCCACGGTGAGGCGGCCGGCGGAGCTGGTCCGGGTGGCGGTGAAGGTCGCCTTGTACCGGGCCCAGCCGTTCTTCCTCACGGTCACCTGGCGGGCGGTGGCGAGGGCGCCGCCGGAGTCCTGCAACGACACGGTCAGTGCCGTACGGCCCGCGGCGCGGGCCCAGACCGAGAAGTCGTACTTCTTGCCGTCCTCGACGCGGATGCCGGTGTTGTAACCGGAGTTGGTGACGGCCGAACCGGCGGACAGGGACAGGTAGTCGCGGTTGCGGGCGTTCAGGCGACCGTCGTCGTTCACGACCTGGGCGCCGCCGGTGACCGTCCAGGCGGTGAGCGGGGTGTACGACTTGTTGTCGTCGGTCGTGTACTCGAAGGACCGGTTCTGGACCAGCTCCGCGTACAGACCGCCGTCGGCGGCGCGGTTGATGTCCTCGAAGAAGACGCCGTACATCGTCTTGTCGATCGCGGCGCCCTGGGCGGCCGGGTCGACGGTGATCGCGTAGTCGGTGACGTCCTCGGCGTGGGCGGGGGCCGGGAGGAGTCCGGCGGCGAGAAGGAAAGCGCTTGCCCCAAGGCCGAGTCTCAGCCGGGTGCGCGTGGTGCGTGACATGGATTCTCCGCGGCTCGTGAGGAGGATTACGTCATTCACGTCATTCAGGTCGTTCGCTATACCGAACGACGGTCAGCACTTCGAACGGCAAGATAGGGAGAGGGTCATGAGCGCGTCAATGGGGCGGGGTGGGCGGGCGCCTCGGCCGTGGGTCGGGGCGGCGTAGGGTTGTGGGCCGACGAAGGGACGACCGTGAGCGAGTTCTGGCCGGTGGCGGACGTGCTGGCCCATCTGGCCGGGCGCTGGCGGGTGGACCGGACCGTGCGGGACCTGGCGAGCGGGGACGAGGGCCGCTTCGAGGGGGCCACGGTGTTCCGTCCACTGGACGGCGGCGGCCTCCTGCACGAGGAGTCGGGGACGTTCACCTGGCAGGGCGTGGCCCGGCCCGCCGAACGCACCCTGCGCTTCCTGCCCGGCCCGCGCCCCGGCACGGCGGACGTGCGCTTCGCCGACGACCGCCCCTTCCACGACCTGGACCTGACATCGGGCCGGCACATCACCGACCACCCCTGCTCGGCCGACCTCTACCGGGGCGAGTTCACCGTCCAGGACGCCGACCACTGGCACACGGTGTGGCGGGTGGCGGGCCCGGCGAAGGACCTGGTGCTGACGACCGACTACGAGCGCGAGGAGCGCCCCAAAGGGGCGCGGGGCTGTATCTGATGTGCGGCTACCGCCGCATGGGCGCGACCAGCCACGACGGCGCCGCGGACGACCGACGACGCAACCCGGCCCGCCCAGCGCGGCGCCTACCTCCGCGAAGTCTGAGCCGCCGCCGTGTCGAAGCGCAGGTTCCAGCGGCCGCCGCGGCCCGTCACCGTGGTGGTCGAGAGCGGGCGGACATCGATGTTCCAGTAGGTCGAGGGCGGTGCCTTGAGCGCGTAGACCAGGGCGGCCCGGATCACCGAGGGCTCGGCGACGGCCACGATGCGGCCGCCGTCGTCCACGGGACGGGTGTCGAGCCAGTTGCCGACCCGGGAGATGAACGCCAGCAGTGACTCGCCGCCGTGCGGGGTGGCGCGCGGGTCGGTGAGCCAGGCGTCCACCTGGTCCGGTTCCCTGGCCATCGCCTCGCCCAGCGTCAGCCCGCGCCAGCGGCCCATGTCGCAGTCGCGCAGGGCGAGCTGGACCAGCGGGGCATAGCCCAGGGCGTCACCGGTCGCGCGGCTGCGCGGGGTGGGCGAGCAGTAGCGCAGCTCGGCCGCGGCCAGGGGCACCAGCTCGGCGGCAGCGTGCTGCACCTCGTCCCAGCCCGCCGTGTCCAGCGGGCGATCGTCCTCGAAGCGCTCCGCGAGCAGCGGTGAGCTGCGCGCGGCCGCGACGAACGTGACCCGAAGTGGCATGCGGCGATGGTGTGACGCGCATGTGCGCAGGTCAAGGGCGATCGGGCTGCGAGTTGTCGGACGTGGAGGAAATGTTACTCAAAGGTCAGGAGGTGTCCGACAAGTCGGCCGGAATGTCACTCGGGCGACGGGTAGTAGAGCGCCATCCACTGGTCCGGGCGTTCGAGCGGCGCAAATCCGAGCTTCGCGTAGACCCCGTGGGCGTCGTGGGTGGCGAGCAGCACGCGCCGCACGCCGGACGGCCGCAGGTGCTCGCGGACCGCGCCGACCATCGCCGTGCCCACGCCCTTGCCGCGCACCGACGGGTCGACGTACACGTCGCAGAGCCAGGCGAACAGCGCCTCGTCGGTCACCACGCGCGCGTACGCCACCTGCTCACCGGTGACGCCGTCGTAGACCCCGAAGTTGAGCGAGCCCGCCATCGCGCGCTCCTGCTGCTCCCGCGGGCGGCCGGTGGCCCAGTAGGCGTCGGTCGACAGCCAGCGGTGGACGCGCGGGACGTCCACGCGGTCGGCGTCGGCGGAGAACTCGTAGCCCTCGGGGAGGCCTGGTGCGTCGGTCATGCGGGGATCCTCGCCGGTCGGGGCCCCGGCGTCGATCGGATTTCAGGGTCTGGGACGCAGCACCTCGTCGCAGGCGGCCCGCAGCCGTCGTACCCCCTCCAGGATCTCCCCCGTCCCGGCGACCGCGGCGAAGCTCAGGCGGATGTGGGCGGCCGGGGGCTCGGCGCTGAAGTACGGGCGGCCGGGGGTGATGGCGACGCCCGCGCGGAGGGCGGCGGCGGTCAGGGTCGCGTCTCCCCCGGAGCCGAAGGCCTGGGAGGTGGCCCCGAAGCCCTCGGGGAGGCGCAGCCAGAGGTGATAGCCGCCGGAGGGGATGTGCGGCAGGGCGAGTTCGGGGACGTGGTGGGCGAGGGCGCCGGTGAGGGCGTCCCGGCGGGTCTTCAGCTCGGCCGCGAGGTTGCGCAGGTGACGGGGCCAGGCCGGGGAGCCGACGAGTTCCAGGGCGGCCTCCTGGAGCGGGCGGGGGACGAAGAAGGTGTCGACGATCTGGATGGCGCGCAGGCGTTCCAGGACGGGACCGCGGGCGGCCAGGGCGGCCACCCGGAAGCTCGGCGAGGTGGCCTTGGTGAGCGAGCCGACGTGGACGACGACTCCGTCGGGGTCGTCGGCGGCGAGGGGGCGGGGCAGCGGGCCCGCGTCCGCGTGCACGAGCCGTCGTACGAAGTCGTCCTCGATCACGAACGCGCCGGCCTCGCGGGCGATGCGCAGCACCTCGGCGCGGCGGTCGGCGGCGAGGACGGCGCCGGTCGGGTTCTGGAAGAGGGGCTGGCAGACGAAGACCCGGGCGCCGGTGGCCTTGAAGGCGTCGGCGAGGAGGGCGGGCTTCACGCCGTCGGGGTCGACCGGGACCGGGACCGGACGCAGGCCCGCGGCGCGGGCGATGGCGAGCATGCCGGGGTAGGTGGGCGACTCGACCAGGACCGGGGCGCCGGGCGGGGCGAGTGCGCGCAGGGCGGTGGCCAGGGCGGACTGGCCGCCGGACGCGATCAGCACCTCGGCGGCGGTGACGGCGCCGCCGATGTCCCGGGCGAACCACTCGCGCAGTTCGGGGAGCCCGTCGAGCGGCGGGCGGCCCCAGGCTCCGGGGCGGCGACCGGCCCGTGCCAGTGCCGCCGCCATGGCGCGCTCGGGTTCCAGGGAGGCGTGCAGGTAGCCGCCGCTGAGTTCCAGCACGCCGGGCGGCGGGGCGGCCAGGCACACCGTGACCCCGGAGGCGTCGACGGTGCGCGGGACCACGTCGAGGGCGCCGTCGGCGCTGAGCGCCACCTCCTGCCAGGAGGTGTCCCCGGTGGGCTCGGCCGCGGTGCGGGGCGGGGCCTTGAAGGCGCCGGCACCGGGCCGGGTGACGACCAGGCCCTCCGCGACCAGCTGGGCCAGTGCCCGGGAGACGGTCACCGGGCTCACCCGGAACCGCTCGACCAGTGCCCGGCTCGACGGGAGCTTTCCACCTGGCGAGTAGCGGTCGAGGTCCTGCCGCAGCCGTTCCGCCAGTTCCAGCACGCTGCTACGCTCTTGCATGAGAGCACAGAGTAGCGCTACCGGCCCAACTTCGATAGCGGTCAGCACACCCCCGGCGGACACCCCGGCCCCACCCGCGGCCGCTCCAGCGGCCGCCCCCGCAGTCGTCCGCTCCTCCCACCGGCGCGGCACCCTGCAGGCCGCGCTCGGTGTCGTCGCCTTCTCCCTCACCTTCCCGGCCACGGCCTGGGGCCTGGAGGGCTTCGGGCCGTGGGCGCTGGTGGCGGTGCGCAGCGTGCTCGCGGCGGCCATGGCGGGCAGTTGCCTGCTGTTCCTGCGGGTACGACTGCCCGAGCGCCGGCACTGGGCGGGGCTGGCGGTCGTCGCGGCCGGGGTCGTCCTCGGCTTCCCGATGCTCACGACGCTCGCCCTGGAGACCTCCACCACCTCGCACGCGGCCGTGGTGGTGGGCCTGCTCCCGCTGACCACCGCCCTCTTCTCGGCCCTGCGCATGGGGATCCGCCCCTCCCGCACCTTCTGGGCGGCGGCCCTCGCGGGCGCCGTGGCCGTGCTGACGTTCACGGTCGCCCAGAGCGGCGGGGCGTTCACGGCCGCCGACGGGTATCTCTTCGCGGCGCTGTTGGTGTGCGCGGCCGGTTACACCGAGGGCGGCCGGCTGGCCCGGATCATGCCGGGCTGGCAGGTCATCGGCTGGGCGCTGGTGCTCTGTCTGCCGCTGACCGTGCCGGCCGCGGTGGTCGCACTGTCGTACGAGCCGGTGGTCTGGAACGCGCACGGGGTGGCCGGGGTGCTGTGGGTGGCGGCGGGCTCGCAGTTCCTCGGCCTGGTGGTCTGGTACCGGGGCATGGCGGCCGTCGGCATTCCGAAGGCCAGCCAGTTGCAGTTGGCCCAGCCGCTGCTCACACTGGTGTGGTCGGTGCTGCTGCTGGGCGAGCACCTCACCGCGGCCGCTCCACTCACGGCCGCCGCCGTGCTCGTGTGCATCGCCGTCACCCAACGATCGCGATCGTGAGGAGGCCCTGGAGATGCGTGCATCCGAGGGCGACCAGCTTGTCCAGCACGGCAGGGTGGTCGGACAGCACGACCAGGTCTCGGAGATCGTCCAGGTACTCGGCCCCGAGGGCACCCCGCCCTACCGGGTCCGTTTCGAGGACGGCCACGAGGCCATCATGTCCCCCGGTCCGGACTGTCAGGTCAGGCATCGGGAGATCCACGAACAGCACTGAGCGCTCCGCTGGAGGGGCCGCGATGTGTCGTCGGTCGACTGCGGCGCCGTTGTGGCTGGTCGCGCAGTTCCCCGCGCCCCTTACGGGGCACAGTGGCGAACGCTCGCCGGTCAGCCAGGCGGCGTCGCCGGCTGCTGGTAGTGGTCGGCGACCACCCGGGACAGCGCCCCGATCGGATCGGTGGCCACCTCCTTCGCCGCGAAGTAGACATGCCCGCCGACCTGCGGGTACTGGTCGGCCAGCGTGAGGTGCCGGGACAGTTCGGCCGGGTCCTGCCAGGCCGAGGGGGCGTCCGCGGCCCCCGCCTGGTAGAGCGCCTCCCCGATGTACAGCGCGGTGCCCGACCCCTTGGCCACCGCCGCCCACCAGTCGACCACCTTGGCGTAGTCCGCGGCGGAGTTGCCGATCTGCCAGTACACCTGCGGGACGATGTAGTCGATCCAGTTCTTCTGCACCCACGTGCGGGTGTCCGCGTACAGGTCGTCGTACGTCTCCACGCCCGCCTTGGTGTCCGAACCCCGGGAGTCGGTGCTGGCGTTGCGCCACACCGCGAACGGGCTGATCCCGAAGCGGGTGCCGGGCCGCAGCTTCTTCACCCCGTCGGCGACCTCGGTCACCAGCTTGTCGATGTTGTCCCGCCGCCAGGCCGCCCGGGACGAGAAGTCGCCGCCGTGGGCGTCGTACGCGGCGTCGTCGTCGAAGGTCTGGCCGGCCACCGGGTACGGGTAGAAGTAGTCGTCGAAGTGGACCGCGTCCACCGGGTACTTGGCGACCGCGTCGAGGATCGCCTGCTCCACGAAGGTGCGGACGGCCGGGATGCCCGGGTTGTAGTAGAGCTTGCCGCCGTACGGCACCGCCCAGTCCGGGTTCTTGCGGGCCGGGTGCGAGGCGACCAGCTTGCCCGGGTCGGTGTGGTTGGCGATCCGGTAGGGGTTGAACCACGCGTGCAGTTTCAGGCCCCGGGCGTGCGCCTCCTCGACGGCGGTGCCCAGCGGGTCCCAGCCGGGGTCCTTGCCCTGGGTGCCGGTGAGGTACTCCGACCAGGGCTCGTGCGGCGAGGGCCAGAAGGCGTCGGCGGTGGGCCGCACCTGGAGCATCACGGTGTTGAGCCGGTGGTGGACCGCCTTGTCGAGGAAGGCGGTCAGCTCCTTGTGCTGGTCCGCGGCGGACAGCCCGGTACGGGAGGGCCAGTCCCGGTTGGAGACGGTCGCCAGCCACATGCCGCGCATCTCGGTGGCCGCCCGGCGGGGCCGTCCCGGCGGCCCTGCCCGGCCCGGGCTCGCCGACGCAGCCGGTGCCGCAGAGCCGCCCGGTGCCGCCGACACGCCCGGTGTAACCGAAGCCGCCAGGGACAGGGCCGCCAGCGCGAACGCCCTGCGAGACACTGGTGCCATCGTAAGACCCTCTCACTCTCCGGATCCGCCCGGTCACGGATCGCCTCCGCGGCCATGGATGCCCCCACCCGGACGATCGATCATCGATACTTACGGGTAACGTGCACGAACGGAGCAGGCACCGGATCCGGAGGTCCTGCCGGCCGCCCGTAGATCAGCGAAGGGGACGATGTGACCGACATCGAGAAGGTCGGAGTCGTGGGCTGCGGCCAGATGGGAGCGGGCATCGCCGAGGTCGTCGCCCGCGCCGGCCTGGACGTGCGGGTCGCCGAGACCACCGGCGAGGCCCTGGAGATCGGCCGCACCCGGCTGATCAACTCCCTGGCGAAGGCCGCCGAGCGCGGCAAGATCTCCGAGGAGGAGCGGGACGCCACGCTGGCGCGGCTGAGTTTCACCACGGACCTCGGCGAGTTCGCCGACCGCGACCTGGTGATCGAGGCGGTCGTCGAGAACGAGCAGGTGAAGACGGAGATCTTCCAGGTGCTCGACCAGGTGGTGACCCGCCCGGACGCGATCCTGGCCTCCAACACCTCGTCGATCCCGCTGGTGAAGCTGGCCGTGGCCACCTCCCGCCCCGACCACGTCGTCGGCATCCACTTCTTCAACCCGGCCCCGGTGCAGAAGCTGGTCGAGCTGATCCCCGCGCTCACCACCTCCGAGGGCACCCTCGGCCGCGCCCAGGTCTTCGCCGAGAAGCTGCTCGGCAAGCACGCGATCCGCGCCCAGGACCGCTCCGGCTTCGTGGTCAACGCGCTGCTGGTGCCGTACCTGCTCTCCGCCATCCGGATGTTCGAGTCCGGCATCGCCGGCCGCGAGGACATCGACAACGGCATGGAGCTGGGCTGCGCCCACCCGATGGGCCCGCTGAAGCTGTCCGACCTGATCGGCCTGGACACCATCGTCTCCATCGCGAACAGCATGTACGCCGAGTACAAGGAGCCGCTGTACGCCGCTCCCCCGCTGCTCCAGCGCATGGTCGAGGCGGGCCGGCTGGGCCGGAAGACCGGCTCGGGCTTCTACACGTACGACTGACCACGCCCCGCTGACTACAGGGAGCGATGCTCGACGGGCCCGGCACCTGCTTCGGTGCCGGGCCCGTGTGTTTCACACACCGTGTGCACTCCGGGCACGCATATGCCCTTCGCACACTCTCCCCACGCGCTCACCAGGCGAGTTCACTCTTCATGCGCATGTAAAGGGATGCGGAACAACACCCTCGATCACGCAAAGGAGTGGACCGTGACCGCCGAACCGGAGCATCCCGTGGTCCAAGGAGAACTCGCAGAGTTACGCCGTCGCCTCGATGTGGCCTACGCCCAGGTCGAGGGAGGGCTGAACCTGCTCAGCCACCGGACCAAGGAGACCGCCAAGGAACTGGACGAGCTCAACACCCGCCTGGCCTCGCTGGAACACGCCCGCTGGCCCCTGCCCTCCATCGCCGCGCTCACCGCACTGGGCGCCCTCGTCGTCACGGTCTGGCAGGCGCTGGCCCACTAGTCCTCAGTGAGCCTCATGTGATGCAACAGGAGTAGTGCGGCCGCCATGTTGGCGGCCGGGACCTCCCCGCGGGCGATCATGTCCGGGACGAGCTTGAGGGGGACCCACTCCCGGCGGTCCGATTCGAAGTCGTCCACGGGGTGCCCGACGTACTCGCCCTCGTCGGACCAGTAGATGTGGTGCCGGGCGTCGGTGAGGCCGTTGGACGGCTCCACCGTCATGAGATGGTGCAGGGTCCCCGGCCGCCAGCCGGTCTCCTCCTCCAGTTCCCTGGCGGCCGCGACGGCGATGTCCTCGCCGTCCTCGACGACTCCCGCCGCGAGTTCCCAGCCCCAGCTGTCGGTGATGAAACGGTGGCGCCACAGGAGGAGGACCTCGCCCGCGTCGTTGACCACCGTCGCCACGGCCACGGGCCGCAGCCGTATCAGGAAGTGGTCGAGGTGCCGGCCGTCCGGCAGCTCGACATCTGCGAGATTGACGCTGAACCAGCGGTTTTCATACACAGTTTGTTCGTTCTGTTTCGTCCACTGCACGGTTCTGCCACCTTCCGCCGAGTAAGTGGCAATATCGCAGCAGCGGCTCTGAAGGCCTACCGCGCCTAGAGCGGTACGCGCAGTGCGCCGTCGATCAGTTCGGCGGCCTCGGCGGTTCCGGAACCGCCGCTGCGCACGAGGTGCTCGCGTACCGCGCGGAGTCTGTCGCGCAGGCGCTGGGACTCCATTCCGCGGGCCTGTTCGGCCATCTGCACGGCCGTGGCCACCGCGTTGTCGGCGTTCCCCTGGCGCAGTTCGATGGTGCTCAGCATGGCGAGGCGGTGCACCCGCCCCCGGTCGTGGGCGGGGTTGTCGACGGCGGCCGCGGCATGCTCACGGGCGGCGGCGAGCTCGCCGAGGCTGAGCAGCGCCTCGGCCACCTGCACATTGACCAGGCCGGGCTGGACATAGCCGGTCTCGTCGGGTTCGACGCCCCGCCGGATGCGTTCGGCGGCCGTCTCGGCCCGCCGGATGCAGGACAGCGCGCTCGTGCCGTCGCCGAGGTGGGCGTACGCCTTGGCCTGCATCGCGTACAGGTCGGAGGCGAGGGCGGGGGTGATGTGCTTGCCGGCGGTGCGCAGCGCGGCCTCCGCGAAGGCGACGGCCTGCCGGAACTCCCGCATGAAGAGAGACTGGTTGACGAGCAGTGCGATGACGTAGGCACCGAGTCCCCGGTCCCCGCTGGCCTTGGCCAGCCGCAGCGCCTGGTGGAAGTAGCGCTGCGCGAGCCCGTGCGCGTCCGAGTCGTACGCGCAGATGCCGGCGATCGCCACCAGTCCGCCGGTCGCCCGGTGCAGTTGACGGCCCGTGGCATCCGTGTAGCTGCCGCGCAGCAGCGGGGCCGCCTCGGAGTTGAGAAAGCCGACGACCCGGGTGCGGGTGGCCATGCCGCCGGCCTTGCGGTACATCTGCTCGTAGTGGGCCCGGGCGGCGCGCAGCATCTCCAGGTCGGCCGGGGTGACCCGGTGCCGCCCGCCACGCGAGACGTCGACGTCCTCGGGCGGGTTCTCCCACTCCCACACCGGCATCACGGCGGGCGTGCCGGTGACGGCGGGGGCGCCGAGTATGTGCGGGCGCTGCTGTTCGTCGGAGCGCCACAGGGCGGTGGCCCGCTCCACGAAGCCGGAGAGCGAGGTGGCGTGCGGGACGCTGGGCTCGCCGGGGACGCCGAGGCCGATGTCGTCGAGGGTGACCTGGCGGTGCAGCCGGGCGGCGAGCACCTCGCAGATCAGGTCGGGCACCTGGCCGCGCGGCCGCTGGCCCTTCAACCACCGCGCGACGGCGGTGTGTTCGTAGCGCAACGAGAGTCCACGGGCCCGGCCCGCCTGGTTGACGTGGGCGGCGAGACCGGCGTGCGAGATCCCCGCCTCGTCCAGGATCGCGTCGAGCAGAGAGTTGGGCTGCATGGATGCCCCCCGAGTGGCCTGGTTCCGTCAGCGTAGTGCGGTTGCGTTCACACGGGGTGTGAACGAAGTGCGCGCATCCGTAGCGTGCGCGCACTGTCGCGGAGAGTGTCGGTCCGGTTGACTTAATTGCCTCGCAAGAGGCCGGCCGGGCCGCCGGCTCCCCCTCGTACAGTGCGGTGGCCTGGCCGTTGGCTTGGCCGACGGGACTGAAGGGGGCCGTCAGAGGTAATTCGTCGGCTGCGGGTGCGTGGGGGTTGCTCGCGCCCGCGCGGCGGAGCCGCTGATGTCCTCGCCCCGCGCCCCCAAGCAGGCGTGTTGGTGCGTGCGTTCGTTGCGTAGTACCAGGAGAGCGATGTCGTCGGTGGGGCGGCCCGCTGTGTGGTGGAGCAATGCGGTGAAGACCGTACGGAGGATGGTCTGAGGAGAGACCGGGTGGCTTTGCACCGCTTCCGCCAGAGCTTCCGGCAAGGAGAAGAAGCGGCCTCGGGCGTCTCTGGCGTCTTCGGCGCCGTCCGTGAAGAGGACGAGCGACTCGCCATCGAGCAACTGGCCGCAGTCGGTTGCGGCCAGGTCCGTCGGCAGGGGGAAGGGCCCGAGGGGCGGTAGCGGATCGGCCGTCGACAGGGGCTCCACGCGCGCATCGCTGATCAGGTACGGCCATGGATGACCGCAGTTGAGGGCGCTGAGCCCGCCGTCCGCCGCGATCTCCAGGAGCAGTAGCGTGACGAACTCCTCGGCCACCGGGCCGTCCGGGTCCTGGCCGCTCGACGGGTGCTCGGCCCTGGCTCGTTCTCGTAGGTGCCGGGCGAGGGCGCGGTCCAGACGGCCGAGCACCCTGCCCAGTTCGGGTTCGTCGTGGGCGGCCTCGCGGAAGCTGCCGAGGACGGCGGCGACGGTGCCGATGGCGGACAGTCCGTGCCCGCGTACGTCGCCCATCACGACCCGTACGCCGTGTTCGGTGGCGACTGCCTCGTAGAGGTCGCCGCCGATGCTCGCGCCCCGGTCGGCGGAGAGCTGGGCGGCGGCGACGTGCAGCCCGGCGAGCCGGGGCGGCAGCGGCCGCAGCAGCACGCTCTGGGCGGCGCCGGCGACCATACGGGCCTGCCGCAGCTCCCGGAGCAGGGCCCGGCGGACATGCAGTATCAGCCCGGTGCCGACCGCGAAGAACACGGCGCTGGTGACGATCCGCGCGCCGAGCCCGGTCTGCTCGGCCAGCGGGCATCCGAACTTGTAGCCGACCGCGACGGCGCCCCACACCGTGGGCAGCCCCAGGGCGAGAGCACGGCGCCCGGGCCGTGAATTCGTCCGGGGCCGCCTGCTGCGGGGAACCCCGGCTTTGATGCGGATCATGCCCATGGCCCCCATGTAGGCGCCTGAAGAACAGACGGACCGACCCCGAAAGGCCGGTCCGATTCTGTCGACGGCATGCCCCGAAAGGGCCATGTCCCGGATGGATCTCACCCAAATGAGTGACCACCCACCGGACACCCGCATTTATGCAGGTAGCAGTACATGTAAGCGCCCTCGCGGACACGCCCCTTCAGGGGCGCGGGGAACTGCGCGATCAGCCACGGCGAAACCCGCACCCGGCCGAGTCGCGCAGCCCCCACGGCGCCTAGCCGCGCAGCACCGCTCCCGTACGCTCCCCGGCAAGGGCGACCGCCGCGTCCCGCGCAGCCGACGCCTCGTCCACGGTCAGCGTGCGATCGGACGCCCGAAACCTGAGCGCATACGCCAGCGACTTCTTCCCGTCGCCGAGCTGCTCGTCGTTGACATACACGTCGAACAGCCGGATGGCCTCGAGGAGTTCACCGGCACCCTCACGCAGCGCCGCCTCGACCTCCGCCGTCGGCACCGGCTTGTCCACCACGAGGGCGACATCCTGCGTGGCCACCGGGAACGTCGAGATGCTCGGCGCCTGCGGGGTGCCGTCGCCGACCTGCTCCAGGGCGTCCAGGTCCAGCTCCATCGCGCAGGTGCGCGCGGGCAGCCCCAGGGCCTTGAGCACCCGCGGGTGCAGCTCACCGGCGTGGCCCACGACCCGCTCGGCGCCGTCGGCGACGACCAGCTCGGCGCACCGGCCGGGGTGCCACGGCCCGTACTGGCCCTTGCGGACGATCAGTTCGGCCCCGGCCTCACGTGCGACCGCGCGCCCCGCCTCGACCGCGTCGGCCCAGTCGGCCGGACGGCCCTTGCCCCACCAGCCGGCCTGCTCGCGGGCGCCCGCGAGGACGACGGCGACATGGCGCGGCTGCTCGGGCAGCACGGCGTTCAGCGCGGCGAGCTCCGCGTCGGTCGGACGGCGGTCGACCGGCAGGTGGCCGGCGACGCCCTGCTCCTCGCGCGGCAGGAAGACCAGGCCGGTCTCGAACAGCGCCAGGTCGTGCGTGCCCCGCCCGTCGTTGCGCCGCAGCGCACCGAGCAGGCCCGGCAGCAGCGAGGTGCGGAGCGCGGGCTCCTCGTCGTTGAGCGGGTTGGTGAGCCTGACGACGCGGCGGGCCGGGTCGTCGGCGGCCAGGCCGAGCTGGTCGAAGACGCCCTCGCCGATGAACGGGTAGTTCGGCGCCTCGACGTAGCCGGCCCCGGCCAGCGCGCGGCCCACCCGGCGGTGCAGCCGCTGCCGGTGGGTCAGGCCACGGCCGGACGGCGGCTTGGGCAGCGTGGAGGGCAGGTTCTCGTAGCCCTCCAGGCGGATGACCTCTTCGGCCAGGTCGTTCTGCTCAAGGAGGTCGGGCCGCCAGGACGGGACGGTGACAAGCAGCTCGTCCTGCCCGTAGACATCGCAGCCGACCTCCTGGAGGCGGCGGACGACGATCTCCCGGCCGTACTCGACGCCCGCGACCTTGTCGGGGTGGTTCGCCGGGACGGTGATGGTGTGCGGCGCGGACGGCGCGATGACCTCGGTGACCCCGGCCTCGGCGGTGCCGCCGGCGAGCAGCACCAGCAGGTCGACGGTGCGCTGCGCGGCGGCGGCCGCGGCCTGCGGGTCGACCCCGCGCTCGAAGCGGCGGGAGGCCTCGGAGGACAGCTTGTGCCGGCGGGCGGTGCGCGCGATCGCGACGGCGTCGAAGTGGGCCGCCTCGATGACCACGTCGGTCGTGGCGTCCGCCCCGTTCTCGGCGGCATCGTGGTCGGCGATCTCGGTGTTGGCGCCGCCCATGACGCCCGCGAGGCCGATCGGGCCGCGGTCGTCGGTGATGACCAGGTCCTCGGCGTGCAGCTTCCGCTCGGTGCCGTCGAGGGTGACGATCTTCTCGCCCTCGGCCGCGCGGCGGACCCCGATGGTGCCCTGGACCAGGGAGCGGTCGTAGGCGTGCAGCGGCTGGCCGAGCTCCATCATCACGTAGTTGGTGACGTCTACCGCGAGGGAGATCGGGCGCATGCCGACCTTCTGCAGGCGGCGCTGGAGCCAGATCGGGGAGCGGGCCTCGGGGCTCAGGCCGGTGACGGTGCGCGCGGTGAAGCGGTCGCAGCCGAGCGGGTCGGAGACCTGGACCGGGTAGCCGAAGGCGTTCGGTCCCGGCACGTCGAGAAGGGCCGGGTCGCTCAGCGGCAGGCCGTAGGCGATGGCGGTCTCGCGGGCCACGCCGCGGATGGACAGGCAGTCGCCGCGGTTGGCGGTGACGGCGATGTCCAGGACCTCGTCGACCAGCTCCAGGAGCTCGATGGCGTCCTTGCCGACCTCGGTCTCCGGCGGCAGCACGATGATGCCCTTGGTGCCGTCGTCGCCCATGCCCAGCTCGTCGCTGGAGCAGATCATGCCGTGGGAGGTCTTGCCGTACGTCTGGCGGGCGGCGATGGCGAACCCGCCGGGCAGCACCGCACCCGGGAGCACGACGACGACCTTGTCGCCGACGGCGAAGTTGCGGGCACCGCAGACGATCTCCTGGGGCTCACCGGTGCCGTTGGCGGTGCCGACGTCGACGGTGCAGAAGCGGATCGGCTTCTTGAAGCCGTCCAGCTCCTCGATGGTGAGCACCCGGCCGACGACCAGCGGGCCCTTGAGGCCGTCGCCGAGCTGCTCGACGGTCTCGACCTCCAGACCGGCCGAAATCAGCTTGGCCTGCACGTCGCGGCCGGTCTCGGTGGCCGGCAGGTCGACGTACTCCCGCAGCCAGGAAAGCGGGACCCGCATCAGATCTCCATCCCGAACGGCCGGGTGAACCGGACGTCACCCTCGACCATGTCTCGCATGTCCTCGACGTTGTGGCGGAACATCAGCATCCGCTCGATGCCGAACCCGAAGGCGAAGCCGCTGTACTTCTCCGGGTCGACACCGCAGGCGGTGAGCACCCGCGGGTTGACCATGCCGCAGCCGCCCAGCTCGATCCAGCCCTCGGAGGAGCAGGTACGGCAGGGGCGGTCGGGGTTGCCCACGGACTCGCCCTTGCACACGTAGCAGAGCATGTCCATCTCGGCGGACGGCTCGGTGAAGGGGAAGAAGTTCGGCCGCAGCCGGGTCTTCATGCCCTCGCCGAACAGCGACTGGACCATGTGGTCCAGGGTGCCCTTGAGGTCGGACATGGTCAGGCCCTCGTCGACGGCGAGCAGCTCGACCTGGTGGAACACCGGGGTGTGGGTGGCGTCCAGCTCGTCGGTGCGGTAGACGCGGCCCGGGCAGATCACGTAGACCGGCAGCTCACGGTCGAGCAGCGAGCGGATCTGGACCGGCGAGGTGTGGGTGCGCAGCACGACACCGGACTCGGTGCCGCCCTGGGGGCCCTGCACGAAGAAGGTGTCCGCCTCGCCGCGGGCCGGGTGGTCCGGGCCGATGTTGAGGGCGTCGAAGTTGAACCACTCGGCCTCGACCTGCGGACCCTCGGCGACCTCGTAGCCCATGGCCACGAAGATGTCCTCGATGCGGTCGGACAGGGTGGTCAGCGGGTGGCGGGCGCCGGCCGGGACGCGGTCGTACGGCAGCGTGAGGTCCACCGCCTCCTCGACCAGCACCCGGGCGTCGCGCTCGGCCTCCAGCTCCTCCTGACGGCCCGCGAGGGCCTTGTTCACGGCGCCGCGGGCCTGGCCGACCAGCTTTCCGGCGGCGGCCTTGGCGTGCGGGGGCAGGGCGCCGATCTCGCGGTTGGCGAGGGCCAGCGGGGAGGCGCCGCCGGTGTGGGCGACCTTGGCCTCCTGGAGCGCGTCGAGGGAGTCCGCGGCGGCGAAGGCGGCGAGCGCCTCGTCCCGCATGCGCTCGATCTCGTCCGGTTTCAACGCCTCGACCTCGACAGGGTCGTACGACTTATTGGGTGCCGACATCTCTTCCCGTGCTTCCGATTCGCTGGCGGATGGTCCCCGAGACCGTTGATGGGCCGTGAGAAGGACACAAAGGTGCCAAAGGCCGAGTCTAACGGGGTGGAGGTATACGAAGAGCCCGTGGGCCGTCAGGCGAGATACGCCGGGACGCTCACGGGCAACGTAAATCGGAACTCGGCGCCGCCGCCGGGGGCGCGTCCGACGGTGATGGTGCCGCCGTGGGCCTCGACGATGCCCTTGACGATGTACAGCCCGAGTCCGGTGCCGCCGCGCTTGCTGCCCCGCCAGAAGCGGGTGAAGACGCGGTTCATGGATTCCTCCGGGATGCCGGGCCCTTCGTCGCTCACCGTGACCGACGTGCCGGTGTCCTCGCCTTCGCGCGGGGACACCGTGGCCGTGATGTCGATGGTGACAGTTCCCTCGCCGTGCCGCACGGCGTTTTCGATGAGGTTGCTGAGGACCTGGTCGACCTTGTCCGGGTCGGCCCAGAGCGCGGGCAGCGGCTGCTCGACGCGGAGCAGGAACCGGTCGGCGGGCTGCCCGGCGGCGACGTACGCCTGGATGTGCCGTCCGACGGCGGCGCCTATGTCCACCGGCTGCCGACGCACTTCGAGCCGCCCGCTGTCGATCCTCGAGATGTCGAGCAGCTCGGCGATGAGCCGGGTGACCCGGTCGGCGTCCGCGTCGACCGTCTCCAGCATCAGCCGCTTCTGGTCGTCGGTGAACCGTTCCCACTTGGCGAGCAGGGTCGCCGTGAACCCTTTGACGGAGGTCAGCGGCGAGCGCAGCTCGTGCGCGACGGTGGCGATCAGCTCGGCGTGACTGCGTTCGGTACGGCGCCGGGCCTCGGTGTCCCGCAGCGACACGACGACCCGGCGCACGGGCCCGGTCGGCTCGGCCCGCACGTACCTGGCGGACACCAGCACCTCCCGGCCGCCGGGCAGCAGGAGGTTGCGCTCGGGCTGGCCGACCCGGATGGCGAGGCCTCCGTACGGATCGGTGAGCTGCCACCAGCGCCGCCCCTCCAGGTCCTCCAGGGGGAGGGCCTTCTCCAGGCGCCGGCCGAGGGCGTCGGCGGGGGCGGTGGCGGTGATGCGGGCGGCGGCGGCGTTGAAGCAGACGACGAGACCGTGCTCGTCGGCGATCACCAGGCCGTCGGGCAGTTCGTCGGGGTCGATGCACAGCCCGGTGAGGTCGCCGTGCCGGGGTGCGGGTACGCGGCCGGTGCCACGGCTGCCCGGCGTGTTGCTGGTGCCGACACTCATACCCCGTACTCCACCTCTCAGACGGCGCAGCAGGCCCCCGAGCTGGTCACCCTACTAGCTCAGGGTGACGGAACGGCACCCTCCGGAGGCGCGCTGTGCACGGGCCGATGCGTAGAGACATACGGCGGCGGCGGTGGCGAGGTTCAGGCTCTCGGCCTTCCCGTGGATCGGGACGCGCACGACGGCGTCCGCCAGCGCGCGGGTCTCCTCCGGGAGCCCCCAGGCCTCGTTCCCGAACACCCAGGCCGTGGGCCCGCCCATGGTGCCGTTGTCGAGCTCGTCGTCGAGGTCGTCGGTACCGGCCCCGTCGGCGGCGAGGATCCGCACGCCGACGCCCTTCAGCCCGGCCACGGCCTGCTCGACGGGCACGCCGACGGCGACGGGGAGGTGGAAGTGGGAGCCGACGGAGGCCCGGACCGCTTTCGGGTTGTACAGGTCGACGGACGCGTCGGTCAGGACGACCGCCTCTGCCCCCGCAGCATCGGCGCACCGCAGCACGGTGCCGGCGTTGCCGGGGTCGCGGACGTTGGCGAGGACGGCGACCAGCCGGGGGCGGGCGGCGAGGATCTCCTCGAACGGCGTGTCCAGGAACCGGCACACTCCGACGAGCCCCTGGGGCGTCACGGTGGTGGAGATGTCGGCGATGACGTCCTCGGAGGCCAGGTGGATCCGGGCACCGACCGCCCTCGCCTCCCCCACGATGTCGGCGTACCGCTCCGCGGCCTCGACTGTCGCGAACAGCTCGACGAGCGTCGGCTCGTCACCGACCCGGTGCCCGGCGGCCTCCCGTACGGCCTGCGGTCCCTCGGCGAGGAACAGCCGCTCCTTGCCCCGGAAGTTCCGCCGCTCCAGCCGCCGGGCGGCGGCGACACGGGCAGAGCGGGGGGAGATGAGCTCGGGGGTGGCGGGAGGCATCTGTGGTTCACCTTCACAACGGCGGTCGGTCACGGCGGGCGGCAGGTCCGCACCGCCGCCGTACCAGTCTCGCGCACCCGGGGCGGGCGGCGCGGCGGGGTCAGGGCTCGTCGAGCAGCCGGCGGGCCGTGCTGATGTCGGTGACCAGCGTGGTGATCCAGCGGCCCCGCACCGCGCCGCGCACCGCGCTGTACTTGCGGTCGCCGCCCGCGACGGCGATCCGGCGCGGGGCGCTGCGGAGCTGGTCCACGGAGACCCCGATGGTCCGCTCCCCGAGGCCCGCGTCGACGTGCACGCCGTCCTCGTCGAAGAAGCGCTGGCAGATGTCTCCCACCGCGCCGAGCCGGCGCAGCCGGGTGAGCTCCTCGTCGGCGACCGCGTTGCCGCTCAGCTGCAGCAGCGGGGAGGGCTGCAGGCTGCCGATGCCGACGAGGACGGCGGTCAGCCGGTCCCAGGCCTGGCCCACGTCCAGGACGGTCGCGTCGTGCAGCAGGGACAGCCGGGCCTGGGCGGACCCGACCAGCCCGGGGGCCCGGACGAACAGCGGTCCGGCGCCTATGAGTTCGGCAAGCCGCGCGGTGAGCCGGGTGGCCTGTACCTGGCCCTGCGGGTCGCCCATGCCGCCCATCAGCTGGACGACCTTCTCGACGCCCCGCACCCGGGCGGGCTGCATGACCTCGACGGCCGCGAGGAGGGTCTCGCTCCAGGTCGAGACGCCGATCACGTCCCCCGGCCGGAAGGCCGTCTCCAGGTAGGTGGCCGCCGCCGAGCCGAGCGCGCGCAGCAGGGTGCGCGGGTGGTCCGGCAGGTCGTCGCTCTCGACGATGACCACGTCGGTGAGGTCGTAGCGGTCGGCGAGCGCGTCCTCCAGTTCGCTGTGGATGCCGGGCGGCGACACCACGATCGTCCGCACGACACCGCGTTCGGCCGCCTGGCGCAGCAGCCTGGACACACCTGCCTGGGAGAGTCCGAGGGCCTTGGCGATCTCCGCCTGGCGCAGCCCCTGCTCGTGGTACATGCGCGCCACCCGGACGATCAGCCTGAGCTTGTCCGCGGATTCGTTGCTGCTGAGGTCGGCATGCTGGAACACAGGTCGCACCCTACTGGGCCCGGGGGCGGCGCTCGGAGTGTTCATGGTGTGCCGCGGTCCGCCGGATCCGCGGCGGCGGCAGCTCCGTGGGCTGCCGGATCCCCGGCGGCGCCACCACCGCGGGCCGCGGGATCACCGGCGACGGCACCACCGCGGGCCCGGGCGACCGCCTCGTGCCAGGACCGGATGCCGCGTTCCCGATCCGCCTCCGGCAACTGCGGGCGGTACACCTCCTCGGCGCGGGCCTGGCCGGCGAGTCCGTTCCTGGTGAACATCCCCAGTGCGCAGCCGGCCAGCCGGGCCGCGCCGAGGGCGGACAGGTCGCGGTCCCGGGGGCGGCGCACGATCCGCCCGAGATGTCCGCCTGGAGCTGCATCAGGGCCGCGTTGTCGGTGGCGCCGCCGTCGGCGAGCAGCGCGGTGACGCGTCCGCTCGCGGTGTCGAGGCCCGCGACCACGTCCTCGATCTGGTAGGCGACGGACTCCAGGGCGGCGCGGGCCAGCTGGGGCAGGCCGGTGCCGAAGGTGAGTCCGCTGAGCAGACCGGTGGCGTCGTTGTCCCACCAGGGTGCGGCGAGGCCCCCGAACGCCGGGACGAGGTGCACGCCCGCGGCGTCGGGTGCCGCGAGCCCGGCCAGCTCGGCCTCGCCGACGCCGAACAGTCCGGCGAGCCAGCGCAGGGTGGCGCCGGAGGAGCGGATGTTGCCCTCCAGGGCGTACGCGGGGATGCCGTCGTCCCAGGCGATGGTCAGGCAGAGCGGTGAGTCCTCGGCGCGGTCGGGTCCGGAGACCAGGCCCATGACCGAGGAGCCGGTGCCGTAGGTGACCTTGACGCTGCCGGGGAGGAAGACGCCGTGCCCGAACAGCGCGGCGTGGGAGTCGCCGAGCACCGAGAGCACGGGGGTGCCGTCGGCGAGCGGCGGCAGGCCGCGGACGGCGGGGAAGGGCCCGGTCGACGCGGTGATCCGGGGCAGTGCCTGCCGGGGGACGTCGAAGACGTCGAGGAGTCGCTCGTCCCAGTCCCGGCGGCGGACGTCGAGCAGTTGGGTGCGGGCCGCGTTGCCCAGTTCGACGAGGTGGTCCCCGCCGCCGCCCAGGCGCCACAGCAGCCAGGAGTCGACCGTGCCGAGGCACAGCTCGCCGCGCCGGGCCCGGGTGCGGTCCGGGTCGTGGGTGTCGAGCAGCCACTGGGCCTTGAGCGCGCTGAACATCGGGTCCAGGGGAAGCCCGGTGACCGCGCGGACGTGCTCGCCGAGGCCGTCGGCGAGCAGGGTGGCGCACCGGTCGGCGGTGCGCCGGTCCTGCCAGCCGATCACGGGGCCGAGCGGGCGTCCGGTGGCGCGCTCCCACAGCAGACACGACTCCCGCTGGTTGGTCAGCCCGACGCCGGCCACGAGGCCCGGATCGTGTCCGGCCAGGCATGTCGCCACGGCGGTCAGGACGCTGTCCCAGATGTCCTCGGGCGACTGCTCCGCCCAGCCCGGCCGGGGATGGCCGATGGCCAGCGGGGCGGACGCCGAGGCGACGACCGCGCCGTCGGCGCGCACCAGGAGCGCCTTGGTCGCGGAGGTGCCCTGGTCGACGGCGAGCAGCAGCGACTGGTTCATGACGCCGAGGATGTCAGGCCGAGGACCTCGCGGGCGGCGCGGTGGACGCCGTCCGCGGTGAGCCCGAAGTGTTCCAGGAGCTCTTCGGGGCTGCCGGTCGGGGCGAACCCGGTGACGCCGAGGAGTCTGAGCGGGACCGGGTGGTGCTGGCCGGTGAGCGAGGCGACGGCGGCGCCCAGGCCGCCGCTGAGGGTGGCCTCCTCCGCCACCACCAGGCCCCGGGTCTCCACCGCGGCCCGCAGGATCGCGGCCCGGTCGAGCGGGTCGACGAAGGGCACGTTGAGGACGCGTGCGGAGATCCCCTCGGCGGCCAGCCGGTCCGCGGCGGTCAGGGCGCGGGAGACCAGGGTGCCGATGGCGACGAGGGTGACGTCGCCGCCGTCGCGCAGCACCTGGGCGCGCCCGTGCTCGAAGGGGGCGTCGGGCGAGGTGACGTCGGGGACCTTGAAGCGTGGGACGCGCAGGTAGCTGGGGCCGTCGTGGGTGTACGCCCAGCGCAGGGCGGCCCGGGTCTGGGCGCGGTCGGCCGGGACGACCACGGTGAGGTCGGCCACGGCACGCAGCCAGGACAGGTCCTCGACGGAGTGGTGGGTGGGGCCGAGCTCGCCGTAGGCCATGCCGGGGCTCTGGCCGCACAGGATCACCCGGAACCCGCTGTAGGCGCAGTCGGCCTTGATCTGTTCCAGGGCGCGTCCGGTCAGGAAGGGCCCGGCGGCGGAGACGAAGGGGACGAAGCCGGCGTTGGCGAGGCCGGCGCCCACGCCGACCATGTTCTGTTCGGCGATGCCGACGTTGACGAGCCGGTCGGGAAACTCCTCGCGGAAGGCGACGAGGTTGCTGGAGCCGACGGAGTCGTTGCAGACGACGACCACGCGTTCGTCCTGGCGGGCGAGGGCGGCCAGTTCCTCGGCGAAGACCGTGCGGCAGTCGTACACGGGCGCGTCGGTGGGGGTGGGAGCGGCAGCGGGGGCGTGTGGGGTGTGGGTCTCGGTCACCGGGTCAGCTCCTCGACGGCGGCGTGCACCTGTTCCTTGGTGGGCACCTTGTGGTGCCATTCGGCGCGGTCCTCGATGAACGACACGCCCTTGCCCTTGACGGTGTGGGCGACGACGGCAACGGGCCGACCGGTGCTGGAGGGGGCGAAGGCGGCGCGCAGCGCGCCGTGGTCGTGGCCGTCCGTCTCCCGGACCTCCCAGCCGAAGGCGGCGAACTTCTCGGCCAGCGGATCGAGTGCGACCGTGTCCTCGGTACGGGCGCCCTGCTGGAGCCGGTTGCGGTCCACGACGGCGCAGAGCGCGGCGAGCCGCTGATGGCCCGCGGTCATCGCGGCCTCCCAGTTGCTGCCTTCCTGGAGTTCGCCGTCACCGAGCACGACGACCGTGCGCGCGCCGTCGCCGCGCAGCCGGGCGCCGAGCGCGCAGCCGACGGCGACCGGGAAGCCGTGTCCCAGGGGGCCGGTGTTGGTCTCGACGCCGGGGACCTTGCGGCGGTTGGGGTGGCCGTTGAGCGGCGAGTACGGGGCCATGTAGCCGGTCAGCTCGCTCTTCGGGAAGTAGCCGCAGCGCGCGAGGGTGGCGTACAGGGCGGCGGCGCAGTGCCCCTTGCTGAGGATGAGCCGGTCCCGGCCCAGGGCCTGCGGCCGTTCGGGGTCGACGTCGAGGACGGCGCCGAAGAGGGTCACGAGGATGTCGGTCACGGAGAGGTCGCCGCCGATGTGTCCCATCCGAGCCCTGTCGATCATGTCGAGGACCGTCAGCCGGACGTCGGTGGCCAGGGACCGCAGCAGGCGCACGGCGTCCGGGGGGTCCGCGGCACGGACGGCCTGCCGGAGTGCGCGGTAGTCCGCCGCGGCGGAGTGATCAACAGCGAGCACCTGAATATCCATTCAGCCATGTGATTTCTAAGCAGTCGGATCATGCGCCGCGCCACACCGCACCGTCAACCCCTCGAAACAGGGCCCGAAAATCCACAGTTGCGCCACTCTTGACGCGCACCCTCGCCGGAATCTACGGTCCCGGCCACCGAAGACAGCACATCGAGAATAAATATTCAGAAGGAGTTGTCGTGGCCCCGCACCCGGTCCCCCGCACCTTCACCGGTGGCATGTGGACGTTCGGCCGCATCATCGACCGCTACGCGACGGACGGCTACGGCCCCGTCGTCCCGACCCTGGACACCATCGAACTGGCCGCGGAATCAGGCGACCTGGTCGGTCTGGATCTCAACTACCCCTTCGACAAGGGCGTGACGGTCGAGGACGTCGGCAAGTCCCTCACCGCACACGGTCTTTCCGCGGTCTGCGTCACGCCCGTCATCTACGACCGCGGCTTCCGCACCGGCTCGTTCACCGCGCCCGACCCGGCCACCCGGGCCCGCGCCCTGGACCTGGCGCACGAGTCGGTCGACGTGGCCCGCCGGCTGGGCGCGGGCTACGTGAAGTTCTGGCCCGGACAGGACGGGTACGACTACCCGTTCCAGGTGGACTACGCCACCCTGCGCAGGCACGCCGTCGAGGGCATCCGGGACGTCGCCCGCGCCTTCCCCGACGTCACCTTCGCCATCGAGTACAAGCTCAAGGAGCCCCGCAACCGGCTGTTCTGGTCCACGGCCGCCGCCACGCTGCTCGCGATCGAGCAGATGGGCGTGGACAACGTCGGGCTGGTCGTCGACTTCGGCCACTCGCTGTTCGCCAAGGAGAACCCGGCCGAGGTGCTCACCCTCGCCCACTCCATGGGCCGGCTCGTCGACATCGAGCTGGACGACAACTACCGCGAGTGGGACGACGACCTCACCGCGGGCGCCCTGCATCTCGTGGAGACGCTCGAATTCCTGCACGTGGTGCGCGAGATCGGCTGGGACAAGCCGCTCAAGCTGGACCTCTTCCCCTACCGGGAGCACCCCGGCGACGCGGTCCGCGAGTCGGTCGCCACGCTGCGCGCGCTGGAGGCCAAGGCCGCCGCGCTCCCCCTCGACGCACTGCGGGCCGCCCAGGCCGCGCACGACGCGATGGCCGTCCAGCGGATCGTCCGCACCGCACTGCTCGGCTGAGCCGGCCGGCGTCCGCGGCAGCCGCACCGCGACGCCGGCCGCCCGGCCCACCCTCAGGAGCCGCCATGTCCCACCCCTGCAACCTCCCGTGCGGGAGCCCGTGATGCCCTACGGTCCCGCGTCGATCCTCGGAGACGTCCTGCGCAACAAGCGGGCCGAGGCGGTGGTGCGCAAGCACCTCACCGGAATCGTCAACGCGCCGCTGGAGATCCAGCTCAGGTACGCGCCGCTGGAGCGGGTCGTCGGCTTCCTGCGACGGATCCTGGAGGAGGCACCGGGGAACGGCATCGATCCGCTGCCCTCCGACTGGGACGTCCCGACCGGCGGCGTCGAAGGCCGCTACCACCTCACCTACTTCGGCTTCGGCCAGCCGCGCCGCCGTACGTTCGCGATGGCCCCCGGCATCCGCTACGAGGCCGAGGTCATCGACACCTGGAACATGACCGTCACCCGGCTCCCGGGCACGTACGAGGGCGTCTTCACCCTGCCGCTGCCCGCCCTCCCCTACATCGCGGTCCGGCTCAGGGCGTACGAGGACACCCCGACGCCCGCGACGACAGCCGGCTGAGTCCGCACCGCACCTCACCTTCCCCACACCTGCCCATCAGAACCGCGGGCGGCCCTGCCATGCCGCCCGCCACGAACGTGGAGTTACCCATGCGACGCATCATGCTGACGGCCGTTGCGGTCGTCGTGACCCTGGCCGCGACGGCGTGCGGATCCGGATCCGGCGACAGCGGCGGAACCGGCGCCTCGGGGGGCACCCTCACCCTGGCGCCCCTGGTCCAGGCCCAGCCGTGAGACCTGGCCGACGCCGGACTCGGCAACAACACCCAGTACTACCAGCCCGTGTACGACTCCCTGCTGCGGCTCTCGCCCAGCTCCGAGGTCAAGGCCAACCTGGCCACCAAGTGGTCGTACAACGCCGACCGGACCGTCCTCACCCTCACCCTGCGCACCGGCATCAAGTTCACCGACGGCACCGCCCTGGACGCCGCCGTGAAGACGAACCTCCTGCACACCAAGGAAGGCACCAACGAGGCCGCAGGCCAACTCAAGGGCATCAGCGGGGTGGACGTGGTGAACGCCACCACCGTCGCGGTGAAGCTCTCGGTGCCCGACCCCTCGCTGCTGGCCAACCTCGGCAACGTGGCCGGCATGGTCGCCAGCCCCAAGGCGATCAGCTCCGGCGCTCTCAAGTCCGGCCCCGTCGGCTCCGGGCCGTACACCCTGGACAAGTCCGCGACCACGGCGGGCAGCACCTACACCTTCGTCCGCAACCCCGGGTACTGGAACAAGTCGGCCTTCCCCTTCGACAAGATCGTCCTCAAGCCGATGACCGACCCGACGGCCACACTGAACGCACTGCGCTCGGGCCAGCTCAGCGGCGCCCTGCTGACCAGCGCCAAGAACATCGCACCGGCCCAGAGCAGCGGACTCAAGATCACCAAGTACACCTCGGGCGACGTCGAAGGCGTCTACATCTGGGACCGCGAGGGCAAGCAGGTCAAGGCGCTCGGTGACGTCCGGGTCCGGCAGGCCCTCAACTACGCCTTCGACCGGTCCGCCATCGTCAAGACCGCCAAGCAGGGGATGGGGCAGTCCACCACCCAGGTCTTCAACCCGGCCGGCCCGGCCTTCGACGGCTCGCTGGACACGAAGTACACGTACGACCCGGCCAAGGCCAAGAAGCTGCTGGCGGAGGCGGGTTACCCCAACGGGTTCTCGGTCACCATGCCCGACTTCTCCACCTTCTTCCCCGACCAGCAGGCGGCCATGACCCAGCAGCTGGAGGACATCGGGATCAAGGTCAAGATCGACAAGATCCCCACCAGCCAGGTGCTCACCGCCCTGCTCTCGGGCAAGTACCCGCTCTCCTACATGACGTTGGCCTCCTTCCGCCCCTGGGACACCATCCGGCTCGAAGTGGCCTCGGACGCCCTGTGGAACCCGCTGCACACCTCCGACCCCAAGGTCACCGCCCTGATCGCCAAGGCACAGACGGCGACCGGCAGCGCCCAGGACGCCCTGTTCAAGGAGATCAACACCTACCTCGTGGACCAGGCCTGGAACGCCCCCTGGGACTCGGTGCAGAACGCCTACGCGACCAACAAGAACGTCACCTTCACCCCGCAGACCTACTCCGCCGTACCGCCCATCTACAACTTCAAGCCCGCCGGCTGACCGGGCCCCCGGTGCACGCCCGTCAGGGACGAGGAAGACAAGGAAGGAGGAGAGACCAGTGATCGTTTTCCTGGCCCGGCGCGTCGCCGCCGGACTGGTGCTGGTCGTGGTGATCGCGACCACGACCTTCGCGCTGATGGGCCTGACCGGCTCCGACCCGGCGCGGCAGATCGTCGGGCAGACCGCCACCCAGCAGCAGGTGGCGGCCAAGTCCCGTGAACTGGGGCTCGACCAGCCGATGGCCGAGCGCTACTGGCACTGGCTGACGGACGCGGTGCAGGGCAACCTCGGCACCTCGTGGTTCAGCGGCGAGTCCGTGACGGACTCGCTCACCAACCGGCTGCCGGTCACCCTGTCGATCGTGCTGGCCGCCCTGCTGGTGTCCGCGGTGCTCAGCACGGTGCTGGGAGTCGCCGCGGCGGTCCGCCGCGGCGCGCTGGACCAGCTCGTGCAACTGCTCGCCGTGGTGGGCTTCGCGGTACCCAGCTTCCTGGTCGCGCTGGTGCTCGCCGTGGTGGTCGGCGTCGACCTGGGCTGGCTGCCCGCGACCGGCTACGTCCCGCTGGCGACCTCGGCGAGCGGCTGGCTGAAGTCGATCACCCTGCCCGCGCTGTCGCTCGCCGTCGGCGCGGTCGCCGCCACCGCCCAGCAGGTCCGCGGCTCCATGGTGGACGTACTGCGCGCCGACTACGTCCGCACCCTGCGCGCCCGTGGCATCAGCGAGCGCAGCCTGCTGTTCAGGCACGCCCTGCGCAACGCCGCCCCCGCCGCCCTGACCGTGCTCGCCCTGCAGTTCATCGGCCTGGTCGGCGGTGCCGTGGTGGTGGAGAAGGTGTTCGGGCTCAACGGGATCGGCTCGCAGGCGACCGGCGCCGGGGCACAGGGCGACACCCCCGTCGTCACGGGCGTCGTCGTGGTCATGGTCGCCATCGTCGTGATCGTCAACATCGCGCTCGACGTGGCGTACGGCTGGCTCAACCCGAAGGTGCGTGTCGGATGACCCTCCCCCAGTCCGAAGCCCTCACCCCCGGCGGCGCGGCCGCACCGGCCCCGGTACGCGCGGGCCTCGTGCGGCGGCTGCTGCGCAACCCGGTGGCCGTCGGCTGTCTCGCCGTCCTCGCGCTCATCGCGCTGGCGAGCCTGTTCGCTCCGCTGCTGACCGACCAGGACCCGGCGCACTCCTCCCTCACCGAGACCCTCGCCCCGGCCGGCGGAGCGCATCCGCTGGGCGGCGACGGCGTCGGCCGCGACGTGCTGGCCCGGCTGCTCTACGGCGGTCGCACCAGCCTGCTCGGCGCCCTGATCGCCGTGTCCGTCGCGCTGGTGATCGGCGTTCCCTCCGGCCTGCTGGCCGGCTACTACCGCAAGTGGTTCGACGCCGTGAGCAGTTGGCTCGCCAACATCCTGATGGCGGTACCGGCCATCGTCGTGCTGCTGGTCGTGATGTCCGCGGTGGGCCAGAACACCTACGTCGCCATGGCCGTCTTCGGCGTGCTGATGTCGCCGGGCGTGTTCCGGCTGATCCGTGCCTCGGCGATCTCCGTGCGCGAGGAGCTGTACGTGGACGCGGCCCGGGTCTCCGGACTGACCGACGGCAGGATCGTCTGCCGGCACATCCTGCCCGTGGTGCAGGCGCCGACCATCATCCAGGCCGCCCAGATGCTCGGGCTGGCCATCGTCATCCAGTCCGGCCTGGAGTTCCTGGGGCTGGGTTCGGCGACTCAGGCCAGCTGGGGCTCGATGCTCAACGACGCGTTCGCCAACATCTACACCAAGCCGGTCCTGATGCTGTGGCCCGGAGGCGCGCTCGCGCTCACCGTCGCCGCGTTCGGTCTGCTGGGCAACGCGCTGCGCGACGCGCTGGACGCGAGCGCGGGAAGCGGGCGCGGGCGACGGACGCGCAGGGCCGTCAGGAACGCCACGAGGGCCAGGAAGGCGGAGCAGACGGAGAAGTCCTTGACGGCCGTGAAGGCCGTGAAGGCTCCGGACTCCGCGCCCGCCGAGGGCATCGGCGCCGACCCGAGCACCACGGCCGCAGCCGTGGCGGAGGCGGAGGCGGAAGTCGAGAGCCCCGAGAGCCCCGAATTCACGAGGAGTTCCGCGGATGTCGGCGGCGCGCGGCGGCCGAAGCCGGCGGTCGCCTCCGCGCAGGACGACGACGCCCCCTTGCTCGTCCTGGACGGTCTGCACGTCTCCTACCCGGCCGAGCACGGGGAGAAGGCCGTCGTCGACGGAGTGTCCCTGACCGTCCGCAAGGGCGAGGTGCTCGGGCTGGTCGGCGAGTCCGGGTCGGGCAAGAGCCAGACCGCGTTCGCCGTGCTCGGCCTGCTGCCGCCGGAGGCGCTGGTCTCCGCCGACCGCCTCGTGTTCGACGGGGCGGAACTCGGCCGGCTCAGCCGTACGGAGATGAACCGGCTCCGCGGCCGGCGGATCGCGTACGTGCCGCAGGAGCCGATGTCCAACCTGGATCCGTCCTTCCGGATCGGCGCCCAGCTGGTCGAGCCGGTCCGCCGGCATCTGCGACTCTCGGCGTCGGAGGCGCGGACGAAGACCCTGGGCCTGCTGGAACGGGTGGGCATCGCCGACCCCGAGCGGGTGTTCGCCTCCTACCCGCACCAGATCTCCGGCGGCATGGCCCAGCGCGTCCTCATCGCCGGGGCGGTGTCCTGCGATCCCGACCTGCTGATCGCCGACGAGCCCACCACGGCGCTGGACGTGACCGTGCAGGCCGAGGTGCTGGACCTGATGCGGTCGCTGCAGCGCGAACGGAACATGGGCATGGTCCTGGTGACCCACGACTTCGGTGTGGTGGCCGACATCTGCGACCGCGTCACGGTGATGCAGACCGGCCAGGTGGTGGAATCCGCCCCCGCGCGTGAGCTGTTCGCCGCACCCCGGCACCCGTACACCCGCATGCTCCTGGCGTCGACGCTGGAGGACGCCGAGCCGCGCGCCGCGCTCGGCCGCGCCACCACGAAGGTGGCCGCCGGGACCATGCACACCGCACGTCAGGAGGGCCGGGCATGACCGGGACACTGGACAAGGACCGCCCGGCACCGGCCCCCGCGCCGGCCTCGGCGGAGCCGCTGCTGGTCGCCGACGAGGTGGTCGTGGAGTACCCGGCGAAGGGCTGGCGCAAGCCGCCGTTCCGGGTCCTGAAGGGGGTGTCGCTCACCATCGGCGCGGGCGAAACCCTCGGTCTGGTCGGCGAGTCGGGGTCCGGGAAGACGACCCTGGGCCGCGCCATCCTCGGCCTCGCCCCGGTCACCTCCGGCAGCGTCCGCTACGACGGCCGGGTCATCTCCGGCCTGGGCCGCAGGGAGCGCCGGGCGCTGAGCAGCGAGATCCAGGTGGTGTTCCAGGATCCGTACACCTCGCTGAACCCGGCGATGACGGTGAACGACATCCTCAGCGAGCCTCTGACCGTCGCGGGGACCTCGCGCGCCGAGGCCGAACGGCGGGTGAAGGACCTGCTGGACCAGGTGCGGCTGCCCGCCGACGCCGGACAGCGGCTGCCCCGGGAGTTCTCCGGCGGCCAGCGGCAGCGCGTCGCCATCGCCCGGGCGCTGTCCCGGGACCCGCGGATCGTGGTCTGCGACGAGCCGGTCAGCGCGCTGGACCTGTCGACCCAGGCGCGGGTCCTCGACCTGTTCGTGGAGATCCAGGAACGCACCGGCGTCGCCTATCTCTTCATCACCCACGACCTCTCCGTGGTGCGGCACATCAGCCACCGGGTGGCGGTCATGTACCGCGGCGAGATCGTCGAGTCCGGGGACGCGGCGAAGGTCACCGCCACGCCCGAACACCCCTACACCCAGCGGCTGTTGCTGGCGGCTCCGGTGCCCGACCCCGAACGGCAGGCGCAGCGCCGGGCCGAGCGGCGGCGGCTGGCGGCCACCGGTGCCCCGACGGCAGCCACCACGGCACCCATGACGGCAGCCACGTCGGCAGCCACGACAGGAGACACGGAATGACCCCGCCGCCGCCCGCATCCACGAACCCGGCCGCTGCCGCTGCCAACCCCCTCGTCCCCGGATTCCACCCCGACCCCAGCGTCACCCGGGTCGGCGACGACTACTACCTCGCCTGCTCCAGCTTCGAGTACTTCCCCGGTATCCCGCTCTTCCACAGCCGCGACCTGGTGAACTGGCGGCAGATCGGCAACGCGGTGACCCGGCCGGGGCAGCTCGCGCTGGAGAAGACACCGCTGCTCGGCGGTGCCTGGGCGCCCACCATCCGCTACCACGACGGCCGCTTCTGGCTGGTCGTCACCGACGCGATGGGGCGCGGCAGTCTGATCCTCACCGCCGACCGGGCCGAGGGCCCCTGGTCCGACGGCCTCGTCATGCAGGGCGTGTCCGGCATCGACCCGGACATCGCCTGGGACGCCGACGGCACCTGCTTCGTCACGTACTCGGGCCTGCGCCTGGACGGCGACCGGGCCGGCGAGCACCTGGGCATCCAGCAGGTCCGCATGGACCCCGGGACCGGCCGGGCCCTGGAAGAACCCCGGTCGCTGTGGTCGGGGACCGGGCTGATGTTCCCCGAGGCCCCGCACCTCTACGAGATCGACGGCGTCTGGTACCTGATGATCGCCGAGGGCGGCACCGAGCGCGGCCACGCCGTGAGCATCGCCCGCTCCGACCGGCCCGACGGGCCCTTCGAGGGCTGCCCGGCCAACCCCGTGCTCAGCGCCCGCAGCACCGACCGGCCGGTGCAGAACACCGGCCACGCCGACCTCGTACGCACCCCCGACGGCGGCTGGGCGCTCGTCATGCTGGGCATGCGACCGCGCGGACTGACCCGCGCCTTCTCCCCCATGGGCCGGGAGACGTTCGGCACCGCCCTGGAGTGGGCCGACGGCTGGCCCGTGGTACGGCCGGTCGAGCCGGGCCCGGCCCCCGAACCGGTCGCGTACGAGGACGACTTCACCGGTGCCGAGCTCGGCCCGCAGTGGATCTCGGTGCGCACCCCGGCCGCCGACTGATCCTCGCTGACCGAACGGCCCGGCCGGCTCGTGGTGCACGCCGACGGTTCCACTATGGACGACCCCCGGCCGCGCTTCGTCGGACGCCGACAGCAGCACCAGGCGGCCGAGTTCTCGGTGCGGATGGACTGCTCCGGCGGCACCGGAGGGCTGAGCCTGCGCATCGACGAACACCACCACTACGACATCGAGGCGGGCGCCGGCACGGTCCGGGCCCGGGCCCGGGTGGGCGGCCTCCGGCAGGTCTGGGAACAGCCGCTGCCGGGTCCGGCGGACGAGGTGACCGTACGCATCGTGGTCGAGCCGACCGCGGGGGCGGGCTCCGACGCGCTCGGCCCGGACCTGGTCCGGCTGTCCGTCGGGACCCCGGACGGCCCGGTGGAACTGGCCGCGCTCGACGGCCGCTACGTGTCCGCCGAGACCGCTGCCGCGTTCACCGGCCGGGTCGTCGGCGTGTACGCCGCCGAGGGCGTCGTCGCCTTCGACCGGTTCCGCTACCGGGGCCAGGACCCGGCGGCCCCGGCCCCGCAGCCCTGACGCCCGCCCGATCCTCCTCCCCCCTCGCTTCCCCCCCTTGCTCCCCTCCCCCTGCTCCGAGGAGAACTCCGTGACCCGGCAGTCCGCCAACCCCACCCCCGACACCGACACCGAAGCCGAGTTGGGGCGGCGCGTCGCCGCACTCACCCTGGAGCAGAAGGTACGGCTGCTCACCGGCGGGGACTTCTGGTCCCTGCTTCCGGAGCCCGACGCCGGTCTGCGCAGGCTGGTGGTCTCGGACGGCCCCGCCGGAGTGCGGGGCGAACTCTGGGACGAGCGCACGCCGTCCGCGAACGTCCCGTCGCCCACCGCTCTCGCCGCCACCTGGGACGAGTCGCGCGTCGAGCGGCTGGGCGGACTGCTCGCCCACGAGGCGCGCGCCAAGGGCGTGGACGTCCTGCTCGCCCCCACCGTGAACCTGCACCGCACCCCCTACGGCGGCCGGCACTTCGAGTGCTTCAGCGAGGACCCGCTGCTCACCGGCCGGATCGGGGCGGCCTACGTGCGCGGCGTGCAGCGCGGCGGCGTGGCCGCGACCGTGAAGCACTTCGTCGGCAACGACTCCGAGACCCAGCGGATGACCGTCGACGCGCGGATCGACGAGCGCGTCCTTCGGGAGCTGTATCTCGCGCCGTTCGAGGTGATCGTCCGCGAGGCCCGGGTCTGGGCGGTGATGGCCGCGTACAACGGCGTCAACGGGCACTCGATGACCGAGAGCCCGCTGATGCGCGAGGTGCTGCACGAGGAGTGGGGCTTCGACGGGGTGGTGATGTCGGACTGGTTCGCCACCCGCACCACCGAGCCGTCCGCGCGCGCCGCCCTCGACCTGGTGATGCCGGGCCCGCTGGGGCCGTGGGGCGCCGCGCTGGTCACCGCCGTGCAGGAGGGCAAGGTGGACGAGGCGCTGGTGGACGACAAGGTGCTGCGCATACTGCGGCTGGCCGCCCGGGTCGGCGCGCTGGACGCCCTGCCCGTCGCCACTGAGCCGCCGGCGTACGACGCGGCGTCGGTGGCGGGTCTGCTGCGGGAGACGGCCGCCGCCGGTTTCGTCCTCGCGCGCAACGAGGACGCCGTGCTGCCGCTGGACCGGGCCGCGCTGCGCCGGGTGGCCGTGCTGGGCCCGAACGCGGCGGTGGCGCGGACCCTCGGCGGCGGCAGCGCCACCGTCTTCCCGCCGTACACCGTCTCGCCGCTCGCCGGTCTGCGGGCCGCGCTCGGGGACTCGGTCGAGGTCACGCACGGCGTCGGGGTCACCCCGCAGACCCGCACACCGGTGGCGGACCTGCCGTTCCTGGGCCGGCCCGACGGTACCGGCGACGGCGTGGAGGTGCGTTACCTGGCCGCCGACGGAACCGTGCTGGGCGCCGAGCCGCGCGCCGCGGCGGCGTACACCTGGATGGGGTCGTACGGACCCGGGATCGCGTCCGGTGCGATCGCCCGGATCGAGGTGCGCACGGTGCTGCGCGCGGCGGCGGGGGCCGGCCGGTACGGGATCGGCGCTTCGGGCCTGGGGCGCTTCCGGATGTCCGTGGCCGGGACGGAGGTGTTCGACGTCATGCTGGCGCTGGCGCCGGGTGCCGACCTGGTGGAGGGGCTGCTCAGCCCGCCGCAGCACCTGCACGAGGTCGAACTGGCCGAGGGCGAGGAGACCGAGATCGTCCTCGTGCACGACGCGCCCGCCGCCGACGAGGGCATAGCGGCGGGGGTCACCTCTCTCCAGCTCAACCTCATGCCGCCGCGGGGCAGCGACGACGAGGAGATCGAGCGGGCCGTGGCGCTCGCCCGCGCCGCCGACGTCGCCGTGGTCGTGGTCGGCACCACCGAGGAGGTCGAGAGCGAGGGCTTCGACCGTACCGGCCTTGCCCTGCCCGGCCGCCAGGACGAGCTGGTCCGCCGGGTCGCCGCGGCCAACCCGCGCACGGTCGTGGTGGTCAACTCCGGTGCCCCGGTGCTGCTTCCGTGGGCCGACGAGGTGGCGGCGGTGCTGCTGGCCTGGTTCCCCGGGCAGGAGTTCGGCGACGCGCTCGCCGACGTCCTGCTGGGCGCGGCGGAACCGGGCGGACGGCTGCCCACCGAGTGGCCCGCCGCCGAGGAGGGGCTGCCGTCCACCCAGCCGGTCGACGGTGTGCTCCGCTACGACGAGGGGCTGTTCGTCGGCCACCGGGGGCTGGGCCGCCCGGACCGGACGCCGCCGCGCTACGGCTTCGGACACGGTCTGGGCTACACCAGCTGGGAGTACGTCTCGGTCGAGGCGCCCGGCGCGGTGCCGGCCGGCGAGGGCGGCACCGTGACGGTGCGGGTCCGCAACACCGGGGCCCGGCGCGGCAAGGAGGTCGTGCAGGTGTACGCGGAGCGGCCGGACGGGACCGTGGAGCGCCCGGCGCGCTGGCTGGTCGGGTTCGCCGTGGTCGAGGCGGCGGCCGGCGAGGAGGCGATGGCGACGGTGACCGTGGACGCACGGGCCTTCCGGCACTGGGACACCGCGGCTCACACGTGGGCGTACGAACCCGGTGACTTCACGCTGCGGGTGGGTCCGTCGTCGCTGCGGCTGCCGCTGGCCACCCGGGTCACGGTGGCGGGAGGCGACGATGAGCGCTGACCGGGCCGCGGAGATCACCGCCTGGCGGCAGACCGAGATCGTGCTGACCGGCACGCGCGGCCACGCCAACCCGTACACCGACGTGGACGTGTGGGCCGAGTTCACCCACGAGTCCGGCCGGGTGCTGCGCCGCCCGGCCTTCTGGGACGGCGACCGCACCTGGCGGATCCGCTTCGCCTCCCCGGAACCGGCCGGCCGCTGGACCTGGCGCTCCGTCGCCTCGGACGGGGACCCCGGACTCGACGGGCGGACGGGCACGTTGAGGGTCCGCCCGGCCGCCACCGACACCGACACCAACCCCTTCCACCGGCACGGCTTCTGGCAGATCTCCCCCGGCGGGCGCAGCCTCGTGCACGCCGACGGGACGCCCGCGCTGCTGGTCGGCGACACCGCCTGGGCGTTGCCCTGGCGGGCCACCGAAGAACAGGCCGCGCACTATGCCGCCGACCGGCGGGCCAAGGGCTTCAACGCGGCCCTGCTGATGAGCGTCCAGCCCGACATGGACGCGCGCGGGCCCCGCGACCGCACCGCCGACGAGGGGTTCGACGTCGGCTTCGAGGACCTTCCCACCGGGCACGTCAACGTGCTGAACCCGGCGTACTTCCGGTACCTCGACCGGCTGACCGGCATCCTGCGCGACCACGGGATCGTGCCCGTGCTCCAGCCGCTGTTCCACGGCTTCGGCTGGAAGGGCCTGCGGACGGCCGGCCCGGTCGTCCCGCCGCAGGAGTACGCACGCTACTGCCGCTACCTGGTCGCCCGTTACGGTGCCGCCCCGGTGGTCTACCTGGTGGGCGCCGACGGCGAGGGCGGCGAGCCGCAGATCGCGGCGGGCGGCGCCGAGGTGGGGCGGTGGGACGCCTACGGCCAGCCCTGCGGCATCCACTACCGTCCGCACTCCGCCAACCGCGCCCACCAGGGCGAGCCGTGGCTGCACTTCCAGTGGTGCCAGACCGGGCACATGGGCGGGCACGTCCAGGAGCGGGTCGCCGACATGTGGCGCAACACTCCGCCCAAGGCGGTCGCCAACGGCGAGCCGACCTACGAGGATCCCGGCGCCGGCCGGGCCACCGGCTGGTGGCAGGGGCACGAGGCGTGGAGCAACCTCTGCGCGGGCGGCACGATGGGCGTCGTCTACGGCGCGGCGAGCCTGTGGCAGTGGCGGCTGCACCCGGCCGAACCCGGGCACACGGAGTTCTTCCTGGCGAAGGACGCGGGCTGGCGGGAGGCGCTGGACTTCGAGGGATCGCGGTACGTCGGCCTGGTCGGCCGGATCCTCGACGGCCTCCCCCTCACCGACATGCGCCCGGACTGGTGCGCCAGCCTGGCGCCGCGCGGCCTGTCCGTCCCCGGTGTGCTGTACGTCTGTTACGCGGAGGAGGGCGGTCCGCTGCGGGGCATCGCCCCCGACGTGCCCCTGCCCTATCGCGTGGTCGACCCGCGTACCGGCGAGACGGTCCGCGAGGGCGTGCGGGCCGACGCCGCCGACTGGGTGCCCGACGAGGGCGGAGCCCCCCGCGTGTACATCTGCCATGACCCGGATCGGAGTTGAGCCCGTGCGGAGCACTGTCGGCACCCCCGTCTTCGAGCACCATCGCGAGCCCCTGGGCATCGGCGAGCCCACGCCCCGGCTGAGCTGGCGGACGGAGACGGATGCCCCGGACTGGCGGCAGAGCGCCCATCAGGTGCAGATCACCGATGCCGGCGGCGCCGTCACCGCGGACACCGGGCGCGTCGAGTCCGCCGAATCCGTCCTGGTCCCCTGGCCCGGCGCGCGGCTCGGCTCGCGCGAGCGGGTAGGCGTACGGGTCCGGGTGTGGGGCGAAGGGGAGAAGGACCCCTCGCCCTGGTCGCCGGTCGGGTACGCGGAGACCGGCCTGCTGGAGCCCGCCGACTGGACGGCCCGGCCCGTCACCCCCGACTCCGGGACCCCCGACGGGCCCCTGCCCACGGCCCTGCTGCGGCATGACTTCGGCCTGACCGGTCCCATCGCCTCGGCCCGGCTGTACAGCACCGCCTGCGGTGTCTACACGGCCGAGATCAACGGCACGCCGGTCGGCGACCACGTCCTGTCCCCCGGCTGGACCTCCTACCGGCACCGGCTGCGCTACCAGACCTTCGACGTGACCGCCCTGCTGCGCCCCGGCCGCAACACCCTCGGCGCGCTGCTCGGCGAGGGCTGGTACACCGGGCGCCTCGGCTTCGGCGGCGGCAGCCGGCACCTCTACGGTGAACAGCGGGCGCTCCTGGCCCAGTTGGAGATCGAGTACGCCGACGGCACGACGGCGGTCGTCGGCACCGACGGGCGGTGGCGCACGGCGACCGGCGCCGTGCTGCGCTCGGAGATCTACGACGGCGAGGCCTACGACGCCCGGCTGGAGCAACCGGGCTGGTCCACGCCGGAGTTCGACGCGTCCGACTGGCGGCCTGTCACCGAACTCGCCGCGCCCACCGCCGAACTGGTGGCCCCGACCGGCCCACCGGTCCGGCGCATCGAGACCCTGCGCCCGGCCGAGGTGCTCACCACGCCCTCCGGGCGGACCGTCCTGGACTTCGGCCAGAACCTGGTCGGGCGGCTGCGGATCCGGGTGTCGGGTCCGGCCGGCCACGAGGTGACCCTGCGCCACGCCGAGGTGCTGGAGGACGGCGAGCTGAGCGTCCGCCCGCTGCGGCACGCCCGCGCCACGGACACCTATGTGCTGCGCGGCGAGGGGGTGGAGACCTACGAGCCGCACTTCACGTTCCACGGCTTCCGCTACGCCGAGGTGGGCGGCTGGCCGGGCGCGCTCGACCCCGCCGACTTCGAGGCGGTGGTCCTGCACACGGACCTGGAGCGCAGCGGCTGGTTCGAGTGCTCCGACCCGCTGGTGAACCGGCTGCACGAGAACGTCGTGTGGGGCATGCGCGGCAACTTCCTGGACGTCCCCACGGACTGCCCGCAGCGTGACGAACGCATGGGCTGGACCGGCGACCTCCAGGTCTTCGCCCCCACCGCGTCCTTCCTCCACGACTGCTCCGGCATGCTGGCCGGCTGGCTGCGCGACCTGGCCGCCGAACAGCTGGCCCGGCCGGACGGGGTGCCGCCGCTGGTCGTGCCCGACGTGCTGCCGGACATCTTCCCGCCGACCGCGCAGGCGGTGTGGGGCGATGTCGCGGTGCTGCTGCCGTGGACGCTGTACCAGCGGTTCGGGGACCTGGGGGTGCTGCGCGACCAGTACCCGAGCATGCTGGCCTGGGGCGAGGCCACGATCCGGCTGGTCGCGGAGGGCGGCGGCCTGTGGCGGCAGGAGTTCCAGCTCGGGGACTGGCTGGACCCGGCGGCCCCGCCGGACCGGCCCGGCGACGCCCGCACCGACGGGGACCTGGTGGCGAACGCCTATGTCGTCCGCTCGGCCGAGGTGCTGGCCGACACCGCCGCGCTGCTCGGCCACGAGGACGACGCGGCCCGCTTCCGGGAGCACGCACGGGCGGTGCGGGAGCGGTTCACCGACCGTTTCGTCACCCCGGACGGCCTGCTCTCCTCCGACGCGCAGACGGCGTACGCGCTGGCCCTGAACTTCGCGCTGCTGCCGACGCAGCGGCAGCGGCGGGGCGCGGCGCAGCGGCTGGCCGACATCGTGCGGCGCGCCTCCTTCCGGATCGCCACCGGCTTCGCGGGTACGCCGCTGATCTGCGACGCCCTGTGCGCGGCGGGCGAGCCGCAGCTGGCCTACCGGATGCTGCTGGAGAAGGACTGCCCGTCGTGGCTGTATCCGGTGACCATGGGCGCCACCACGGTCTGGGAGCGCTGGGACTCGATGCTGCCCGACGGCAGCGTCAATCCGGGTGAGATGACCTCGTTCAACCACTACGCGCTGGGCGCGGTCGCCGACTGGCTGCACCGCACGGTGGCGGGTCTGGCGGCCGCCGGACCGGGCTGGCGGCGCCTGCGCATCGCACCGGTGCCGGGCGGGGACCTGACCTGGGCGAAGGCGGCACACCTCACCCCGTACGGCAGGGCGGAGGCGGGCTGGCGCATCGAGGAGACACCCGAGGGGCCCGTGCTGGTGGTCGAGGCCCTCATCCCGCCGAGCACCCGCGCCGAGGTCCACCTCCCGGGTGCCGAAGCCCCGCAGGAGATCAGCCCGGGCCACCACACGTTCCGCCGCGACTGGACAACACCGGTGACGGCGACCCCCTAGGGGCGCGGGGAACTGCGCGACCAGCCCCCCACCGGCCCGCAGCCGAACAAGAAACCCCCGGGCCTCAACAACAGGACCCGCAGGCCTAAGGCCTGCGGGTCCTCACGTCACGTCGGCCGAAGCCAGCGCAGCGTCACGCCGCCTTGGGGGCGTTCACGTCCGACGGCAGCGCCTTCTGGGCCACCTCGACGAGCGCGGCGAAGGCGTTGGCGTCGTTGACGGCCAGCTCCGCGAGGATCTTGCGGTCGACCTCGACGTTCGCGGCCTTCAGGCCCTGGATGAAGCGGTTGTAGGTGATGCCGTTGGCGCGGGCAGCGGCGTTGATGCGCTGGATCCACAGCTGACGGAAGTCGCCCTTGCGCTTCTTGCGGTCGTTGTAGTTGTAGACCAGCGAGTGGGTGACCTGCTCCTTGGCCTTGCGGTACAGGCGCGAGCGCTGACCGCGGTAGCCGGAGGCCGCCTCGAGGATCGCCCGGCGCTTCTTGTGGGCGTTGACTGCCCGCTTGACGCGTGCCACTTTTTACTCCTTGTAGCGGGGCCGCGGTTGGACTCACGCGGCCCGGAAACGACTGGGTCCCGGTTGTGCTGACTCAGGGCGCCGTGCGGGCGCCCGCGTGTCACTTGCCGAGAAGCTTCTTGATCTTCGCGGTGTCACCCGGGGCCATCTCGGCGTTGCCGGTGAGGCGGCGCGTCACACGGGACGACTTGTGCTCGAGCAGGTGGCGCTTGCCGGCGCGCTCACGCAGGACCTTGCCGGAACCGGTGACCTTGAAGCGCTTGCTGGCACCGCTGTGCGTCTTGTTCTTCGGCATAGCGCCGTTATCTCCTCGTCGGTGGCGCTCCGGTGCCCGGTCGTGAAACCGGGCACGGTGGAACGTCGCTCTTGTATCGGTTACAACCTGGGGCTCGCGCCCCTGGTGCTGACCTGGGGCGTCACCCCCGGGATCACGCCTCGGCGTGCTCCTCGGCAGGCGCCTCGGCCTCGACCTCGGCAGCGTCGACCTCGGCGGCGTCGAGTTCCGCGGCGTTCTGCGAGCGGCCGGGATTGGCCTTCGCATCCGCCTTGCGGGCTTCCTGCGCCTGCCGGGCCTCGGCCATGGCCTCGGTCTTCTTCTTGTGCGGACCGAGCACCATGATCATGTTCCGGCCGTCCTGCTTCGGGTTCGACTCCACGAAACCGAGGTCCTGGACGTCCTCCGCGAGCCGCTGCAGCAGTCGGTAGCCCAGTTCGGGCCGGGACTGCTCGCGACCACGGAACATGATCGTGATCTTGACCTTGTCGCCCTGCTTGAGGAACCGGACGACGTGACCCTTCTTGGTGTCATAGTCGTGCGGGTCGATCTTCGGCCGGAGCTTCATTTCCTTGATGACCGTGTGCGCCTGGTTCTTGCGCGCCTCACGGGCCTTCATGGCCGACTCGTACTTGAACTTCCCGTAGTCCATGAGCTTGCAGACCGGCGGACGCGCACTCGCCGCCACCTCGACCAGGTCGAGGTCGTACTCCTGCGCAAGCTCCAGCGCCTTGGCAAGCGGAACAATCCCGACCTGCTCGCCGCTGGGACCGACAAGTCGCACCTCGGGTACGCGAATCCGGTCGTTGATGCGGGGCTCGGTGCTGATGGATCCTCCTCGGTAGCACCACGCGGCGGCCTGGCGGGCAACCGCGTAACGTCTGTTTCCGTAAGACCTAACCGCACCGAAGCAGAAAAAATGCCCCGGACGATCACAGGCGGGGCTCCTCGAACTACCGGAGCACCGCCGCGGGGATCGCGGGGCGCACTATCGGACGGAACGCCGTCGCCATAGCAGCGAAGCGACCGTCTGACCGGTGACCCGCCGCCGAGAGGGCGGTCGGGTGGGAGTTCGGAGCCTCCACTTGTGGGCCGGTTCAGCTAGCGGTGAGGCATACCTGTCCGGCCGGTCGTCACACAAGGCTAGCAGCAAAGCCGAGACAGGGCTAATTGAGACGACCTGGGGCTAAGTAAGAGCCCCGTTCCCCCTGCGCCTATCGTGTGGGGCATGAGTGAGACGCCCCTTCCCGGCCCCGGTGACGCCGAGCAGCCCGACTTCGACGAGATGACCCGCGACATCGCCGAGGTCCCCGCGGTCGAGGTGATCGTGACGGTCGCCGTCAACCTGATGAGCGCCGCGGCCGTGAAGCTCGGTCTGACCGAGGAGGGCGACAAGTACAAGGACCTGGACGAGGCCCGCAAGCTGGTCACCGCCCTCGCCGGGCTGCTCGACGCGTCCGCGACCGAGATCAGCTCCTTCCACGCGGCCCCGCTGCGGGACGGCCTGAAGTCGCTGCAGCTGGCCTTCCGCGAGGCCTCGATCGTCCCCGACGAGCCCGGCCAGGGCCCCGGCGAGAAGTACACCGGCCCGGTCTACGGCTAGTGGCCGGTTTGGCGTTCAGTCCCTGACGTACAAGGGCTCGCCCGGAGGCGTGGTCCCGGCCGGCAGCAGTGCCAGGTCGAGGCCGTGCACCAGGCGGGCCCTCAGTGTCCCGTCGGCGGCGAGCCGCTCGGCGACGGCCCGGGCGGCCTCGGCGGGCGGTGCGGCGGCGGGGTCGAGGACCAGCGCCAGCGTGCCGTCGGCCGACCCGGGCCCGAGGTGGGCGCGGAGCACGGCCGGTTCGGCGGCCACCGCGGCCCGGACGGCGCCGACCACGGCCGGGTCGGTGAGCGGATCGGTGGTCGTACGTCCCTCCGCGAGGGCGAGCAGCGCGGAGCCGGTCAGTTCGAACGGCACCGGCCCCGACAGGTCCAGCACCACCGTGTCGGCGTTCTCGTGCGCGGCGGCCTGGAGCGCCTGGTGCAGGGGTACGGCGACGGGCCGGGCCGCCGGGTCCCAGCGGGCCAGCGACTCGGTGGAGGTGAAGGCCGGCAGCGCGGTGCGGTGGCCCGCCTTCAGGGTGGGGACGGCCATGTCGCTGGTCTTCTCGCGGCGCAGCCCGTTCTCGTCCTCCTCGGCCTCGCCGAGCACGGCGACCACCGGGACCAGCAGCCGGGCGCCCTTCAGCGCCTCCAGGACCGGTCCGACGGCGCTGCGGTCCCCGGCCCAGGCGGCCAGCGCGGCGGCCAGCCGGGAGTCGGCGGAGCCGTCGTCGTCGGAGTAGCCGGAGTCGGGAATGTTCTTGTTCGCCACGGTCCCCGACCCTATCGGTGGGATGCTGCTGCGGTTGTGCGGCCCCCGAAACCGCCTCGACACGGGTTTCACGGGAATCTCAGATTTCCCTGACCTGGTTCTAACTTCCAGCAAACGGCTCACACAGTCCCCGCCCCCAGCATCGCGGGCATGGAGTCCCCCAGAGCCACCTCAGGATCCCGTCGGGCCCGCCGCCGCGCCCGACCCCGGCGCCGGGCCCTTCTCTACGTCTCCCTCGCCACGGTCGCCGTCGTCGGCGTCACCGCGGCCGGGACCGTGTACGTGAAGGCGCACGCGCGCGGCAACGCCGTATCCTCGGCGACGTCGCCGGCGCCGTCCTCCTCGGCCTCGGCTTCGGCGAGTGGGGAGGCATCGGTGGAACCCGTGACGGAGCCGGCGGTGGACCGGGACGCGCTGCTGCGTTCGGCGATGGGGAAGGTGACCGTGCCGTCCGGGGCGAAGGTCTCCGCGGCGGTCCTCGACCTCGACTCCGGCGACAGCGCGGCCTACGGCGACTCGGCCTTCGACACCGCGAGCATCGTCAAGGTCGACATCCTCGCGACGCTGCTGCTGCAGGCGCAGGACGCCGGCCGGCATCTGACGGCGACGGAGAAGGCGTACGCCACGAAGATGATCGAGAACAGCGACAACACGTCGGCGTCCCAGCTGTGGGACGTCATCGGCAAGGCGACGGGGCTGGACGCCGCGAACAAGCGGTTCGGGCTGACGTCGACCGAAGGCGGCGACGGGGCGCTGTGGGGGCTCACACAGACCACCGCCGCCGATCAACTCACGCTGCTCCAGCAGGTGTTCGGAGACGACTCGAAGCTGAGCAATGCCTCGCGGGAGTACATCCAGGGGCTGATGAAGACGGTCGAGTCGGACCAGCGGTGGGGCGTCTCGGCCGCCGCCGACGGTTCGGCGTTCGAGCTGAAGAACGGGTGGCTGGCGCGGAGCACGACGGGCCTGTGGGACGTCAACAGCATCGGGCGGGTGACGGTGGACGGGACGGACTACCTGGTCGCCGTGCTGTCGAAGGGGACCGTGAGCCAGGCGAGGGGGATCTCCTTGGTGGAGGCGGCTGCGAAGGCGGCGGTGGGGTCGTTCACGAACGCTGACTCGTCTGCTTCGGCTTCGGCTTCGGCTTCGCAGTAACGGGGAGGGTTCGACGGTTCGCGGGCAGGTGCGGGCCGGTGGGGGCTGGTCGCGCCCACGCGGCGGAGCCGCATGTCGATACAGCCCCGCGCCCCTTTCGGGGCGCTGCATCTCCGGGCGCTACAAGAGCCAGGGCTCTTCAGACGGATCTACGGCGGCCTCGCCACATGACCACCGCCGCCACCACCAGCACCCCGCCCGTGCCGCCGGCCAGCGGAGCGGCCCAGTCCGTCGCGCTGGTCGTCTTCTCCTCCGGGTCCGGGCCGGAGCCGAAGTACTTCTTGCTGTACGAGGCGGACGTCAGGTTCTGCGTCTTCAGCCGGGCCGCGGACTTGATCGCCGCCGCCGGGTCGATCATGCCGAAGCCCCGGGAGTCGTCGCGGCCGCCGGCCGGGGCGTCGCGGGCGGTGTCCTCCAGGAGTTTCTTGATCTGGGCCGGAGTGAGGCCGGGGTGGGCCGCCTTGACCAGGGCCACGGCGCCGGAGACGAAGGCGGAGGCGGCGCTGGTCCCCCAGCCCTCGTAGTACTTGTGGTCCGGGTCGGCGATGACGATGTCGACGCCGGGTGCGCTGACCGTGGCGTACCAGCGGCGGGTGGAGAAGTCGGCGCGGGTGCCGAACTTGTCCACCGCGGTGGCGGCGATGACGCCCGGGTAGGCCGCCGGGTAGGAGATGTGGTCGCCCTTGTCGCCGCCGTTGCCCGCCGAGGCGACGACCACGACGTCCTTCTTCAGGGCGTACTGGATCGCCTCGTCCTCGCTGGGCTCGGGGTGCGCGGAGTCGGAGTCGTCGCCGAGGGAGAGGTTGATGACGTCGGCGCCGTGGTCGGCGGCCCACCGGATGCCCTCGGCGAGGGCGTTGCCCCGGGTGGAGCGGGCCTTGCCGCGGGCGCTGTCGCCGTCTTCGAGGATGACCCGGACGGGGAGGATCTTCGCCTCGGGCGCGACCCCCATCACGCCGTCGCCGTTGCCGACGCCATGGCCGTGACCGGCGATGATGCCGGCCATGGCGGTGCCGTGCCGGGCCCAGTCCCGGTCGCCCGGACCGGCGCCGAACCCGATCATGTCCTTGGCGGTCAGGACGTTGCCGGCGAGGTCCGGGTGGTCGGCCTCGACGCCGGTGTCCAGGACGGCGACGGTGATGCCCTTGCCCTTGGTGGTCTGCCAGGCCTCGTCCAGGTGCAGGGCGGACAGGCCCCACTGCTGGGCGCGGATGCTGTCCGCGTACGCGGTGGTGGACGGCAGCAGGGCGAGCGAACCGGCGAGCAGCAGGCTCACCGCGGCCCCGGTGGCGCGGCGCTTCATGAGGGCTTCTCCGTTGCCGGGCCGACGATGTTCTGACGCAGTCGCCGTTCGATGCGGTCGGCCAGGCCCTGCGCCTCGTTGCCGAGGCCGGCCTGGGCCGCGGCCGTGGTGGCACCGGAGGTCTCGGCGTCGGCGGCGGGCTGCGGGGCGTCGACGGTCCGGCCGTCGGCCCAGCCGGAGACGGCGTAGGCGACGACCGGGGCGTCGGCGAGCACGGAGATCGTCCAGGAGGCGCGCTGGTGCGGCCCGAACCGCTCGGCGGCGGTGTTCTTCGCCGCGTACGGGCGGGGCAGCAGGTCGGTGCGGCGGTCCAGCCGTTCGTCGGTGAACCGCTTGGCGAGGGCGGTCATCCCGGCCGGGTCGGCCTTCGTGAACAGCAGGCCGACGGTCGTCACATAGCTCTGGGTGGCGTCGGTGTAGGTGGCGCGGATCAGGCGCTGGCAGCCGACGGGGGCGAGCACCTTGCGCAGCAGCGGGTCGAAGGCGTCGGCGCAGCCGTCGGCCGGGGCGACGGCGATCCGCGTCCAGGTGCGGTCCGCGCCGCCGGGGCCGGCGCCGGTGCCCTGCACGGTGGGCGGGAACAGTTCGTCGACCGGCACGTTGTGCCACAGGCCGGAGGCGGTGCTGAAGCTGGTCGCCGCGGCCGTGTCACCGCCGTCGTCGACGATCCAGCCCCCGGTGACCGCGCCGCCGATGAGTCCGAGGCCGAGCACCATGCAGGCGGCGGCAGCGGCGGTACGAGGCGCCACGCGACCGACCAACGACAGCCCCCGCCCACGCTCGTCGTACCCCTCGGGCTCACCGAACGTCACAACGGGCCGCTCCCGGCCGGGAGTTCCCGCGGAGGCGCTCCAGGACATCGAGGGGTCCGGGGCGGGGCCGAAGGTGTGCGCCGGCGGGGCGGCGTCGCGGTAGGAAGGGTAGGGAGGAGTAGCTGCCGGGGCGGGACGCGGTACGGCGCCCGAGTCCGGACGGACCGGAGCAGCCGATGCGGGTGCGGGTGTCGGTGCCGTCGGCTGTGCCGGGGCGGCCGGGGGCCGCGGCGGCGCTTCCGCCGCCGAGCGCTCGGGACCGTCGACGTCGGGGAACGCCGTACCGGCCGCCGCCGAAGCCGCGGAACGCAGCGGGACCTCGCTGTCCGCAAGCCCCGTCGGACGCGGCGGACCGGAGGGCGCCTGAGCACCGGGCCGGTGCGGAGCGTCGGCCCCGGGGGTCTTGCCGGACGGCACCGGAGGCGCCGTCGGACGCGGCGGAGCAACGGGCGGCGGGGCGCTCACCGGACGCGAGGGCATCCCGGTCGCCGCGGGCTCCGCCGAGCGCGGCGCGGCACCGGACGCCGGAGGACCGGCGGCCGGACGGCGCGGTGTGCCGGATGCCGGGGGGCCCGCCGGACGCGAGGGATCGCCGGTCGCCGCGGGCTCCGTCGGACGCTGCGCGGCACCCGCCGCCGAAGGGTCCGCGGGACGCGGCGGTGCACCCGTCACCGGAGGGCCGGAAGGACGCGGCGGCGTGCCGGACACCGGGGCCTCGGACGGACGCGGCGGCGTGCCGGACACCGGGGGCCGGGGCGGGCGGGGCGGCGGTGGGGTGACCTTCGGGGGCGTCGTGGGGCGCGGCGGGGCCGTCGGCACCGGGAACGTCCGCATGTGCGGGCTCCACGCGCTGCCCGAGTCGGGTGTGCCGAGGCCGGTGGCCGGGAAGTCACCGCGAGGCCGTTCGAACCGTCTGGGCCCGGTCGCGCCCGACGTGCCCCCGGCCGGGTCGCCCGACGGAGCGGTCGGAGTGGTCGGCGATCCCGCGGTGCCACGCCGCTCGTCCGCCGACGGCTCCGTCTCCTCCGCCGCGCGGAGGGGGCGTAGTGAGGTGGTCGGTTCCGAGCCGGGCTGCGTGCGCCGTGGCGAGGGGCCCGGACCGTACGACAGCCGGAACGGCGCCGTGCGCCCGGTCTCCCGCCCGGTGGACGCGGGCGGCACTGGCCGGCCGGACTCCCGGTCGGAAGGCACCGGGGGCAGGTCCGGGAAACGGGCCGAGGCCGGTGGCGGCGGCGGAGACGCGGTGGTCGCGCCCTGCGGCGGACGGAAGTGGGGATAGCGGGGCCGGACGATGCGCTCGGCGGACGTCGAGCGGCCTGCGGCCCTGTCCCCCGCATCCTGTTCGCCCTGCCCCACCGCACCGCCCCGACTCGTCCGGTCATCACGACTCTGCTGCCCGCCGGGCCGTCCCGGCAGCTGCTCCTGCCCGGTGCTCCTGGCCCCACCGGTGGATACGTCCGGCCGCTGCGACCGGTTCAGCCGGTTCGGCCGGTCGAAGAACCCCGGCCGCTCCACGCGGCCGGACACATCGGCCGGACCGGCCGATGTGTCCGGGTACGGGGCATCGCCTCGGCCGGTCCGGCCGGTCCCCGGCCGGGTTCCGTCGGCCGTCGGCGCGGGCTCCCCCGGGGAATCCGTCGGGGCGGGGTCGGACGAAGGGCGTCGCGGGATCGGGGCGTGCCGCGCTTCACTGCTCATGCGCCCCCCGTTTCCTCGTGCCCGGGCCAACTCCTCGTACGGGCCGTCGTGCTCCCCGGCGCGGAGACGTCCGCCCCGGGCACGCATACCCGCACGTGCGGTCCCGCATCCCGGCGCGGGTCAGGCGCCCGGGGTCGGTCCGCCGTACGTTCGCGTCACTCTACGGGTTGTGCGACGGCAAACGGGAACCAGTCGGCGGGCCCGGGGCATCTGCCCGGATCGTCCCCCTACCCTGCGGTAATCCTGTCTGGCAGGCTTCGTTCATGACTGCGCGCGCCGCCGACCGGGCCCGTTACGAACGGGCCACCGCCCATCTGGACGCCCCCCTCGCGATCGTGGATCTGGAGGCCTTCGACGCCAACGCGGACGATCTCGTGCGCCGGGCCGGCGGCAAGCCGATCCGGGTCGCCAGCAAGTCCGTCCGCTGCCGCCACCTGCTGGAACGCGTCCTCGCGAAGGACGGCTTCGCCGGGATCATGTCCTTCACGCTCGCGGAGTCGCTGTGGCTCGCGCGTTCGGGCTTCGACGACATCCTGCTGGCCTATCCGTCCGCCGACCGGAGCGCCTTCGCGGAGCTGGCCGCCGATCCCAAGCTCGCCGCGGCCGTGACCGTGATGATCGACGACCCGGCGCATCTCGACCTGATCGACGCCGCCCGGGACGGCGGGACCGAAGTGGTCCGGGTCTGCCTGGAGTTGGACACCTCGCTGAAGCTGCTCGGGGGCCGGGTGCGGGTCGGGGCCCGGCGCTCGCCGCTGTACTCCCCCGCCCAGCTCGCCGACCTGGCGCGGACCGTGGCCCGGCGGCCGGGCTTCAAGCTGGTCGGGATCATGGGGTACGAGGGGCACATCGCCGGGGTCGGGGACGACATCGCCGGCCGGCCGCTGCGTTCCCGCGCGGTGCGGCTGATGCAGGCCACCGCCCGCCGTGAGCTGTCCGAGCGGCGCGCCGCGGTGGTGCGGGCGGTCCGGGCGGTGGCGCCGGACCTGGAGTTCGTCAACGGCGGCGGCACGGGCAGTGTGCAGACCACGGCCGCGGAGGACGCGGTCACCGAGATAGCGGCCGGTTCGGGCCTGTACGTACCGCGCCTCTTCGACAACTACACGTCGTTCACCGGCCGTCCGGCCGCGCTGTTCGCCATGCCCGTCGTGCGGCGGCCCGGTGTCGGGGTCGTGACCGTCCTCGGCGGCGGCTACCCGGCCTCGGGCGCCGCGGGCCCCGACCGGCTGCCGGTGCCGTACCTGCCGGAGGGCCTGTCGTACGACGCGCAGGAGGGCCCCGGCGAGGTGCAGACCCCGCTGCTCGGCTCCGTCGCGGACGACCTGCTGATCGGCGACAAGGTGTGGTTCCGGCACGCCAAGGCGGGCGAGCTGTGCGAGCGGTTCGCCGAGCTGCAGCTGGTCGAGGGCGACCGGGTGACGGCGACCGTACCGACGTACCGGGGCGAGGGCCACACGTTCCTGTAGGCGTCCAGGGCCCGTGCGCCAGACGTCCAGGGCCGGTCCGCCGGATGTCCGAGGCCGGTCCGCCGGACGTCTAGGGCCGGTCCGCCGGGCGGATGCCCTTGGTGATCGCGTCCATGTCGGACAGCGGCGGCCCGTCCGGGCCCGCGTCGAAGACGAACCGGACGACGACCGGGGCCGGGATGCCGCTGTCGGAGGGGAAGGCCAGGGACTGGACGTAGCCGCCCGGTCCGTCGGCCGTGCGGACCCGCCAGCGCACCAGGTAGCCGTCGCGGCCCGCCACCGCGACCCGCCCCGCCTTGACCACCTGGTGGGACCGGATGCCCCCGTACGGCCGTCGGCCGCCGGGATCATGGCCGTACGCCGCCTCGGCCGCGTCGGGCACGTCGCGTTCGGCGACGGTGCGCGGCGAGGCGCCGTCGGCGCTGCCCGCGGTACGGCTGATGACCTGGCCGTGGCGGCACCGGCCGGTGTCGGCGGGGCAGGCGTAGGTGCCGTCGGTGGTCATCACGACGTCGTCCTGGGCGAGGTACGAGGAGCCGGTCCAGCCGGCCGGCACCGGCAGGGTGATGCCGTTGAGCTGGTCGACCACGAGGGACGGGGGCACCGCCGCGCTGGGGGCGGCGCGGACCGTCGTGTCGGCGCGGCCGTTCGCCTCGTCGGTGCGGAGCACGGTCGCGCCGGAGACGATCGCCGTCGCCAGCACGGCCGCGGCGGATATCAGCGCGACCGCCCTGGCCCGTCCGGACGCCCCGGCCGCCGGGGTGGGCGGCGCGGGGAGGCCGGACGGGGTGCGCCGGTGCTCGGTCCAGGCCCGTCCGTCCCACCAGCACTCCAGGTGCGGGGCCTCGGGGTCGGCGTACCAGCCGGGCGGCGGCGTCATGCTCACTCCCGCACTGTAGGACGGGGGCCGGGGTCCGTACACGGACTCCTAGAGGGGCGTGACGTACGCCCCAGAGATCCCGCCGTCCACCAGGAAGTCGCTGGCGTTGACGAAGGAGGAGTCGTCGCTGGCCAGGAAGGCGACGGCGGCGGCGATCTCCTCGGCCTCGGCGAACCGGCCGAGCGGGATGTGCACCAGGCGGCGGGCGGCCCGCTCCGGGTCCTTGGCGAACAGCTCCTGCAGGAGCGGGGTGTTGACCGGTCCCGGGCAGAGGGCGTTGACGCGGATGCCCTCCCGGGCGAACTGCACGCCCAGTTCACGGGACATGGCCAGAACGCCGCCCTTGGACGCGGTGTAGGAGATCTGCGAGGTGGCCGCGCCCATCCGGGCCACGAAGGACGCCGTGTTGATGATGGAGCCCTTGCCCTGCTGCCGCATGTAGGGGATGGCGGCCTTGCAGCACAGGTAGACGGAGGTGAGGTTGACCTCCTGCACCCGCTTCCAGGCCTCCAGGCCCGTCTCCAGGATGGAGTCGTCGTCGGGCGGCGAGATACCGGCGTTGTTGAAGGCGATGTCGACGCTGCCGTAGGTGTCGAAGGCGGTCCTGAAAAGCGCCTCGACCTGTTCGGCGTCGGTGACGTCGACCTTGACGAAGATCCCGCCGACCTCCTCGGCGGCGGCCTTGCCGCGGGCCTCGTCGACGTCGCCGCAGACGACATGGGCGCCCTCGGAGGCCAGCCGCCGCGCGGTGGCGAGGCCGATGCCGCTGCCGGCTCCGGTGATGACGGCGGTACGGCCGACGAGCCGGCGGCAGACGATGTCGGAGGTCTCAGGGATCTCGGAGGTCTCAGAGGTCTCAGCGGTCACTGTGCGGGGCCTTCCGTGCTGATGAAGACGTTCTTGGTTTCGGTGAAGGCGGTGAGCGCGTCCGGGCCGAGTTCCCGGCCGATCCCCGACTGCTTGAAGCCGCCGAAGGGGGTCCAGTAGCGGACGCTGGAGTGGGAGTTGACGGAGAGGTTGCCCGCCTTGACGGCCTGGGAGACGCGCAGGGCGCGGCCCACGTCGCGCGTCCAGATCGAGCCGGAGAGGCCGTAGTCGGTGTCGTTGGCGAGCCGGATCGCGTCGGCCTCGTCCTCGAACGGGATGACCACGGCGACCGGTCCGAAGACCTCCTCCACGGCCACGCGCGCCTGCGGCTCGACGCCGGTGAGGACGGTGGGCGGGAACCAGAAGCCGGGGCCCTCGGGGGCCTTGCCGCGGATGCCGGGCGCGTCGGCGTCGACGTACGAACGGACCCGCTCCAGCTGGGCCTTGGAGATCAGCGGGCCCATGTCGGTCGTCTCGTCGGCCGGGTCGCCGACGGTGACGGACTCGATGGCGGGGGCGAGGAGCTCCAGGAAGCGGTCGTAGACGGGGCGTTGGACGAGGATGCGGGTGCGGGCGCAGCAGTCCTGGCCGGAGTTGTCCAGGAAGGACATGGGGGCGGCGGCCGCGGCGGCCTCGATGTCGGCGTCGGCGAAGACGAGGTTGGGGCTCTTGCCGCCGAGTTCGAGGGTCACGCGCTTCACCTGGTCGGCGCAGAGCGCCATGATGCGCTTGCCGGTCCGGGTGGAGCCGGTGAACACGATCTTGGCGACGCCCGCGTGTTTCACGAGCGCCTCGCCGGCGATGTCGCCGCGGCCGGGCAGCACCTGGAAGAGATGCTCGGGGAGGCCTGCCGTCAGGGCGAGTTCGGCGAGCCGGAGGGCGGTGAGCGGGGTCGTCTCGGCGGGCTTGAGGATCACCGCGTTGCCGGCGGCGAGGGCGGGGGCGGTGCCCCAGGCCGCGATGGGCAGGGGGAAGTTCCAGGGGGCGATGATCCCGACGACCCCGAGGGGTTCGAGGAGGGTGACGTCGAGGCCGCCGGGGACCGGGATCTGACGGCCGACGAGCCGTTCCACTCCCCCGGCCGCGTAGTCGAGCAGGTCCCGGACGTTGCCGGTCTCCCAGCGGGCGTTGCCGAGGGTGTGCCCGGCCTCCCGGACCTCCAACTGCGCCAGTTCCTCGCGATGTTCGTCGACGACGACGGCGAACCGGCGCAGCAGCCGGGCCCGTTCGCCGGGCGCGAGCGCGGCCCACCGCTCCTGGGCGAGCGCGGCCCGCCGTACCGCGGTGTCGACGTCCGCCTCCACGGCCCCCGGGACGGTCGCGATCACCTCTTCCGTGGCTGGGTTGAGGACGTCCAGTTCGTACTCGTGCTGTTGCGACAAGGCGTGCCTCACATGCGTTCGAAGGAGCGGCGCAGCTCCCAGTCGGTCACCGCGGCGTCGAAGGCCTCCAGTTCGACGCGGGCCATGTTGCGGTAGTGCGCGACGACCTCGTCACCGAAGGCGGCCTTGGCGACGGGGCTGTTCTCCCAGAGCTCGGCGGCCTCGCGGAGGGTGGTCGGGACGTGCGCGAAGTCGGCGGTGTAGGCGTTGCCGGCGCAGGCCTCGGGCAGTTCCAGCTTCTGCTCGATGCCGTAGAGGCCGGCCGCGACCAGGCCGGCGACGGCGAGGTGCGGGTTGACGTCGCCGCCGGGCAGCCGGTTCTCGAAGCGCAGCGAACGGCCGTGGCCGACGACGCGCAGGGCGCAGGTGCGGTTGTCCTGGCCCCAGGCGACGGCGGTGGGGGCGAAGGAGCCCGGCTGGAACCGCTTGTAGCTGTTGATGTTGGGCGCGTAGAGCAGCGAGAAGTCACGGAGAGCCGCCAACTGCCCCGCGAGGAAGTGCCGCATCACGTCCGACATGCCGTGCCCGTCGGGGGCGGCGAAGACGTTGCGGCCGTCCGCGTCCGTCAGCGACAGGTGGATGTGGCAGGAGTTGCCCTCGCGCTCGTTGTACTTGGCCATGAAGGTGAGGGAGACGCCCTCCTGGGCGGCGATCTCCTTGGCACCGGTCTTGTAGATGGCGTGCTGGTCGCAGGTGACGAGGGCCTCGTCGTAGCGGAAGGCGATCTCGTGCTGCCCGGGGTTGCACTCGCCCTTGGCGGACTCGACGGTCAGCCCGGCGCCCGCCATCTCGTTGCGGATCCGGCGCAGCAGCGGCTCGATCCGCCCGGTCCCCAGCACCGAGTAGTCGATGTTGTACTGGTTGACCGGGGTCAGCCCGCGGTAGTTCGCGTCCCAGGCCGCCTCGTAGGTGTCCTTGAACACGATGAACTCCAGCTCCGTACCGACCTGTGCGGTGTAGCCGAGTTCGGCGAGGCGCTCCAGCTGGCGGCGGAGGATCTGCCGGGGCGCGGCGACGACCGGGGAGCCGTCGTTCCACGCGAGGTCGGCGATCAGCATCGCCGTGCCCGCGTTCCAGGGCACGCGGCGGAGGGTGGAGAGGTCGGGGTGCATGGCGAAGTCGCCGTAGCCGCGGTCCCAGGAGGACATGGCGTAGCCGTCGACGGTGTTCATCTCGGTGTCGACGGCGAGGAGGTAGTTGCAGCCCTCGGTGCCGTTCCGCAGGACCTCGTCGAGGAAGAAACGGGCGGCGAACCGCTTGCCCTGCAACCGCCCTTGCATGTCGGGGAAGGCCAGGACGACAGTGTCGATCTCACCGCCCGCGACGAGGGTGTGCAGCTCCTCGACGCTCAGCGGGGGTGTGCGGTCTGCCACGGGAGCTCCTTCGGCTTCTTTCACGCAGCGCTTCTGGGGCCGGTCGGGGAGCTCTAAGGTATTGAAGAGAACCATTGCTTGGGAAGGGGGTACGGCCATATGTCGTTGGACGCGGACGGCGCCCTCGACGACCCGTTGACTCCGGTGCTGCGGCCGGTGCGGGCGGGCAACGGCTTCGAGGAGGCGCTGGAGCAGATCCTGCAGGTCGTCCGGCTGGGCCTGGTGCCGGGCGGCGAGCGGCTGCCCGCCGAACGGGAGCTGGCGGAGCGGCTCGGGATCAGCCGGGTGACGCTGCGCGAGGTGCTGAAGGTGCTCCAGGACCAGGGCCTGGTGGAGTCCAGGCGCGGCCGGTACGGGGGCACGTTCGTGCTGCCGCGCACGGACGCGGGCGGCGAGGACGAGCTGCGGCGCCGGATCGCCGAGGTCGACATCGAGGACGTGCTGCGCTTCCGGGAGGTCCTGGAGGTCGGCGCGGCGGGCCTGTGCGCGGCGCACGGCCTGACCGGCGAGCAGGCGCTCCGCCTGCGCGAGGCGCTGGCCCGCACCCACGAGGCACCGCTCGCGGACTACCGCCGCCTGGACACCCTGCTCCACCTGACGATCGCCGAGCTGTGCGGCTCCCCCTCCCTCACCGCCCAGTACGCGGCGGTGCGGGCGACGGTCAACGACCTCCTCGACTGCATCCCGCTCCTGGTCCGCAACCTGGAGCACTCGCAGCGCCAGCACATCGCCCTGGTGGAGGCGGTACTGGACGGGGACGCGGACGGCGCCCGGGAGATGATGCGGGAGCACTGCTCGGGGACGGCGGCGCTACTGAGGGGCTTCCTGGCCTGACGCCCGACCGGCTGGTCACAAAGGTGTGCGATAAAGGTGTGGAAGCACACCTTTATGACAGGGGAGGGCCCATGTCCGGACGGCCGCTGATCGGCGTGAGCACATACCTGGAGGCCGGGGCGCGCTGGGGTGTGTGGGAGCTGGAGGCGGCCCTGCTGCCGGCCGGCTACCCGCGCCTCGTCCAGCGGGCCGGCGGCCTGGCCGCGATGCTGCCGCCGGACGCCCCGGAGCACGCGGCGGCGACGGTGGCCCGCCTGGACGGCCTGGTGATCGCGGGCGGCCCGGACGTGGAGCCGGTCCGCTACGGCGCCGAACCCGACCCCCGCACCGGCCGCCCCGCCCGCGCCCGGGACGCCTGGGAACTGGCCCTCGCCGACGCGGCGCTGGCCGCGGGCATACCGCTGCTCGGCATCTGCCGGGGCATGCAGCTCCTGAACGTCGCCCTCGGCGGCACCCTCGTCCAGCACATCGACGGCCACGCGGAGGTGCCCGGCGTCTTCGGCCGCCACGAGGTGAAGCCGGTCCCCGGGACGCGGTACGCCGAGACGGTCCCGGAGGAGACCTCGGTCCCGACCTTCCACCACCAGGCGGTCGACCGGCTCGGGGCGGGGCTGCTGGTCTCTGCCCACGCGGCCGACGGCACGGTCGAGGCGATCGAACTGCCCGCCGAGCGCGGCTGGGTCCTCGGGGTGCAGTGGCATCCGGAGATGGGCGAGGACCTGCGGGTGATGCGCGCGCTGGTCACCGCCGCGTCCGCAGCCGCGACCTGAGCCAGGCCAGGGCCGCGTCGCCCTGTGCCCGCTGGAACGGGCGCAGGGTGGGCAGGCCGGGCGGCGCGGGCCGCACCGAGTGCTCCAGGAAGAAGCCGGTGAGCGCGGCGAGCACGGCGGTGACGGCGCCCGGGTCGGCGCCCCTGCCGAGCGGATGCGCGGCGAAGATGCCCTCCGGGTCCGGGCCGCCCTGGGCCACGACGCAGGGCAGCATGACGAGCAGGTCGAACCAGGGGGCGGCCCGGACGGCGTGCGGCCAGTCCACGAAGACCACCCCTCCGTCGTCCGTCAGCAGCATGTTGTCGGCGCGCAGGTCGGCGTGGGCGAGGGTGTCGCCGGCGGCGGACTCGGGCCAGGGGGCGGCGAGTTCGGCCAGTTCGGCGAGGTGGGAGACGGTCCGGTCGTCGAGGCGTCCGGTGGCCGCGCCGGGGTTCTCGGCCAGCCTGCGCCAGCCGTCGAAGGCGTCGGCGAGACGCTCGGCCGCGGGCGGGGCGTCGAGCGGAGACGGGGTGAGGGTACGGCCGAGGGTGGCGACCGCGTCCAGGACGCGGCGGAGTTCGTCCGGGCGCCAGGGGACGTGCGGCTGACGGCCCTTCACCTCCTCGAAGACGAGGGCCACCCAGGTGCCGTCGTCGTAGCTGCCGAGGAGGCGGGGTGCGGGGACGGTGGCGGGGAGCGCGGCGGTGTTGCGGGCCTCCGCGCGGTGCAGGGCGGGGCTGTCGGGGTTGGCGTCGGCGCTGACCGCCTTGACGAAGGCGGTGCGGTGGGCGGCGGTGCGGATCCTGGCGGCGACGCCCGGGGAGAAGCCGCCGGGCTGGGTGACGGCGTGGGTGACGGGGGCGCCGCCGAGGAGGTCGGTGACGGCGGTGCGGACGGAGGTGGGGAGGGCTTCCCAGGGGGTGCGGGTGCCTTCGGCGGGTGGGGTGGGGGTGGGCATGGGGGGATGGTGAAGGCTGCGAGCCGTCCCCCGCCAGGGATTTTCGCCCCGCTTCGGCCTGAACGGCCTCGCCCTCAAACGCCGGACGGGCTGATGGGTGGGGGCGCGGACCGGCTCTCAGACCGCTCCTCTTCAAGTGACCGAGTCGGGTGGTGGGTGGGCGACAGGTTGTTCAACCCCGGGTCAGGGAAAGCAGTTCGCGGGCCGGGCCCGTCGGGCGGTGGCCTGTCGGCCAGACCGCTCGTAGGTCGCGGCGGAGGGTGACGCCCTCCAGCGGGATGCTGACCAGGCGTCGTATCGCCAGCTCCTCCCCCACCGCCAGTTCGCTGAGGACCGCAGGCCCCGCGCCGCCGACCGCCGACGCCTTCACCGCCGTGGTCGACGACAGTTCGATCAGCGGCCGGGCCAGACCGCCCAGTGCCGCGTCGAGGACCTGCCGGGTGCCGGAGCCGCGTTCCCGGAGGATCAGCGGGGTCGCCGCCAACTCCTCCGCGGCGAGCGGGCGCCGGCGGCGGGCCCAGGGGTGGGCAGGGGCCACGACCACGATCAGGCGGTCGTGGGCTATCACCGCCGAGTCGAGACCGTGCGGGACCGTCAGTCCCTCCACGAAGCCCAGGTCCGCCTCGTCAGCGAGCAGCCGTTCCGCCACCGCCGCCGAGTTGCCGGCGAGCAGGGACACCGCCGTGTCGGGGCGCTGGGCGCGCAGCGCGAGCAGCCAGCCGGGGAGCAGGTACTCGGCGATGGTCATGCTCGCCGCGACCCGAAGTCGCGAGTCCCGCCGGTCCCGGAGCGCCTGGGCACCCGCGTCGAAGGCCTCCGCCGCCTCCACCACCCGCCGCGCCCAGTCGGTCACCAGCGCCCCCGCGTCCGTGAGCCGCGAGCCGCGCGGTGAGCGGTCGACCAGGGCCACGCCCAGCTGCCGTTCCATGGAGCGGATCCGGCTGCTGGCCGCCGGCTGGGTGATGCCGACCTCCCGCGCCGCCGCCCCGAGGCTGCCCAGCCGCGCCACCGCCAGCAACAGCTCCAGCGCGCCGAGGTCCGGCACCCGGTGCGCCAGCGGGCCGCCGCCCGGCCGCTCCTCCGTCTCGCTCATAAGACCAGCTTATGCCCCCATAGAGCGGGACTCCCTGGTCGCGGGGCCAGGGTGGCGGAACCGTGGACTCATGGTCACCGCAGTCCGGAATCTCGGCCCCAACTGGTACGCGTCCGTCATGGGCACCGCGGCCCTCGCCCTCGGCGGCGCCGCGCTCGGCGCCGACGGCCCGCGCGAGCTCTTCGTCGGCGTCTGGGCACTGTCCCTGCTGCAACTCCTGGTCCTGCTCGTCGCCCGTGCCCTGCACTGGGCCTACCACCGCGACCAGGCCCTCGCCCACCTCCGCGACCCCGCGGTCGCCCCCTTCTACGGTTGCCTCTCCATGGCCCTGCTCGCCGTCGGCGGCGGTGCCCTCGCCCTCGGGCGGGACTGGATCGGCGAGCCGGCCGCCGTCGCGCTCGATTCCGTGCTGTTCGTCGCCGGTACCGCCGTGGGACTCGTGGCCGCCGTCGCCGTGCCGTACCTGCTGGCCGTACGCCACCGGGTGGAGCCAGGCCAGGCCTCCCCGGTGTGGCTGCTGCCGCTGGTCGCGCCCATGGTGTCGGCCGCGCTCGGGCCGCAGCTCGTCCCGCATCTGCCGCCCGGGCAGCCGCGCGCGGCCCTGCTCTACGGCTGCTTCGCGCTCTTCGGGCTGAGCCTGCTGACCACGCTGCTGATGCTCACGCTCGTCTTCGCCCGGCTGGTCACCGGCGGTCCGCTGCCGCTCGCGCTGACCCCCACGATCTTCCTGGTACTGGGCCCGCTCGGACAGTCGACGACGGCGGTGGGCGCCTTCGCGGACCTCGCCCCCGGCGTCGTACCGCCGCCGTACGCCACCGGTTTCGGCCTCCTCGCCGTGCTGTACGGCGTTCCCGTCATGGGGTTCGCGCTGCTGTGGCTGGCGCTGGCGGCGGCGCACGTGGTGCGGGCGTGGCGGGACGGGATGCGGTTCGCGATGACGTGGTGGGCCTTCACCTTCCCCGTGGGGACGTGTGTCACGGGCGCGGCCGCGCTGGGTCGGCACACCGGGCTCGCCGGGTACCACTGGCTGGCGGTGGGTCTGTACGCCGTCCTCGTCGCCGGCTGGCTCGCGGCCGCCTCCGGGACCGTACGCGGCCTGCTCAGCGGTGAGCTGCTCGCAGGGCCTCGGCCAGCACCCGTGGCGCCTCGGCCAGTGACGGTCCGTACCACGTCAGGTGCCGTCCGCTGACCAGTGCGCAGGGCAGCCCGGGGAACGCCTCGGGGCCGTCGGCGGCGGTGAAGCGGTAGGGCTCGTCCGGGAGGACGACCAGGTCGGGGGCCGCGTCGAGCAGTTCCCCGGCCGGGATGCGGGGGTAGCGCTCGGGGTGGCCCTCGAAGAGGTTCGCTACGCCGAGCCGCGCCAGGACGTCCCCGGCGAACGTGTCCCGGCCCAGGACCATCCACGGCCGCCGCCAGACCGGTACGACCGCCGTCGTGCGGGGGCCGGCCGGTACTGGTGCGGACCAGGCCCGCTCGGCCTCGTCCAGCCAGCGGGGGCGGGTGCGCGCGCCGCACGCGGTGAGGACCCTGTCCAGCTCGTCGAAGGCCTGCGGGACGCTGCGTACCTCGGTGACCAGGACCGCCAGGCCGGCGGTGCGCAGGGCGTCGAGGTCGGGGGCGCGGTTCTCCTCCTCGTTGGCGATCACCAGGTCGGGGGCGAGGGCGAGGATGCGGTCGAGGTCGGGGTTCTTGGTGCCGCCGACGCGGGGGATGTCGAGGTCGGCCGGATGGGTGCACCAGTTGGTGGCGCCGACGAGGACTTCGGGGAGCGTTTCTGCGATGGCCTCGGTGAGGGAGGGGACAAGGGAGACTACGCGCCGAGGTCTGGTGCAGGTGCGTGGGGGCTGGTCGCGCCCACGCGGCGTCAGCCGCATATCAGATACAGTCCCGCGCCCCTTTCGGGGCGCTCCAGCTCGGGGCGTCTCAGTTCGGGGCATCTCAGGGGTCAGCGGGGGCGGTCCTGGACCGCCTCGATGTGTTCGGCCACCGCGACCACGATGACGCGGGTGTCCGGGACCGTCGCGCGCCAGCGGTGGCGGACTCCGCCGGTGAGGTAGAGGGTGTCGCCGCGGCCGAGGCGGTGGGCGCGGCCCTCGGCCTCGATCTCCACGGCGCCGTCGGCGACGTACATCAACTCGTCGTTGCGGTGCTGGAATTCGCGGCCGGCGTCGTGGTCGCCGGTGAACTCCGAGGCGTGCAGCTGGTGGTGACCCCGGACCAGGGAACGCACCTTGGGCGCGAAGTCCGGCTCGGTGGCGTCGTCGGCCCGTACGACGTCGACGCTGCACGCCGGATCGGCGGCGGCGAGGAGTTCGACGGCCGTCGTGCGCAGGGCGTCGGCGAGCTTCTCCAGGGAGGTGCGGCTGGGGCGGGCCCTGTCGTTCTCGATCTGGCTCAGGAAGGGCACCGACAGGCCGCTGCGCTCGGCCACGGCGGCGAGGGTGAGCTCCAGCGCACGGCGGCGCCGCCGGACTGCCGCGCCCACCCGCACGGGCTGCTGGTCTTTGTGGTCGCCCATCGCTCCGGCTCCCTCCTTCGCTCGTCGATCCGTCCTTCGGGCGCCCCGCTGCGACCGGGCCCCTCCTGATGGGTTCTCTGCACCCTACGCATGTTCGGCAAACCGTTTCAGGCGGCCGTCACATCCCTGTCACGTCCGGTGAGCGCCACCCTCACAGTTCGCGCCAGTGCACGAGCTCGCCGGACTCACCGGGCGCGTGCGGCTCCTTCAGGCCGGGCGGACTCGTCCTTCGCGATGAACACGCTGACCAGGAGGGCCGGACGGCCGTCCGGTCGGTCGGCGGTGACGCCTGCGGACCGGCGACGGCGCGGCTGCGGCCGGGGTGCGCCGGCTCGGCCGCCCGGCCCGACCGGAGGTGGGGGCGCGAGGGTGCGCTGACCGGCTCCCCGGCCGTTGCGCGGGCGCGCCCCCTCGATCAGGGCGAGGGGGCACCCCACGGGTTCGAGGCGCGGGCGGTCGCCGATGTTCCCGGCATCGCCCCGGGCACGGAGCGGCTGGTCGAGGCGCTGATCCGGACGGGCCCGCCGGACCGTGAAACCCCGCGGGGTGCGCCGGAGTTGACGGTGGGTGGCGCGGTCGGCGCGGTGGTCGCCGGCCGGTTCCACGGTGTCGCCGCGGACCGGGGTGACGTCGGGGGTGCCCTCGGTGCGGCGGGGCAGGGTGCGAGGCGCGTCGAACGCCTGGTCGGCCGTTCCGGCCTGCGGGGCGGCAAGGCTTGGGCAACGCCGTAGCGCTACGTGGTTGGCCGGATCCTTTTCGTAGGCGGGGAAACCCGGCCGCCGGCGCCGCCGAGGCGAGTCGAGGTGATCGGCACCCGGTCGGCGTCAGTGCCGTACGGCATGATGCGTGGCGTGACCGCACGACTGATGCTTCTCGACACCGCCTCGCTGTACTTCCGCGCCTACTTCGGCGTCCCGGACTCCGTGAAGGCGCCGGACGGCACGCCGGTGAACGCGGTGCGCGGGCTGCTGGACTTCATCGACCGGCTGGTCAAGGACCACCGCCCGGACCTGCTGGTGGCCTGTATGGACGCCGACTGGCGGCCGCAGTGGCGGGTCGATCTCATCCCCTCCTACAAGGCGCACCGGGTCGCCGAGGAGCGCGAGACGGGACCGGACCGGGAGGAGGTGCCGGACACCCTCTCCCCGCAGGTGCCGGTCATCGAGGAGGTGCTGGACGCGCTCGGCATCGCCCGGGTCGGCGTGGCGGGCTATGAGGCGGACGACGTGATCGGCACCTTCACGGCGCGGGCCGGCGGCCCGGTGGACATCGTCACCGGGGACCGCGACCTCTATCAGCTGGTGGACGACGCGCGCGGGGTGCGGGTGCTGTACCCGCTGAAGGGTGTCGGGACGCTGCAGACGACCGACGAGGCGTGGCTGCGCGAGAAGTACGGGGTGGACGGCCCCGGGTACGCGGACCTGGCGCTGCTGCGCGGGGACCCGAGCGACGGGCTGCCGGGCGTGCCGGGCATCGGTGAGAAGACCGCCGCGAAGCTCCTCGCCGAGTTCGGCGACCTGGCCGGGATCATGGCCGCGGTCGACGACCCGAAGGCGAAGCTCACGCCGTCGCAGCGCAAGCGGCTGGACGAGGCCCGGCCGTATGTCGCCGTGGCGCCGAAGGTGGTCAGGGTCGCCGGTGACGTGCCGCTGCCGGACGTCGACACCGCACTGCCGAAGGCCCCCCGCGACCCGGCGCGGCTGGACGCCCTCGCCGCCCGCTGGGGGCTGGGCGGCTCGCTGAACCGCCTGCTCGTGACGCTGGAAGCCTGATCCCGAAGGAATTGTTTGCGCAAAACACGCTCATCAAGTGCTCATGGAGGAGGTGTTAACTGGGCGGAGATGCTAACTTAGGTAAACCTAACCAATGGAGCAGGGAGGCCGCCATGGCAGAGCGCCCGGGACGTAAGCCGCGCAAGCCCCATTCCGCTCAGGTGGTGCGCACCGAACGGTTGAGCCCCCACATGCAGCGCGTGGTTCTCGGCGGTGACGGACTGGCCGGCTTCGCCGCGGACACCTGCACCGATCATTACGTGAAACTCCTCTTCGGGCCGGCGGGGGTCACCTATCCGGAGCCCTTCGACCTGGAGCGGATCCGCGCCGAGTTCCCCCGCGAGCACTGGCCGGTGACCCGGACCTACACCGTGCGCTCCTGGAACGCCGAACACCGGGAGCTGACCCTGGACTTCGTGGTCCACGGCGACGAGGGCCTGGCCGGGCCGTGGGCCTGCCGGGTCCAGCCGGGTGAGACCGTGCGCTTCATGGGTCCCGGCGGCGCCTACGCCCCGGACACGGACGCCGACTGGCACCTGCTCGCCGGTGACGAGAGCGCGCTGCCCGCGATCGCCCGCGCCCTGGAGTCCCTGCCGGCCGGGGCGAAGGCGTTCGCCTTCGTCGAGGTCTCCGGCCCCGAGGAGGAGCAGAAGGTCGACTCCGACGTGGAGGTCGTCTGGCTGCACCGGGGCGAGCGGCCGGTCGGCGAGGCCCTGGTAGCGGCCGTCCGGGCGCTGGAGTTCCCCGAGGGCCGGGTGCACGCCTTCGTGCACGGCGAGGCGAGTTTCGTGAAGGAGCTGCGGGCGCTGCTGCGCGTCGAGCACCAAATCCCGCGCGAAGGTCTGTCGATCTCCGGCTACTGGCGCCTGGGTCACAACGAGGACGGCTGGCAGGCCTCCAAGCGCGACTGGAACGCCCGGATCGAGGCGGAGCAGGAGGGCGGCGCGGCCGCGGCCTGAACGGACCGGCGGCACCTCACGAGAAGGTGCCGCCGCCCCGAGGTCACACCGACCGCTGATACGACCGGAACGTCCTGATCGACAGCCACACGGCCGCGACCGCCAGCGCGAGCAGCGCCCCGCCATGGCCGAGCACCGCACCCCAGTCGGGGTCCGCCGACATCGCCGAACGGCCCGCCACCATCGCCCAGTCGAGCGGGTTGTAGTCGGCGATGTGCCGTATCCAGCCGGGCATCTGGGACGGCGCCATGAAGGCGCTGGACAGGAACGTCAGCGGCAGCAGCAGGAAGGTGTTGATCCCGATGATCGACTCCCGCTCCCGCACCAGCATGCCGAGCGCGTTGGACAGCGCGCCGAAGATGGTGCCGAGCAGCACGGCGGCCACCACCAGGACCGCGATGCCGCCGGTCCCGCCCGGATAGTCGGCGCCGCCCAGCAGGCCGAGCAGCACGATGATCAGCGACTGGCCCGCGGTGACCAGGCCGTTGTTCACCACGTTGCCGTTCATCAGCGCGGCCCTGCTGACCGGTGTGGTCAGGAAGCGGTTGAGGGTGCCGCGCTGGATCTCCTCCAACGTGCCCATGCCCGCCCACATGTTGGAGCTGAGGGCGCTCATCACCACCACGCCCGGCACCAGGTAGTCGAGGTAGGAGGTGGTGCCGAAGCCGCCCAGCTCGACGACCTTCTTGAAGAGGCTGCCGAAGAGGAACAGCCAGATCACCGGCTGGATGAGGGTGATCACGGCGAACGCGGGCTGGCGGGCGAACACCAGCAGCTGACGCTGGGTCATGTACCAGGTCTGGGACATCGCGTTGCTCATCGGGCACCTCCGGCCAGGGCGAGGGAGTCGGAGTCGGTGCTGTCGGCCTCCGCGTAACGGCGGCCCGCGTAGCGCAGGTAGACGTCGTCGAGGGAGGGCCGGGCGACGGTCGCGGCCGTCACGGTCACCCCGGCCCGTTCCAGGGCGGCGAGCAGCGCCGGCATCGCGGCGGCCCCGTCGTCGGCACGGGCGCTGATCCGGCGCCCGTCGAACAGTACCTCGTGCACGCCCGGCAGCCCGGTCAGGGCGCCGGTGAGCAGGGTGCGGCCGGCTTCCCCGGGTGCTTCGCGCAGCTCGATGTGGACGGCGTCGCCGCGCAGTTCGCCCTTGAGGGAGTCCGGGGTGCCCTCGACCACGACCCGGCCGCGGTCGACGATCGCGACCCGCTCGGCGAGCCGGTCGGCCTCCTCCAGGTAGTGCGTGGTGAGCAGGATGGTCAGGCCCTCCTCGCCGGCCAGCCGCCCGATCTCGTCCCACATCGCGGTGCGGGCCTCGGGGTCGAGGCCGGTGGTGGGCTCGTCGAGGAAGAGCACCTCGGGGCGGTGGACCAGGCCGAGTGCCACGTCGAGGCGGCGCCGCATACCGCCGGAGTACCCCTTCACCGGACGGCCGGCGGCCTCGGTGAGGGTGAACCGGTCCAGCAGCTCGTCGACCCTGCGGTCCAGCCCGGCCCCGCGCAGGCCGTAGAGCCTGCCCTGGAGCCGGAGGTTCTCCCGGCCGGTGGCGACGGGGTCGGCGCCGGAGTTCTGGGCGACGACGCCGATCGCGCGGCGCACCCGGTCCGGGTGGCGCAGCACGTCGTGGCCGGCCACGGTGGCGCTGCCCGAGTCGGGGCGCGCGAGGGTGGTGAGGATCTTGACGGTGGTGGACTTGCCGGCGCCGTTGGGCCCGAGGAGCCCGAAGACGGTGCCGGGTTCGACGGTGACGTCCATGCCGTTCAGCGCGGTGACGTCACCGGGATAGGCCTTGATCAGCTGGCGCGCCTGCACTGCGGGCGCACGGGTGTTCATGACAGGGCTCTCCTGAATGAGCGGATGACAGTTGACAGGGGATGACAGCTGATCCGCTTGAGGAGCACCGGGCTATCCTGGGTGTGCCGCACCTCGATCGCCCGGATCTGCCTCACGGCGGATTCAGCTCGGGGTTCGAGACCCCGGTGGAACTGGTGCAACAGCTCTGCCGGGGTCTGTTTCTCTCACAACTCGCTCTCCTGCTGGTCCACCTCCGTGAACTCCGGCGGCAGTTCGCCGGTCTCGTGGAACCGGCGCCAGCCCTCGACGCCCGGCAGCGAGCCGTCCTGCAGCTCCCGCACGAAGCCGCGGACCCATGCGGTCTGCGCCTCCAGCATGTGCAGGTGGTACTCGACCTCGACGACGAAGAGCCGGGGCAGCGTCTCGTGCAGCTTCTCCAGCACGGCCCTGCCGCCGGCGACCTCCACCTCCAGGGAGCTCAGCCGCTCCGCCAGCAGGCGCTCGACCTCGTCCGGCGGCAGGGCGCCCATCAGCGAGAGCGCCGTCTCGAAGATCGGGTACTCCTTCACCGGGACGGCCATCAGATCGGACAGCCAGTGGACCATCTCCTCGCGCCCGGCAGGGGTGATGCCGTAGACCGTGCGCTCCGGGCGGTTGCCCTGCCGCTCCACGTCGGCCACCTCGACGAAGCCGTGCTTCTCCAGGTTCTGCATGACCGTGTAGAGCGAGCCGTAGTTGATCCGGGTGCTGGTGTCCTTGCCCTGACGGCGCATGGTCTGGGCGATCTCGTACGGATGCATCGGCTTCTGCCAGAGGGTCGTCAGCACGACGAGTGCCAGCGGATTGCCGAGCTTGCGCCGCTTGACCGCCACACCGACCACCTCGCTTCCGAATATCCGTGGCCGAACATATCGCGACTCGACGGGGCCGTCAATACACACGATGTATCGCGTCTAAGCGGACTCCGCAAGAGCGTGAGGACTTGGGCCCGCCCCGGACACGCCCGCGTGACGCGTCCGAAACAGCGCATCCCTAATTTCTGTCGCCCGACAGGAAATCCGCGATTTCCGTCCTCGACAGGAAGTCCGCCTGACAGGCAGGTGCCGCCGTGACGACACTCCACGACCGCTCCGTGGAACCCGACGACCACTCCCTGGAGGAGTTCGGCTACCGCCAGGAGCTGCACCGCAGCCTCGGCCGGTACGCCTCGTTCGCCGCCGGGTTCTCCTTCATCTCCGTACTGACGACCGTCTTCCAGTTCTTCGCCTTCGGGTACGCGTTCGGCGGCCCGGTCTTCTTCTGGGCCTGGCCGGCCGTCCTGATCGGCCAGTTGCTGGTGGCCGCGTGCTTCGCCGAACTGGCCGGCCGCTACCCGATCTCCGGCGCCATCTACCAGTGGTCCTCACGCCTGTCGAACCCGACCTTCGGCTGGTTCGCCGGCTGGACCATGGTGATCGGGCAGATCGTGGTGGTCGCGGCGGCCGCGCTCGCACTGCAGATGGTGCTGCCCGCGCTGTGGTCCGGCTTCCAGCTGATCGGCACGGACACCGCGGTGACCTCGGCCGACGGAGCCGCCAACGCCGCCGTGCTGGGCGTCGTCCTGCTGGTGCTCACCACCCTCGTGAACGTCCTGGACAACCGGGTGATGTCCGTGATCAACCGGGTCGGGGTGACCGCCGAGATCATCGGCGCGGTACTGATCATCGTGCTGCTGCTCACCCACTCCAAGCGCTCCCCGGGCATCACGTTCCACACCGGTACGGCCGCCGAGGGCGGTCTGCTGGGCGCCCTGCTGGTCGGTTCGTTCACGGCCGCCTACGTGATGATCGGCTTCGACAGCGCGGGCGAGATGAGCGAGGAGACGCACCAGCCGCGGCGGACGGCCCCGCGCACGATCCTCACGGCACTGTCCGCCGCGGGCCTGCTCGGCGGCCTGGTCATCCTGGGCGGCCTGCTGGCCGCGCCCAGCCTGACCGACGGGCACCTGGGGGTCGACGGGCTGAGCTACGTCCTGACCAGCAGCCTCGGGGACGGCGTGGGCCGGGTGCTGCTCGCCGACGTGGTGGTGGCGATCGCGGTGGCGACGCTGGCGATCCAGACCGCGGCCTCGCGGATGCTGTTCTCCATGGCGCGGGACGGGCAGCTGCCGTTCGCCGACCGGCTGGCGCGGGTGAATCCGCGTACCGGCATGCCGGGAGCGCCGGCCGTGGTCGTGGGGGTGCTGGCCGCCGTACTGCTGCTGCTCAACTTCGCCTCGCCGGACGCGTTCCTGGCGATCGGGACCACGTGCATCGTGATGCTGTACCTCGCCTACGCGATGGTGACCGGGCCGCTGCTGGTGCGGCGGCTGCGGGGCGGGTTCCGGGTCGAGGGCACGGACGAGACCGGGGCGCCGCTGTTCTCGCTGGGGCGGTGGGGGGTGCCGGTCAACGTGGTCGCGCTGCTGTACGGGCTGGTGATGACCGTGAACCTGGCGTGGCCTCGGGGGGCGGTGTACGACCCCAGTGGGGGCCACTGGTACTTCCGGTGGTTCACGGTGTTGTTCCTGGTCGGAACGTTGGTGGTGGGCGGCGTTTGGAGGCTCACCCGGGCGGAGTCCAGGAGTGCGGTCGCTTTGCCGGAACCTGTGGCGTAGTGGGTCGGGTGCGGGTGGAGTGTGGCTGGTCGCGCAGTTCCCCGCGCCCCCAAAGGCAGGGCGTTTACGCTTGGCGGTGATGAGACGCAAGACCTCTGTTCCGCCCTCTCCCCTCCCCCAGCGCCAAGGGGTGGACCCCGTGCGGGTGCGGTTGCCGTTCTCCGGGGAGTGGGGCACCGTCGGCGAATACCTGGTGGCCCGGCTCTCCGGAGCCGGGCCCGGTGTTGTCGAGGAGATGCTGGACTCGGGGGTCGTCGTGGACGCCGACGGACACCCCGTCGCCGCCCACACGCCCTACTCCCCCGGCCGCTACCTCTTCTTCCACCGCGACCTGCCCCCCGAGGTCCCCGTCCCCTTCCCCCTCGAAGTCGTCCACCGGGACGCCCACCTCGTCGTCGCCGACAAGCCGCACTTCCTCGCCACCACCCCGCGCGGCAGCCATGTCATCGAGACCGCCCTGGCCCGGCTGCGGCGCGAGCTGGACCTCCCCGAACTGGGGGCCGCGCACCGGCTGGACCGGCTCACGGCCGGGCTCGTGCTGTTCGTCGTGCGGCCCGCGGAGCGGGGGGCCTACCAGACGCTGTTCAGCGAGCGGAAGGTGCGCAAGGAGTACGAGGCGATCGCGCCGTACGATCCCTCGCTCGCCGTTCCCCGGACCGTGCGCAGCCGGATCCTGAAGGAGCGCGGGGTGCCGGCGGCTCGGGAGATCGACGGGGAGCCCAATGCGGAGACCGTCGTCGAAGTGGTCGAGCGCAAGGGTGACCTGGGGCGCTACCGGCTCACTCCACACACCGGGCAGACGCATCAACTGCGGGTTCACATGAGCGCGTTGGGGGTGCCGATTCTCGGCGACCCGCTGTATCCGGTCGTGACCGGCCCCGTGCCGGACGGTGACTTCCGGCGTCCGCTGCAACTGCTGGCGCGGAGGCTGGAGTTCACCGATCCGGTCACGGGGGTGGAGCACCGGCTGCGCAGCGAACGGACGCTGCGGGCCTGGGAGTCGTACCAGGACTGGGCCGGTCGGCGAGACGGCTAGGGCCTGATCCGCCGGACAGGGCCTAGCGGCCGAGCCACCAGCGGCGCAGCCTCGGCCAGACACCGCGCGGCTTCGCCGGTTCGGGGGCGGCGGCCGCCGGGGGTGCCATGGGCTGGGGCTGGGGCTGCGCATCGGGCGCGGGTGCCGGTGCCGGTGCCGGTGTCGCCGGGCGGCCCGTGCCGACCTGCCAGTCGGTGCGCTGCGGGGGAACGAGGGCCGGGCTCGGCATCAGGGTGACGTCCTGCTTCGGCTTGGGGTCGAAGCGCACCGGGAGGTCCACCAGGTGCCGGGAGGCGATGGAGGCGCGCCAGTGCAGCTCCTCCTCGTCGCAGTCCAGCTGGATGTCGGAGAGCCGGGTGAGCAGCTGGTCGACACCGACATCCGCGATGGCACGGCCGATGTCCTGGCCGGGGCACTCGTGCGGGCCGCCGCCGAAGGCGAGGTGGGAGCGGTTGCCCTGCATGTTGGCGCTGAGGTCGGGGCGTACGCGCGGGTCGACGTTGCCCGGCGCGGGCGCGTAGAGCAGTCCGTCGCCCTTGCGGATGCGCTGGCCGCCGAGTTCCGTGTCCTGCTTGGCGAAGTAGGCGAAGACGGTACTGAACGGCGGCTCGTCCCACAGGGACTGCTCGATCGCCTCGGGCACGGTCATCTGGCCGCCGTTGAGCTGGGCGCGGAAGCCGGGCTCGGTGAGGACCATGCGCAGGGCGTTGGCGAGCAGGTTGGCGGTGGTCTCGTAGGCGGCGTAGAGCACGACCCGCAGGTGCTGGGCGACCTCGTCGTCGTTGAGCCCGGCCGGGTGGTTGACGAGGTGGCTGGTGAAGTCGTCCTCGGGGCGGGCCCGGCGGCGGGCGGTGAGCCGGGTCAGGCAGCCCATGACGTACTCGTTGCTGGCGATCGCGGTCTCGGTGCCCTTGAGCGCGTCCCGGGCGGCCTCCACGATCCGGTCGTTGTACTCCTCGGGCATGCCGAGGAGTTCGCACATGACGGCCATCGGCAGGTGCTCGGAGTACTGGGTGACCAGTTCGGCGTGGCCCTTCTCGCAGAACTCGTTGACGAGCAGCTGGGTGTAACGGCCGATGAGACGGCGGATGCTGCGGTGGTCGATGGTGGTCATGGCGCCCTGGACCGCCGCGCGCAGCCGCAGGTGCTCGTCGCCCTCGGCGTGCGAGCAGATGGGCTGCCAGGCGATGTGCGGCATGAGGGGGTGGTCGGGCTTGACCATGCCCTCGCGCAGCGGGGTCCAGATGCGGCTGTCCCGGGTGAAGACGGCGGGGGTGCGGACCATCTGGAGGTTCTCGGTGAGCCCGAGGACCACCCAGATCGGCACGTCGTCGTGGAGCAGGACGGGCGCCACGGAGCCGTGTTCCTCGCGCAGTTTCTCGTACAGCTCGCCCAGGTGGTCCGCGTCGGCGCCGTAGAGCCGGTGGAGTCCGCCGGGGCCGCGGTCGTGCGCCGGACAGCCGGGCGGCGGAACGGGGTCGGTGCCGGTGCCGGCCGGGAAGGGGGATTCAGGCGTCACAGTGATCGCTCCGAAGAGATCCGAAGGACAGGAAGAAAAGAGGTGTCAGGTAAGGGCGCCGGACATGGCGAGCGAGTGCAGGAAACGCATCAGGGTCATCAGGACGTCACGGCTGGAGGCCCGGCGGCGGGCGTCGCACTCGATGATGGGGATCTCGGGCGCCAGGTCCAGCGCGGTGCGCAGTTCCCCGATGGGGTAACGGGGCGCGTCCGGGAAGGAGTTGACGGCGACGACGAACGGCACCCCGCGCTCCTCCAGACGTCCCATGACATCGAAGCTGACCTCCAGGCGCCGGGTGTCGATGAGGACGACCGCACCGAGGGCGCCTTCGAACAGGCCGTTCCACAGGAACCAGAACCGTTCCTGGCCGGGGGTGCCGAAGAGGTAGAGGACCAGCTGGTCGGTGATGCTGATGCGGCCGAAGTCCATGGCCACGGTGGTGGCGGTCTTCGATTCGGAGCCGTAGTTGTCGTCGACCCCGATGCCGGCCTGGGTCATGGTCTCCTCGGTGGTCAGCGGCCTGATCTCGCTGACGGAACCGACCATGGTGGTCTTGCCGACCCCGAAGCCGCCGACGATCACGATCTTCACCGCGGCCTGGGCGGTGTGCGGCAGATGGTCCTCGGTGCGGGGGCCGGGGATCGTCTCAGAGCTTTTGAAGTCCATGCATCACCGCTTCGAGAAGTGAACGGTCGGGGAGCGCCTCGCGGACGATCGGGGCGCGCGCCGTGACCAGTTCGGCCGTGATCAGCTCGGTGATCAGCGCCGTCATCGCGCTGAACGGCAGGTTGAGGTAGGCCGAGAGCTCGGCCACCGACAGCGGGGCGAGACAGAGCCGGAGCAGCGCCGCCTGCTCCGGGGTGACGGAGGGCGGTGGAGCGGCGCGCGCCACGATTAAGGTGACCAGGTCGAGTTCGGCCCGGGCGCCGTCGGCACCGCTGATGACGTAGAGCCGTTCGGGGTTCTTGTTGTCGCCGTCCTCGCCGCCGTTCTCGGGGGTCGGCGGCGCGGACGGGAGCGGGGGCGGAACGAGTTCCGGCCTGGGTTGGCGCCGTTTGCGTTGCGGAGGAGTCATACGGTCTGCCCGTTCCGCCGGGGCGGACTGGTGAGATGGGCGCCGATGCGGACGACGAGGTCGCGCATCATCTCGCTCATCCGGCCCGGTTCGCAGGTGACGTCGGCGAGCACGGCGAGGTAGGCGTTGGCACCGGCGGACATGAGGTAGAAGTAGCCTCTGTCGATCTCGATCAGGACGAGGTTCATGTCGCCGTTGCTGATGGGGAGTTCCTGGGCGACGGCGCCGGCCAGGCTCTGCACGCCCGCGCAGGCCGCGGCGAGCCGGTCGGCGGCGTCGGGGTCGCCGCCGTGCCGGGCGATGCGCAGTCCGTCGGCGGAGAGCACGACGATCATCTCGACGCCCGGTACTCCGTCGGCGAGTTGCTTGAGCATCCAGTCGAAGTTGCCTCGCTGCTGGATCACTTGAGGTCCCCCTCGTCATCGGCCTCGGGGCCGGCCGGATCGTTGATCAGATGCAGGTACTTGGTGGGGTTCCGGGTGAAGTCGGTGGGGTGGACACCCGGGTTGTTCTTCTTGAGCCCCTCCCAGAACGCCTCGACCCAGAGGCCGGGCTCGCGGCGCTCCGGCTCCGGCTGCTCGGGCTCGGGCTCCTTGTGCTGCGACCAGATGGTCGGGTTGCCCTCGCGTTCGGCGCGCTCGATGGCGGCCTGCTCGGCGATCCGCTGGCTGAGCGGCGTCTTCATCCGGCTGCGCCGCTGCGGCAGCCCGCCGGCCGTCCATTCGGTGACCTCGGGGACGTCGTCCTCCATGGAGATACCGGCGGGGATACGGGGGCTGGTGGGCCGGCGCTTCTTGGGCGGGCGCTTGGGGCCTTCGAGGGCGCCGAGTTCGGGCTTCGGGATGCCGGTGGCGCCGATGCCGTGCGCGATGCCGGGGGCTGGGTCGGTCGTCATCATGTCGCTGGGCACGATGAGGACGGCCCGGACGCCGCCGTACGCGGAGGCGCGCAGCGAGACGTCCATGTTGTACGTCTTGCACAGGCGGCCCACGACCGAGAGGCCGAGGCGCGGGTTCTCCCCGAGGACCTGGATGTCCTTGCCCTGCTTGGCCTTCTCCAGCAGGCCCTCCAGACGGCCGCGGGCCTCCTCGTTGAGGGTGACGCCGGCGTCCTCGATCTCGATGCACACGCCGGCCTGCACCTCGACGGCGGTGACGTGCACCTTGGTGGAGGGCGGCGAGTAGCGGGTGGCGTTGTCGAGGAGCTCGGCGGCCGCGTGGATGACCGGCTCGACGGAGGTGCCCTTGATGTTGACCTGGCAGATGGAGTGCAGCTCGATGCGCCGGTACTCCAGGATCCGGGACATGCCGCCGCGCAGCACGCTGTAGAGGGCGACGGGGTTGGGCCACTGGCGGCCCGGGCGGCCGCCGCCGAGCACGGAGACCGAGTCGGCGAGGCGTCCGATCAGCGCGGTGCCGTGGTCGATGCGCAGCAGGTCGTCGAAGACCTCGGGGTTGCGGCCGTGGTCCTCCTCCATCTCCCGCAGTTCGTGGGCCTGCTGGTGGACGATGGCCTGGACGCGGCGGGCGACGCTGACGAACGAGCGCTCCAGGGAGTCGCGCTGGAGGTCCTCCTCGTCGACGATGTCGAGCATGATGCGGATCAGGCGCCGTTGCGACTCGGGGGCGTGGCGCATGCGCGGGTCGACGTCGAAGACCTGGCGCACCACCTCTTTGGGTGACTCGCCGGCCTTCAGCCGGTAGAGCGCGGTCGGGAAGACCTCCCGGCCGAGGCGGTCGATCTCCTCGTCGCTCGTGGTGAGGCGTTGTTCCAGATACGCACGGTGACGGCCGTGCTCGGCCCGGGCGTCCCGGAGCCTACGGCCGCGGCGCACCGCTTCCGCCGCCGTCGCGAGCACCAGCAGCATGCCGACGGCCCCGCACCCGCCGACGGCGAGCCGGGCGGATCCCGCCACCAGGACGACGGCGGCGGCAGTCGCCGCGGCCATCAGTATGGCGGGCAGCAACAGCACGCGCGCCAGGGAAAGTTCACGGCCATCGGGAGGCGATTGCACACTCACCATGTATGCCTTCTGAGACGAATCGGCTGGGTGTCGGGGAAGCTCGTGGGGGGAAGGTTCATGGAGCAGTCTGGATCTTCCGTATGTTTGGGAACAGGCGCACGAATTCACCTCAACTCGGTGCGCCGCGGGCGAGCTTAGTCCGACCGGATCAACGCCGTGTCATATTCGGCAAGCGCCTGAAATCACCCAAAGGACTGGAGTACCCTCGGTCATTTTGCACGGAGAGCATTCATTCGAACACGGCCCGTTACGACGCACGCCTGTGCGGAGTCACTCACCGTGACGGGTGAAAGGAGTCTCCGGAGCGGACCTCAGACCCCGACGATCCGCAGCGCGGCCTCGGCCGTGGCGCGGGCGAACTCGGCGGCGGGGCGCTCCGGTTCGGAGCGGTGGACGAGGATGACGCCCTCGATGAGCCCGAAGACGAGATCGGTCCGCAGTTCCAGCTCCCCCTTGGCCAGCGCCCCGCCGGCCGCCGTGGCGGCGATCAGCTGCCGGTAGGCGTCCTTGAGTTCGGCGCGTACGGCATGGAAGCCGGCGAACCGCTCGGCGTGCACCTCGGGCAGCAGGTAGAGCGCGCCGAGATTGTGCGGCCCGGCGCACAGCAGCTCCACGTCGGCCCGGCACAGGACCCGCAGCCGCTCCTCGGCCGGGGTCACGTCGTCGGCGAGCAGTTCGCGCGCGCAGGCCAGCGACGGCGTGACGGTGGACTCCAGCAGCTCGGCGAGCAGTTCCTCCTTGCCGGAGACGTAGTGGTACATCGACGCCTGCCGCATGCCCGCGCGCTCGGCGACGGCCCGGGTGGTGGTGGCCGCGTAGCCGTGGGTGGTGAACAACTCGGCCGCGGCCGCGAGCAGTTCGGCCCGCGGCTCCAGGCCGCTGTCCGGTCGCTGCGCGGCCCGCGGCCGGCCGACCCGGCGGCCACTGCTCGTCCCCATGCGTTCGATCCTCGCACACGACGCCGTACGGCGATCACGCCGACGCCCCCCGGTGAGCCCACCGGTGAGCCCTCGGTAACCGGCCCGGAACGCCACGGCAACGCCGCCGACCCGCCCCTCTCCTAATTTCTGTCGGGCGACAGAAATATCCCCGGGGCCCGTCCGAGCCCCACCCCAGACCAAGGAGCCGGAGGTCAGCGATGGCGACAGCGACCACGTACGGAGCCCGGGCACACGCCCGCGCCCAGGAGGGCACCCGTGCCGAGGCCATGCCCGTGGTGCCGGCCGCCGACTGGCCCGACCCGCCCTGCGAGGCCGGCCACCTGGTGTGGGCCGAGACGGTGGCGGGCGGCAACTACGCGCACCGCGTCCTGGCCCGCGGCACCGAGCTGCGCCTGACCGACCTGGCCGGCGACGCCTGCGCCCACCTCCTGCTGTACGCCGACGGCCGCCCCTGGGAGCGGCTGAACGTCGCCGACACGGTGAAGGTCCAGTGGAACGCCTACCTCGGCGAGGGCGTACTGCTCCTCTCCGACCAGGGCCGGGTCCTCGCCTCCGTGGTCGCCGACACCTCCGGCCGGCACGACGCGCTGTGCGGCACCTCCACCCTGGTCCGCAACACCGAGCGGTACGGCGACGGCACGCCGCAGTCGTCCTCCCCCGCCGGCCGCGAGCTGTTCAAGCTGGCGGCGGCCAAGAACGGCCTGGAACCGCGCGACCTGCCGCCGTCCCTGTCGTTCTTCCAGGGCGTGGAGGTGCGCGAGGACGGCACGCTGGACTTCACCGGCTCCGTCGGCCCCGGCAGCAGCGTCACACTCCGCGCCGAGCAGGACGTGACCGTACTGATCGCGAACGTCCCGCACCCGGCCGACCCCCGCCCCGACTACGTCAGCACCCCCCTGGAGGTGCTGGCCTGGCGCGCCGCGCCCACCCCGCCCGGCGACCCGCTCTGGGACGCCACCCCCGAGGGCCGCCGCGCCTTCCTCAACACCGCCGAATTCCTCGCCGCGAGGGGGCTCGCATGAGCACGAGCACGCAGACCGCCGTCGTCCCGGCCCGCGCCGCCTGGTCCGCCGTGATCCGCGAGGGCGACACGCTCACCATCACCGACCTGCACGGCAACCAGGCCGTCGACTTCCTCGTCTACGACGCCCACGACACGTCGGTCCGCTACAGCGCCCCCGACACCATCCACGCCCAGGGCTCCCTCTTCCTCACCACCGGCAGCGTGCTCCTCTCCAACGAGCACACCCCGCTGATGACCGTGACCGAGGACGAGGTCGGCCGGCACGACACGGTCGGCGGCGCCTGCTCCAAGGAGTCCAACACCCTGCGCTACGGCCACCACACCTGGTCCCAGCACGCCTGCGTGGACAACTTCCTCGCGGAGGGCGCCAGACACGGCCTCGGCAAGCGCGACCTGGTCTCCAACATCAACTGGTACATGAACGTGCCCGTCGAGAAGGACGGCACCCTCGGCATCGTCGACGGCCTCTCGGCCCCGGGCCGGAAACTCGCCCTGCGCGCCGACCGCGACGTCCTCGTCCTGGTCTCCAACTGCCCGCAGATCAACAACCCCTGCAACGGCTTCGACCCGACGGCCGTGCAGATGACGATCACCGCGGCCGCGGAATGCACCGGGGCCGCGGAATGACCTCCTTCGAGAAGCTCCTGGTCGCCAACCGCGGCGAGATCGCCGTCCGCATCATCCGCACCGCCCGCGAACTGGGCCTGCGCACGGTCGCCGTCTACTCCGACCCCGACCGCTCGGCCCCGCACGTGCGCCTGGCCGACGAGGCGGTCCGGCTCGGCCCGGCGCCCGCGAAGGAGTCGTACCTCGACGCCGACCTGGTCCTGAAGGCCGCCAAGGACACCGGCGCGGGCGCGATCCACCCCGGCTACGGCTTCCTGTCCGAGGACGCCGCCTTCGCCCGGCGCTGCGAGGAGGCCGGGATCGTCTTCGTCGGCCCGACCCCGGAGCAGCTGGAGCTGTTCGGCGCCAAGCACACCGCACGGGCGGCGGCCGAGGCGGCCGGGGTGCCGCTGGCACCGGGCACCGGGCTGCTGGCCGACCTGGCCGAGGCCCTCCGCGAGGCGTCCGCGATCGGCTACCCCGTCATGCTCAAGGCGACCGGCGGTGGCGGCGGTATCGGCATGTCGGCATGTCGATCGGCCGACGAACTGACCGACGCCTGGGACCGCGTCCACCGCGTCGCCGCCGCCTCCTTCTCCTCCGCCGGGGTCTTCCTGGAGCGCCTGGTCGAACACGCCCGCCATGTCGAGGTCCAGGTCTTCGGCGACGGCGCCGGCCGGGTCGTCACCTTCGGCGACCGGGACTGCTCCCTGCAGCGCCGCAACCAGAAGGTGGTCGAGGAGGCCCCGGCCCCCGGCCTCCCCCCGCACGTCCGCGCCCGACTCGCCACCGCCGCCCGCGACCTGTGCGCCTCGGTCGGCTACCGCTCCGCCGGGACCGTCGAGTTCGTGTACGACGCGGCCCGCGAGGAGGCCTACTTCCTGGAGGTCAACACCCGCCTCCAGGTGGAGCATCCGGTCACCGAGGAGATCTACGACGTCGACCTGGTCGCCTGGATGCTGCGCCTCGCCCGCGGCGAGACCGACACCGTCCGCGAACCGGGCGCACCGCGCGGCCACGCCGTCGAGGCCCGCGTCTACGCCGAGGACCCGACCCGCGAGCACCGGCCCAGCGCGGGCCTGCTGACCCGGGTCGAGTTCCCGGAGGGCGTACGCGTCGACGGCTGGGTGGAGACCGGTACCGAAGTGACGACGTCGTACGACCCGATGCTCGCGAAGGTCGTCGCGTACGGCCCCGACCGCGCCGAGGCGCTGCGCCGCCTGGACGAGGCACTGGCCCGAACCCGTGTCGACGGCATCGAGACCAACCTCGGCCTGGTCCGCACGGCCCTCGCCGACCGTGACTTCCGCTCGGCCGCCCACTCCACGGCCACCCTCGCCGCGGTCACCGACCCCACCCCCCGGATCGAGGTCGCCGCCGCCGGCACCCTCACCACGGTCCAGGACTGGCCGGGCCGCACCGGCTACTGGCAGGTCGGCGTCCCCCCGAGCGGCCCGATGGACGACCGCTCCTTCCGCCTCGGCAACCTCGCCCTGGGCAACCCGGAGGGCGCGCCCGGCCTCGAATGCACCCTCCAGGGCCCGTCCCTGCGCGTCACCCACCCCACCACCGTCTGCGTGACCGGCGCCCCGGCCCCGGTGACCGTCGACGGCACCCCGGTGGCCCAGTGGGAGCCGGTGACGGTCCCGGCCGACGGCCTGCTGGAGATCGGTGCCCCGGCCGAGCACGGCCTGCGCACCTACGTCCTGTTCGCCGGCGGCGGCCTGGACGTCCCCGCCTTCCTCGGCAGCGCGAGCACCTTCACCCTGGGCCGGTTCGGCGGCCACGGCGGACGGGCCCTGCGCACGGGTGACGTGCTGCACGGCGGGGCGGTGACGGACGGCGAGCCGGTCGCCGACCGCCCGCGCCTCACCACCGACTGGCAGCTCGCGGCCGTCGAAGGACCGCATGCCGCCCCGGAGTTCTTCACCGAGGACGACATCCGCGACTTCTACGCGGCCGAGTGGAAGGTGCACTTCAACTCGGCGCGCACCGGCGTCCGCCTGGTCGGCCCCAAGCCGCGCTGGGCCCGCACCGACGGCGGCGAGGCCGGCCTGCACCCCTCCAACATCCACGACACCCCGTACTCGGTCGGCGCCGTCGACTACACCGGCGACATGCCGGTCCTGCTCGGCCCCGACGGCCCCTCCCTGGGCGGCTTCGTCTGCCCCGCGACGGTCCTGAGCGGCGAACGCTGGAAGCTCGGCCAGCTCCGGCCCGGCGACACAGTCCGCTTCACCCCGGTCGACGTGACCGGCGCGCCCCGCCCCGAGATCGTCGACGGCGGAATCCTCGCCCGGGACGGCGACGTGACCTACCGGCGCAGCGGCGACGACAACCTTCTCGTCGAGTTCGGCCCCATGCAGCTGGACCTCGCCCTGCGGATGCGCGTCCACGCCCTGATGGAGGCGGTGACGGCGGCGGACCTGCCCGGGGTCACCGACCTCACGCCGGGCATCCGCTCACTCCAGATCCAGACCGACCCGCGCCGCCTTGCCCAGGCCGAACTCCTGCGCGCGGTACGGGAGATCGTGCCGGCCCTGCCACCCACCGACGAACTGGTGGTCCCCTCCCGCACGGTCCACCTGCCCCTCTCCTGGGACGACCCGGCGACCCGCGAGGCGATCGCCCGTTACATGGCGGGCGTCCGCGACGACGCCCCCTGGTGCCCCTGGAACATCGAGTTCATCCGCAGGATCAACGGCCTGGACTCGGTGGACGACGTCTACCGCACGGTCTTCGACGCGGAGTACCTGGTCCTCGGCCTCGGCGACGTCTACCTGGGCGCCCCGGTCGCCACCCCGCTCGACCCCCGCCACCGCCTGGTCACCACCAAGTACAACCCGGCCCGCACCTGGACCGCCGAGAACTCCGTGGGCATCGGCGGCGCCTATCTCTGCATCTACGGCATGGAGGGGCCCGGCGGCTACCAGTTCGTGGGCCGGACGACCCAGGTGTGGTCGGGCTGGCAGCAGCGCGGCGCGTTCGAGCCGGGCATGCCGTGGCTGCTGCGCTTCTTCGACCGCATCAAGTGGTATCCGGTCTCCGCCGGGGAGCTCCTCGACCTGCGCGCCGACATCACCTCCGGCCGCTTCGTCCCGCGCATCGAGGAGGGGACCTTCTCACTGGCCGAGTACGAGGGCTTCCTGACCGAACACGCGGAATCCGTCGCGGAGTTCCGGTCACTCCAGCAGACCGCCTTCACGGCGGAACGCGACGCGTGGGAAGCCGCGGGCGAGTTCGCGAGGGCGGAGGCCTCGGCCGCACCGCCCGCCGCCCCGGCCGAGGTGTCCGTGCCGCCGGGCGGGCGTCTGATAGAGGCCGAGTTCGCGGCCTCCGTGTGGCAGTTGAACGTGCAGCCGGGCGACGAGGTGACGGCGGGCCAGCCGCTCCTCGCCCTGGAGGCGATGAAGATGGAGTCCAGGGTGCACGCGCCGATGCCCGGTGTGGTGGCGGAGATCCTGGCCCGGCCCGGCGACCAGGTGGAGGCGGGGACGGCACTGCTCGTTCTCGCACCGGCCGCGAACTGAGCGACAGGAGCAAGCCCATGTCCAGCACCGTCTCCCGTGTCCGTGCCGCCTACGCGCGCATCGAGGCGGTCGACCGCCCCGAGATCTGGATCGACCTGCGCCCGCGGGAGGATGTCGAGGCGGAGGCCCGCGCGATCGACGAGCGGGTGGCCGCGGGAGAACACCTCCCCCTCGCGGGCCGGCTGTTCGCCGCCAAGGGCAACATCGACGTCCACGGCCTGCCCACGACCGCGGGCTGCCCGGCGTACGCCTACGAACCGGAGGCCGACGCCCCGGTGGTGGCCCGGCTGCGCGCGGCCGGCGCCCTGGTCCTGGGCACGACCAACCTCGACCAGTTCGCGACCGGCCTGGTCGGCACCCGCTCCCCGCACGGCGCGGTCCGCAACGCGATCGACCCCGGCCGGATCAGCGGCGGCTCCAGCTCCGGCTCGGCCGTCGCCGTGGCCCTCGGCATCGTCGACCTCGCCCTGGGCACGGACACCGCGGGCTCGGGCCGGGTCCCGGCCGCCTTCAACGGCATCGTCGGCCTGAAGCCGACCCGCGGCCTGGTCCCGACGGCCGGTGTCGTCCCGGCCTGTGCGTCCATCGACTGCGTGACGGTGTTCGCCCGCACCCTCCCGGAGGCGGAGCAGGCACTGTCGTACCTGGCGGCCCCACCGGACCGCACGCTCCCGCCGCTCCCCCAGCGGGACCCGGGCCCCTGGCGGATCGCGGTCCCGCCGCTCGCGCAGCTCGGCGAGCTGGACGAGGGCTGGGCGGCGGCCTACGAGAAGGCGGTGGAGCGCCTGAGAGCCGCGGGCGCCTCGATCCGCCCCATCGACCTGGCCCCCTTCACGGAGGCCGCCGCGATGCTCTACGAGGGCGCGTTCGTGGCCGAGCGCTACACGGCGGTGGGTCCCTTTGTGGACAAGTTGATCTCATCCGGCGGTGAGGGCCTGGACCCCACCGTCGCCGGCATCATCACCCGGGCCCGCGACATCCCGGCCCACCGGCTCTTCACCGACCAGGAGCGCCTGGCGGACCTGCGCACCCGCGCCCTGGCCGAGCTCGCCGACGCGGACGCCCTGCTGCTCCCCACCACCCCCGGCCACCCCACCCTCGCCGAGGTGGCGGCCGATCCGCTGGGCGCCAACGCCCGCCTGGGCCGCTTCACCAACTCCACGAACCTCTTCGACCTGGCGGCCGTGGCGATTCCGGCGGGCGAGGTGAAGGGTCTGCCGTTCGGCGTGATGCTGATCGGCCCGGCGTTCACGGACGACCGCCTCGCCACGATCGCCCGTGCCCTGGAGCCGAGGGTGAGCCTGGCGGTGGTCGGCGCCCACCTGACAGGGCAGCCGCTCAACCCCCAGCTCCTGGCCCTGGGCGGGGTACTGGACCGCACGACGACCACGGCTCCGGTGTACCGCCTCCACGCCCTCCCGACGACTCCGCCCAAGCCGGGCCTGGTGAACGTGGGAGCGGGCGGGGCGGCGATCGAGACGGAGGTGTGGAGCCTGCCGGCCGAAGGCCTGGGCCGGCTGCTGGCCGCGCTGCCCCGTCCCATGGCGCTGGGCAGCGTGGAACTGGCCGACGGCAGCAGTGTCCCCGGCTTCCTGTGTGAGCCGGGCGCGCTGGCGGACGCCGAGGACATCACGCACCACGGAGGCTGGCGAGCCTTCCTGGCGAAGGGCTGACAGCCGCTCCGGGCCTGCGGAAAACCGGTGGAGCGGCGCCGCTGTGCGCCGCTACCGTGCTGCCGGACCCAGTCGCCCGACCAAGGACGTGCCGTTGTACACCGTGTGAGACCTCCCGAGCGCTGATCGGTCGCGCGTCGCGCCTGTGCTGTGCGCCGCGCCTCTTCCTGCTGCGGATTTCTCACACTGAAACCGGTGTACTTCTGTGCTCACCACCTGGGTGGTCATGCCCACCTGCCTGCCGCTCGTCCTGCGCCGTTGCCACACGTGCGCGTCGGAACGCTTCCGGGCGAGCGGCAAGTTCCGCGTCAACGCCCACCACAAGCTCATCGACGCCTGGCTCCTCGTGCTCTGCACGGGATGCGGGGAGACGGCGAAGCTCACGCTCCTGGAGCGGGCGAACGTGCGCTCCGTACGACCCGACCTGCTCGACCGGTTGCATGCGAACGACCCCGGCCTGACGGCCGAGCTGCTCCAGGACCCGGTCGTGCGGCACCGCAACCGCATCGCCCTGGACTGGGGAGGTGCCTGGCGGCTCGACACCGGCGGATCGGATCACCTGGACCGCGAGGTGATCGACGTCTCGGTGCGCTTCGCGGCGCGGATCCCGGTCCGTCCGGTGCGGCTGATCGCCGAGGGCTGCGGTCTTCCGCGGGCCGAGGTCGAGCGGCTGGTCACGGAGGGGAAGGTGGTGTCGGCGGTCCGGCTGAACAGCAGGCTCTCCGGCGACTTCACCTTCACGCTCAAACGCTGAGCCCGTACCGGGAGCAGGGGGCCGGTCCGGCGGATCGGATCCGCCGGACCGGCCCCCGCACGCTCACCCCGGTCATCCCACCGACGAGTAGGCGACGACTCCCCGCAGTACCAGGTCGACCGCCTTGCGGGCGGTCTTCGCCACGTCCGACCCCGCCACCGGGGCCGCGGCCGAGATCTGGCCCAGCACGTCGATGACCTGCTTGCACCAGCGGACGAAGTCCCCGGCGGGCATCTCCGCCTCCCGCAGCACCTCGTCCAGGCCCATCCCGGTGGCCCACATGTACGCGGCCCAGGCGAACCCGAGGTCCGGTTCCCGCTGGCCGACGCCCTCGGTCTGGGTGATCCGGAACTCCTCCTCCAGGGCGTCCAGCCGCCCCCAGATCCGCACCATCTCGCCGAGTGCGGCCTTGGCCTTGCCGGAGGGCAGCTTCGGCGCCATCGCGTCGTCGCCGACCCGGGCCTCGTAGACCAGCGCCGAGACGCACGCGGCGAGTTCGGCGGGGCCGAGCCCCTCCCAGACGCCCTCGCGCAGGCACTCGCTGGCGAGCAGGTCGAGTTCGCCGTACAGCCGCGCCAGCCGCTTGCCGTGTTCGGTGACCTCGTCGCCGCGCAGGTAGTCCAGTTCGGTGAGCAGGGCCACGATCCGGTCGAAGGTCCGGGCGATGGTGTTGGTCCGCCCCTCGATCCGCCGCTCCAGCTGTGAGGTGTCGCGGATCAGCCGGTGGTAGCGCTCGGCCCAACGGGCGTGGTCCTCGCGGTCGTTGCAGCCGTGGCAGGGGTGCGCCCGGATCGCGGTCCGCAGCCGTGCGATCTCACGGTCGTCGGCCGCCTGCGACCGCTTCTTGCGGGCCCGCTCCGGCGGGATGTGCCCGGCCTTGGTGCGCAGCGCGGAGGCGAGGTCACGACGGGACTGCGGGGAGCGGGGGTTGAACGACTTGGGGATCCGCATCCGCTCCAGCGCCTCGACCGGCACCGGGAAGTCGATGGAGGCGAGCCGCTTGACCTGCCGCTCGGCCGTCAGCACCAACGGGCGGGGCCCGTCGTGCTGTTCGAAGCCGCGGTGGCCGTTGGACCGCCCGGCGGGCAGCCCGGGGTCAAGGACCAGCGCGAGCCCCGCGTACTTCCCGGTCGGGACATGGATGACGTCGCCGGGCTTGAGCTTCTCCAGCGCCACGGCCGCCTCGGCGCGCCGCTCGGACATGCCCTGCCGCGCGAGTTCGGTCTCGCGGTCCTTCAACTCCCGCCGCAGCCGGGCGTACTCCTCGAAGTCGCCGAGGTGGCAGGTCATGGACTCCTTGTAGCCGGCGAGCCCCTCCTCGTTGCGCTGCACCTGGCGGGAGATACCGACGACCGACTTGTCGGCCTGGAACTGCGCGAACGACGTCTCCAGCAGCTCGCGCGAACGGTGCCGCCCGAACTGGTCGACCAGGTTGACCGCCATGTTGTACGACGGCTTGAAGCTGGACCGCAGCGGATAGGTGCGGGTGCCGGCGAGTCCGGCGAGGTGCTCGGGGCTGATCCCGCGCTGCCACAGCACCACCGCGTGGCCCTCGACGTCGATGCCGCGCCGGCCCGCACGGCCGGTCAGCTGGGTGTACTCGCCCGGGGTGATGTCGGCGTGCTGCTCGCCGTTCCACTTGACGAGCTTCTCCAACACGACCGAGCGGGCGGGCATGTTGATGCCGAGCGCGAGAGTCTCGGTGGCGAACACGGCCTTCACCAGCCCGCGTACGAACAGCTCCTCGACGACCTCCTTGAAGGTCGGGAGCATGCCGGCGTGGTGGGCGGCGATGCCGCGCTCCAGGCCCTCCAGCCACTCGTAGTAGCCGAGGACGTGCAGGTCCTCCGGCGGGATCGACGAGGTGCGCTCCTCGACGAGGGCGCGCACCTTCTCCCGTGCCTCGTCGTCGTTGAGCCTCAGTCCCGCGTACAGGCACTGCTGGACGGCGGCCTCGCAGGCGGCGCGGCTGAAGATGAAGGTGATCGCGGGCAGCAGGCCCTCGGCGTCGAGCCGCTCGATGACCTCGGGGCGGCCGGGTGTCCAGATCCGGGACCGCTGCCGGCGCTCCCGCTCCCGGTCGGCCTCGCGCATGGCGCGACCGCGTCTGCGGTCCTGGAACGACGGGCGCTGCGCCTCCATCCGGGCCAGCCGGGCGAGGTCGGGGTTGACGGCCTTCTTGTGGCCCTCGCCCTCCTCGAACAGGTCGTACATCCGGCGCCCGGCGAGCACGTGCTGGAACAGCGGGACGGGCCGGTGCTCGGAGACGATGACCTCGGTGTCGCCGCGGACGGTGTCGAGCCAGTCGCCGAACTCCTCGGCGTTGGAGACGGTCGCCGACAGGGAGACCAGGGTCACGGACTCGGGGAGGTGGATGATCACCTCTTCCCAGACGGCGCCGCGGAAGCGGTCGGAGAGGTAGTGGACCTCGTCCATGACCACGTAGCCGAGGCCGATGAGGGTCTGGGAGCCCGCGTACAGCATGTTCCGCAGGACCTCGGTGGTCATGACGACCACGGCGGCGTCCGGGTTGATGCTGTTGTCACCGGTGAGCAGGCCGACCATGCCGTCGCCGTAGCGGCGGCAGAGGTCGGCGTACTTCTGGTTCGACAGTGCCTTGATGGGTGTCGTGTAGAAGCACTTCTTGCCCTGCATGAGGGCGAGGTGGACGGCGAACTCGCCCACGATCGTCTTGCCGGAGCCGGTGGGGGCGGCCACCAGTACGCCCTTTCCGGCTTCGAGCGCCTGGCAGGCCTCGATCTGGAAGGGGTCGAGGCCGAAGTCGTACATCTCGCGGAAGGACGCGAGCGCGGTGGCCTGCTCGGCGGCGCGCCTGCGGGCCGCCGCATACCGCTCGGCCGGTGAGAGGTCCTCTGTCATCGTGCTTTCGAGCGTACCGGTCCCCACTGACAACAGGACGATCATTATCCGGAACATGGGACAACGGACAACGAAGAGGTGCCCGCGTCCGGGGACGCGGGCACCTCTGTGTGTCTGGGGTCGCCCTGTCAGGTCACGTCGTCGTAGCCGTTGACCCGGTCCGGGCCCTCGGGCAGCGCGCGGCTGGCGGAGACGGTCTCGATCTCGCCGATGTCGTCGGGCGTGAGGTCGAGGTCGGAGGCCTCGTCGTCGTCCGGTTCGTCGGCCTGACGGCGGCGCTTGCGCCGGTCGTTGAGGAGGGAGAACGCGACCGCGCCGAAGTACAGCACCCAGATCGGTCCGGCGAGCGCCAGCATGGAGAGCGGGTCGGTGCTCGGGGTGGCGACGGCCGCGAAGACCGTGATGCCGAGGATCATGGCCCGCCACCAGCCGAGCATCCGCCGGCCGGTGATGATTCCGGTGAGATTGAGCATCACCAGCAGCAGCGGCAGCTCGAAGGAGAGCCCGAAGACGATCACCATGCGGGTGACCAGCTGGAGCAGATCGTCCAGCGGCAGCAGGTTGGCGATGCTGCCGCTCGGAGTGAAGTCGATCAGCACCTTTGCGGTGGTGGGCAGCACCTCGTACGCGAAGTACGCGCCGCCGAGGAAGAGCGGGGCGCCGGTGAAGACGAACGCGTAGGCGTACTTCTTCTCGTTCCTGTGCAGACCCGGGGCGACGAAGGCCCACAGCTGGTACAGCCAGATCGGCGACGCGAACACCACGCCCGCCGTCAGGGAGACCTGGAGGGCGAGGGTGAAGGGGGCGAGCAGGCCGTCGATGGTGATCGTGGCGCACTTCTCACTGCCACCCTGGCTGTTGATCTCCGAGAAGGTCTGGTGACAACCGATCGAGTCGAGGATCGGTTTGGTCAGGAAGTTGATGATGTCGTTGTAGAAGAAGGCGGCGACCACCGTCACGATGACGATGGCCAGCATGGCCTTCGCGAGCCGGTTGCGGAGCTCACGAAGGTGATCCGCGAGAGGCATCCGCCCCTCGGGATCCTTCTCCTCTTTGCGGGCAGACTTGGGCAACCCACGTCCTCATCTCGTGCGGCAGGCCGGGGGCTACCGGCCTTGCGTCAGCGCTGGGTGGTGTCCGACGGCTCGTTGACCGGGCGGGAGCTGGTCACGTCGCCGGGGGCCGCCTGGATGGTGCGCTGGGCCTGGGCCTGCTCGCCGGAGGCGGGCGCCTGGGCGGAGGTCGTGGTGTTGCCGTCTTCCTTCATCGCCTTGGCCTCGCTCTTGAGGATGCGAGCGGACTTGCCGAGCGAGCGCGCCATGTCCGGAAGCTTCTTCGCGCCGAACAGCAGGATGACGACGACAAGGATGAGAATGATCTCGGGGGCTCCGAGCCTTCCGAACATAAGTCTTTACCTTCTCACCGAGGCGGCTGGGTTGGGGTGCTGTCCGATCCGTCGGACATGCGTCCGAGTGATCGTGCTGTCAGCGATCGTAACGCTCAGGGGTAAACGTGAGGCAATCCCCGTGCGTACTCCCGGTCCGCGGAACGGGCCTCGTTCTCCGTGCCGCGTGCAGCAGCGTACCTTTCCCTGCGGGCGCCGTGACAGGGCGAAGTGACGCAAACCGCTTGTGGCCCACTACTCACACCCCTTGCACAGCGGGGGTCACAGTGTGTCCACAGTACGGGCCGCGCCGGCGGCCGCCCGCTCCAGGTCCTCGGCGGCCCGGTTGATCCGCCGTGCCGAGTCCGCGACCTGCGCTCCCAGCCGGCGCGCCTCCAGGAAGACCCGGACGGCGAGCACGCCGAGCACGGCGAGCCCCACGAAACCCACAGCTACCGCGACCATCGCCCAGAACATGGGGCCGAGCCTAGACGGTGGGGTTCAGCCGCAGTGTCCTGACCCCGCCGCCGGTGAGCAGTTCGACGATCCGCTCGCCGGCGGGCTTGCGGACGGCGGACCCGCAGTCGGGGCAGGTGAAGGAGTAGAACGTCGTCTTGCTGGTGGCTCCGATGGCGAGGCGCAGGGCGCTCGCGGTGAGCTCGAAACTGCCGTGGCAGTGCGGGCAGCCGGCTCTGAACAACACGGGGACCACGCGTCTCATCCCGGCGAAGGCGGCCGCGACCGTCATCTCCCGCGCAGCCGCGCCGCCGGAACCGGAAGACTCGTTCAGAACCCCGGAAGACTCGTTCAAAGCCCCTGCCCTTCCATGTCGCCGTGCCCAACCTGGTCGTACGCCGCCAGTGCCTCGCGGGCCGCCCGGCGGGCCGCGTCGGCCAGCTCGGGCGGTGACACGATCCGGCCGTCGCCGCCGAGCCTGAGCGCCAGCCTGCGCAGGGAGGCCGGATCGGGGGTGCGCAGAGTAATACGCAGTCCGCCGTCGGGAAGCTCATCCGCGCTGTCGTGCGGGTAGTACTCGGCGACCCAGCGGCCGGCCGGGCCGACCTCGACGACCACCTCGGGGTCCTCGGCGGCCGGCTGCACCAGGGCCTCGGACAGGTCGCGCAGCTCGATCTCGGGGGGTGCGGACGGCTCGTCGAGGATCTTGATCTCGGCGACCCGGTCGAGCCGGAAGGTGCGCCGGGCCTCGGAGCGACGGCACCAGGCCTCGACGTAGGTGTGGCCGACGCTGACCAGGCGGATGGGGTCGATCTCGCGCTCGGTGACCTCGTCGCGGGCCGGTGAGTAGTAGCGGATCCACAGCCGGCGGCGCTCGGCGATCGCCCGGTCGACGTCGGCGAAGACGCCGCCCTCGGACTCGAACGTCACCGACAGCCGGGCGCTGGCGTCGCCCGCCTCGCCGGCCGCGGTCTCCACCTTGGCGGTGGCCCGCAGCAGCGCCTGCCGGTCGCCCTCGCGCAGCCCGGGCAGGGTGGCCACCGCGCGGGCGGCGACCAGGAGCGCGGTCGCCTCGTCGGCGGCGAGCCTGAGTGGTTCGGCGGCCTCCTCGCCGAGCGCGGCCGCGTTGTGCCACCAGATCCGCTCGCCGTCGGTGTCGATGTCCAGCAGGTCGCCGCCCCGGAAGCTGGTGCCGCACATGGGCAGCACGTCCAGGTCGGAGACCAGCTCGTCCTCGGTGATGCCGAAGGCGCGCGCGACGTCCGCGATCCGGGCGCCGGGGCGCTCGCGCAGGTAGGTCACCAGGGAGAGCATCCGCCGGGTCTGGTCGATGGCGTTCACGGGCCTGACCGGTTTGCCTGCCACTGCCTTGCTCCGCTCCCCCATCAGTCCTTGGCCACCGCACGCAGCCGGTCCACGACGTCCGCCCGCAGCTCGGCCGGTTCCAGGACCACCACGTCCGGCCCGAACTCCACCAGCCAGGCGTCCAGTCCGTGGCCGTACGGAATCTCCAACTCGTCCCAGCCCTCTCCGAGTTCCCGCACCGCGGTGGCCTTCGCCCGGAGGGGGTACCCGGCGCCCGAGCGCAGCCGGATCAGCGCGGAGCGGTCGGCGACCTCCCCGGCCCAGCTCGCCACGGTCTCGCGGACGGTGACGACGTCCGGGACCGGCGCGGTGAAGGGCGTACCCCGGGAGCGGACCTTCCCGGTGATCCGGGACAGCCGGAACACCCGCTCGGCGCCCCGGTCGCGGTCCCAGCCGGCCAGGTACCAGTGGCCGCGCCAGCACTCCAGGGCCCAGGGCTCGACGTTCCGGGTCCCGGGGTGGGCGGCGGTGGCCTTGCGGTAGTCGAAGACGACCGGGCGGCGGTCCCGGCAGGCCAGCATCAGCGGTTCGAACGCGGCCTCGTGCACGGGGATCCGCGGCTCCAGTGCGCCGTGGGCCTCGTACGGGTCGACGTCCTCGGGGAGGCCGGCGGCGCGCAGCTTCTGCAGGGCACCGCTGGCGGCGCCGGCGAGCCGGGCCTGCTGCCAGACCTTGGCGGCGAGTCCGAGGGCGGCGGCCTCCTCGGCGTCCAGGGTGATGGGCGGCAGGCGGTTGCTGTCGCGGCGGGCGAGATAGCCGACCTCGCCGTCCAGGTTCTCGACGGTCTCGATCACCAGTCCGAGTTCGCGGAGATCGTCCTTGTCCCGCTCGAACATCCGGCTGAAGGAGTCGTCGCTGCCGGCTTCCAGGTAGGCCTCAATGGATTCCCGCAGCTCGCGCTTGCTGAGCGGCCGCCGCGTCCCCAGCAGGCACAGCGCCAGGTTCATCAGCCGCTCGGCCTTGGCAATGGCCATCGACGCCCTTCGCCTTCCCTATGGTGCTTCTGACCGATGACCGTACCGCTCCGGAGCGTCACGGCAAAAGTCAGTACAAACAACGAGGACCCGAACGGACACGACACGACAAACACCGAGGGCCCGCGCGCATGGCACGGGCCCTCGGCCAGCCGGTTTCCGACCAGGACCGGTCAGCGCCCGAGGGCGCCGGCCGGGTACCGGGATCAGACCGCGATCAGGTCCACGACGAAGATCAGCGTCTCGCCGGGCTTGATCGCCGGCGTCGGGCTCTGGTCGCCGTAGGCGAGGTGGGCCGGAATGGTCAGCTGACGACGGCCGCCGACCTTCATGCCCTGCACGCCCTGGTCCCAGCCCTTGATGACCCGGCCGCCGCCCAGCGGGAAGCGGAACGGCGCGCCACGGTTCCAGCTGGCGTCGAACTCCTCGCCGGTGCTGAACGCGACACCCACGTAGTGCACGGTGACGGTCTGGCCGGCCTGGGCCACCTCGCCGTCGCCCTCCCAGATGTCCTTGATCTCCAGGTCGGCCGGGGCCTCGCCCTCGGGGAAGTCGATCTCGGGCTTGTCGATGCTCACGTCTTCGGCTCCTGCTTGTGTACGACACGGAACCCGGACAGTCTTTCATCCCCGTCCCCGTGCCGCCCGCGCGACTACATCGCCGCAAGAATGTCCACCGTGAACACCAGCGTCGAACCCTTCTTCACCACACCACCGCTCGGCGGGTTGTTCCCGTAGGCCAGGTCCGGCGGGGTGACGACCATGATCCGGCTGCCCACCTTCTTGCCGGTGATCCCCTGCGCCAGCCCCTTGACGACGCCCTGCATCTGCTCGATCGAGAACTGGGCGAGCCGCCCACTCTCGTACGTCTGCTCGAAGACCTTGCCGCTGTCCCAGACCTCGCCCTTGAACTGGCACAGGACGGTCTGCGCCGACTCCACCGCCGCGCCGTCGCCCTCCAGCACGTAGTTCGAGACCAGCTTCGTCGGCGGGTCGACCTTGGGAATGTCGATCGACGGAGCCTTGCCGTCCGTGTTCGTGCCGATCTTGGGCAGCGCGGCGTCGCTCTGCGCGACCTCCTTGCCCGTGCTGGAACTCTTGGAGTTGAACGAGTTCAGCACGTCGACCACGAACACCAGCGTGTCCGTGCCCTTGATCCCCGCCTGCGCGTTGCCCGAGGTGCCGTACCCCCAGGTCGGCGGCACGGCCATCAGCACCCGGCTGCCGACCTTCTTCCCGGCCAGCCCGTACAGCCAGCCGTCGATGATGCTGCCCGAGGCGAGCTGCATGAGCAGCGGCGTACGGTCGTACGACTGGTCGAAGACCTTTGCCGTGGACCAGATCTGCCCCAGGTAGTTGGCCTGGATGAAGTCGTTCTCCGCGACCGTCTTCCCGCTGCCCGCGATCACCGTCTTGACCGCCAGGTTCTTCGACGGGTCCCCGCTGCCCTTGGCGACCGTCGGCTTCTCGTCGAACTTCGTGCCCGCCGTGATCGCCGGCAGCGGCCCGTCCACGATCTTCGGCGGCGGCACCGACGCGGAGGCCGACGGCGAGGCACTGGCCTTGCTGGAGGAGGACGACTTGTCGTCACCACACCCGGCGAGCGTGACCAGTCCTGCGGGAACTGCAGCAAGGAGAAGAGAGCGTCGGCGCACGGAAGAGCCTCGTAATCGGTCGATCTTGCGGATGGCGTGCGCGCAACTCTACGACGTGAGAAGGGCGCCGTACGGAAAACGTACGGCGCCCGTGTGGCGTTCTGTGCCGATCTCTCACATACCGGCGATGAGCTTCTCCACCCGGTCGTCGACCGAACGGAACGGGTCCTTGCACAACACCGTGCGCTGCGCCTGGTCGTTGAGCTTCAGGTGCACCCAGTCGACCGTGAAGTCCCGTCGCTGCTCCTGGGCCCGCCGGATGAAGTCACCGCGCAGGCGCGCCCGAGTCGTCTGCGGCGGCACCGACTTGCCCTCGAAGATCTTCAAGTCATTGCAGATCCGCGCGGCTTGCCCCTTCTTCTCCAGCAGGTAATACAGACCACGACGACGGTGAATGTCGTGATAAGCGAGGTCTATCTGCGCCACGCGCGGATGAGACATGGTCATGTTGTGCTTGGCCCGGTACCGCTCGATGAGCTGGTACTTCATCACCCAGTCGATCTCGGTGCCGATCCGGTCCAGGTCCTCGGCCTCGATGGCGTCCAGGGTGCGGCCCCACAGCTCCAGCACCTGCTCGACCGTGCCGGTGCGGATACCGCGGCGCTCGCAGAAGTCCACGGCCTTCTCGTAGTACTCCCGCTGCACCTCGAGGGCGGAGGCCTCCCGGCCGCTGGCCAGGCGCACCTTGCGCCGGCCCGTGATGTCGTGGCTGACCTCGCGGATCGCCCGGATCGGGTTCTCCAGGGTCAGGTCCCGCATCACCGTGCCCGCCTCGATCATGCGCAGCACCAGGTCGGTGGCACCGACCTTCAGCAGCATCGTCGTCTCGGACATGTTCGAGTCGCCGACGATGACGTGCAGCCGACGGTAGCGCTCGGCGTCCGCGTGCGGCTCGTCGCGCGTGTTGATGATCGGCCGGGAACGTGTCGTCGCCGAGGAGACACCCTCCCAGATGTGCTCCGCCCGCTGGCTGACGCAGTACACCGCACCGCGCGGCGTCTGCAGCACCTTCCCGGCGCCGCACAGCAGCTGCCGGGTCACCAGGAACGGAATGAGAATGTCCGCGAGCCGGGAGAACTCCCCGTGCCTCGCCACCAGATAGTTCTCGTGGCAACCGTAGGAGTTGCCCGCCGAGTCCGTGTTGTTCTTGAAAAGGTAGACGTCGCCCGCGATTCCTTCCTCATGCAGGCGTCGTTCGGCGTCCACCAACAGCCCTTCGAGAATGCGCTCGCCGGCCTTGTCGTGGGTGACCAGTTCGGTCACATTGTCACACTCGGGTGTCGCGTATTCCGGATGTGAGCCCACGTCGAGATAGAGCCGGGCGCCGTTCCGCAGAAAGACATTGCTGCTACGGCCCCATGACACGACACGGCGGAAGAGGTACCGCGCCACCTCGTCAGGCGACAGGCGGCGCTGTCCCCTGAACGTGCACGTGACGCCGTACTCGTTCTCCAGCCCGAAAATGCGGCGGTCCATGACTGAACATTACGCCCGATCCCCTGAGCTGAAACGGGGTTCGGCAGCACGATTTGGATCATTTTCCGAACCGGCCGCAACCACCGCACCCCCACCGGGAGCTGCGAGGACCCGCCCGGTGACCGCCAGGACCAGCAAGGACACGCCCCCTGCCGCACCCGGCACGGCGAACCCCCACAGGGCCCCGCCCGCCTCGACCACCGGGCCCGCCAGGCCCGTTCCCACCGACGCCCCCACTGTGAACGTCGTCACAAGCCAGGAGAACGCCTCGGTGACCGTGCCCCTCGGCGCATGCCGGTCCACCAGCACGAACGCACACGCGATCGCCGGCGCCAGGAACACCCCGGCCAGCACCGTGAGCAACACCATGGCCACTGCTCCCGGCATCAGCATCAGCGGCAGGTAACACACCGCCAGAAGGGCCACCAGCACCCGCAGTCGCCGCGCCGGCTCCCCGGCCCACCGCCGTGCCCCGTAGACGGTGCCCCCCAGCAGCGCGCCGATCCCCAGCGCGGCCATCAGCCAGCCGTACACCGTGTCACCGCCGTGGTCGTCCGCGTACGGCACCGACGCGACCGTGATGGAACCCAGCGCCATCCCGACGAACAGGAACGCGGCCAGCAGGGCCAGCAGCCCGGACGAGCGCAGCGCGCCCAGCCAGTGCGCCTCGCGCGGCGCCGAACGCCACGCGCGCGAGGGTGGCGAGACCACGACCGAGAGCGCCCCGAGGACGCCCACCGCGTTCACGACGAGCAGCGCCGCCTGCGCCGACCACAGCGACACGCACAGCGTGACCAGCAACGGCCCCACGGTGAACATGACTTCCTGCGCCACCGCGTCCATCGCGTACGCCGTGTGCACCTGGTCGTCCTTCCCGAGGACACTCGGCCACAGGGCGCGCAGACCGCCCTCCAGCGGCGGCGCGAAGAGTCCGGCCGCCGCCACGGTTCCGTAGGCGAGCGGCAGCGGGTCGGTGCCCGTGAAGGCGAAGCCGGCCATCGCGAGGGCCGACGCGAGCGCCGCGGGCAGCTGGACCCGGGGCTGCCCGCACAGGTCGACCAGCCGCCCGAGCACCGGCTGGCCCACGGCGTTGGCCACGCCGTACACCGCCGCGAGCGCGCCCGCGAGGCTGTACGTGCCGCCCTGCGCGCGCACGAACAGCACGATCGCGATGGCCGCGGTCGCGTTCGGCAGCCGGCCCACCAGCGTCCCCGTCAGCAGCCGGGCCGCGTGCCTCGCCCTGAGGATCTCCAGGTACCCCGCGGCCATGTCCCACCTCCACGTTTTACGTATAACCCCGCCTCCCATACGTACCATGTGCGCTGTTCACACGTCCAGACGAAGGAGCCCACCCCCGGTGCCACGCAGCAGCACACGCCCGACGAGCCGCGACGTCGCCCAGGCCGCCGGCGTCTCCCAGGCGGCCGTGTCGCTGGTGCTGGGCGACAAGTGGCGCGGCCGGGTGTCCGAGGCCACCGCCGAACGCGTCCGGGAGGCCGCCCGCGACCTCGGCTACCGGCCGAACCTCGCCGCCCGCAACCTCCGCCTCGGCCGTACCCGCACCGTCCTCCTGGTCGTCCCCGCGCTGACCACCGAGTTCTTCGCGGGCGTCTACACCGGCGCCGCCCGCGTCGCCTCCGCGCACGGCTTCGGCATGGTCCTCTACCCCTCCCCCGAGGGGATCGGCCCGGCCCGCGACCCCTTCGCCTCCGCGCAGGCCGCCCTCGACGGCGTGATCGCCTCCTCCATGGCCGCCGACGCCCTCACCGCCATCCGCGGCGACCAGCTCCCCCTCGTCATGCTCGACAGCGACCCGGACGGCAGCCTGGGCGCCGCCACCGTCAACCTGGACATCGCCGACGGCGTGCGCCAGGTCGCCGACCACCTGCTCGGCCTCGGCCACCGCCGCTTCCTGCACCTGGCCGCGGACATCGCGTCCTGGACCTTCGAGGTACGCGCGCGCGAGCTGGCGGCCCGCACGGCGGGCGTGCCGGGCGCCTCGGTACGCACGGTCCGTGCCCCGATCTCGATCGAGGGCGCCCGCACCGCCACCGAAGCCGCCCTCGCCGCCCCCGGGCCCCGGCCCACCGCCCTCGTCTGCGACGACGACAAACTCGCCGCCGGCGCCTACAAGGCCCTGCGCCGCCGGGGTCTGCGCGTCCCCGACGACATCTCCGTCACCGGCCTCGACGACCTCGCCCTGGCCACCGCCATCGACCCCGAGCTGACGACCGTGCGGCTGGACGCGGAACTCTTCGGCGCACGCGGCATGCAGGCCCTCCTCGCCGTCCTGGAAGGCCGGGAGCCGGAGCGCGGGGACATCCCCGTCGAACTGGTCGTACGGGGCTCCACGGCGCCGCCACGGGCTCCATAGCCTCCACAGGCCGCGCAGACGCCAGCGCCCCGCCCGGTGGGATCACCGGACGGGGCGCACGGAGCGGGGCCGACGGGGCGCAGGGCTGCCGCCGGGCGTTACTCGACGTCTCCGCCGGACTCCTCGGCCTCGGCCTCGGCGGCCGTGGCCGCACCGTCCGACTCCAGCAGCCGACCCAGCTGCGGGCCGACGATCCGCTTGAACTTGCGCTGCTGGGGCCGCGCACGGTCCAGCACCGCGACTTCCAGGCGCTCGGCGGGAATCTCCCGCTGCGTGCCGTTCGACTCCCGCGACAGAGCCGTCACCGCCAGCTTCAGGGCCTCCGCGAGCGTCATGCCCTCCCGGTGCTCACGGTCGAGGTAGGTGCTGATCTGTTCCGCGTTGCCGCCGACCGCGACCGAACCGTGCTCGTCCACGATCGAACCGTCGTGGGGCAACCGGTAGATCTGGTCGCCCTCGGGGGTCTCCCCCACCTCGGCGACGACCAGCTCCACCTCGTACGGCTTCTCCGCGGCCGACGAGAAGATCGTGCCCAGCGTCTGCGCGTACACGTTGGCAAGGCCGCGCGCGGTCACGTCGTCGCGGTCATAGGTGTAACCACGCAGGTCGGCGTAGCGCACGCCGCCGATCCGCAGGTTCTCGTACTCGTTGTACTTGCCGGCGGCGGCGAAACCGATCCGGTCGTAGATCTCGCTGAACTTGTGCAGCGCGCGGGACGGGTTCTCACCGACGAACACGATGCCGTCGGCGTACTGGAGCACGACCAGGCTGCGGCCGCGCGCGATGCCCTTGCGGGCGTACTCGGCACGGTCCGCCATGGCCTGCTGGGGTGAGACATAGAACGGCGTCGACACCGGTATCCGTCCCCTTCCTTAGGGTTCCGTCGAAGTCACTGGGATCACCTTCATAAGAACGCCGACGCGCTAGAGCAGCGCCGCGCGCGGGCCGTCGGGCTCCTCCAGGCGGCGCGCCAGCACCGCACGGGCGAGTTCGGAGGACTCGTCCTCGGTGAGCCGGCGGAACCCGTTCTCGGTGATCACGGTGATGATCGGGTAGATCCGGCGGGCGACATCGGGGCCACCCGTCGCCGAGTCGTCGTCGGCCGCGTCGTACAGGGCCTGCACCACCAGTGTGGTCGCCTGCTCCTCGGTCAGGTCGTCGCGGAACAGCTTCTTCATCGCACCGCGCGCGAAGATCGAGCCGGACCCGGTGGCGGAGAAGTTGTGGTCCTCGGAACGGCCGCCGGTGACGTCGTACGAGAAGATGCGCCCCTTGGCCCGGTCCACGTCGAACCCGGCGAACAGCGGCACGACGGCCAGCCCCTGCATCGCCATGCCGAGGTTGGAGCGGATCATCGTCGACAGCCGGTTCGCCTTGCCCTCCAGGGACAGCTGGGCGCCCTCGACCTTCTCGAAGTGCTCCAGCTCCAGCTGGAAGAGCTTCACCATCTCCACGGCGAGACCGGCGGTGCCGGCGATACCGACGGCCGAGTACTCGTCCGCCGGGAACACCTTCTCGATGTCCCGCTGAGCGATCACATTGCCCATCGTGGCCCGACGGTCACCGGCGAGCACCACGCCCCCGGGGAAGGTCACCGCCACGATCGTCGTCCCGTGCGGCGCCTCGATCACCCCCTGCGTGGGCGGCAACTGCCGCCTGCCGGGCAGCAACTCCGGCTGGTGCTCACCGAGAAAGTCCATGAACGAAGAGGACCCAGGCGTCAGGAAGGCAGCTGGTAGACGCCCGGTGCTACGAGTGTTGGCTTCCACAAGTTTCCTTCCAGATAAGCAGCGGCTCGGCGCGCGGCGTCAGGATCATCCCTCAATTTGCCGATGGCCGAATTGCAGTTGAAGCACAGTACGCCTCGGACCCTACCCGTCTTGTGGCAATGATCCACATGCACGGGCGGGGCAGATAGACAGATCGCACAGATCCCGTACTGGGAGGCGACCATCGCATCGCGCTCGGCTTCGGTGAGGCCGTAGTTGCGCTTCAGATGGTCCGCCCGTCCCTTCGTCGCCCGGCAAGCCTTGCAACTCGTAGACAGGCCGTCCGAAGCCGTGGCATTGCGGTGCCACTCGGTGTGCGGCTTCACCGCACCGCAGGTCCGGCAGAGCTTGTGCCCCTCTGGTACGTCGACCTTTTCGCGGACCGTCTTCTCCTCGGCCTCCCGGCGGCGCCGGTAGTGCGCAGCACCGTACTCCGCCACGCACTCCCGACACCACGCCTGAAGGCCGTCAGGTCGCTTCCCGTTGCGAGCGAACGCCGCGAGAGGCAGATCCCGTCTGCACTTCCTGCAGACCCTGGCGTTGAGCTCGTCAGCCACCCCAACCCCCCGCACCCTTCACTTCTAAGGCGAAGGTATCGGATGACCTTTACTCTCCACCCTTCTGCACGAAGGAGCGCACGAAATCCTCGGCATTCTCTTCGAGCACATCATCGATTTCGTCGAGGACGGAGTCCACGTCGTCCGACAACTTCTCGTGCCGTTCCTTGAGGTCTTCGGAGCCCTGCGACTCTGCCGCCTGCTCCTCGACCTCCTCGGTGGAGTGCGTCGCCTTCTGCTGTCCGCCGCCGGTGTCCTTGGTTGCCATGACACTCACCCCGCTCAGTTCGCCCGACATGGTCGACAGGTCGGCATTCCTGCCGATCGGTGATGATCAGACCCTACAAGCCGGGTCCGACATCGGCCCCGCAGTTTCTCCAACGTACGGGGGCCACCTCGATGATTCCCGGACGCCGGGGTTTTGACCCCGGTCGCCCGGTGTGCTCCGGATACCCGCTCAGCCCCCGGAAAGGACCCTGACCAGGTCTTCCGCGGTGCGACAGCGGTCCAGGAGCTCCTTGACGTGATTTCGCGTTCCGCGTAGCGGTTCCAGGGTTGGGACGCGCTGGAGGCTGTCGCGGCCCGGAAGGTCGAAGATGACCGAGTCCCAGCTCGCCGCGGCGACGTCGTCGGCGTACTGCTCCAGGCAGCGGCCGCGGAAGTAGGCCCGGGTGTCCTCGGGCGGGCTGGTGCGGGCGCGCTCGACGTCGGCCTCGTCCAGGAGCCGCTTGATGCGTCCCCGGGCCGCTAGGCGGTTGTAGAGGCCCTTCTCGGCCCTTACGTCGGCGTACTGGAGGTCGAGGAGGTGCAGCTTGGCGGCGTCCCAGTCGAGGCCGTCGCGGCGGCGGTAGCCCTCCATGAGTTCCAGCTTGGCGACCCAGTCGAGTTCTCCGGAGAGGCTCATGGGTTCGTGTTCGAGGCGGTTGAGGGTGTCTTCCCAGCGGGCGAGGACGTCCTTGGTCTGGTCGTCGGCGTCGGCTCCGTAGCGTTCCTCGACGTATTTGCGCGAGAGCTCGTAGTACTCCATCTGAAGCTGGACGGCGGTGAGTGTGCGCCCGCTGCGGAGGGTGACGAGGCGCTTGAGGGTGGGGTCGTGGGAGACCTGGTGGAGGGTGCGTACGGGCTGGTCGACGGCGAGGTCGACGGCGATGAAGCCGTCTTCGATCATGGAGAGGACCAGCGCCGTCGTCCCCAGTTTCAGGTAGGTCGAGATCTCCGACAGGTTCGCGTCGCCGATGATCACGTGGAGGCGGCGGTACTTCTCGGCGTCGGCGTGGGGTTCGTCGCGGGTGTTGATGATGGGCCGCTTGAGGGTCGTCTCCAGACCGACCTCGACCTCGAAGTAGTCCGCGCGCTGGCTGAGCTGGAAGCCGTGTTCGTGGCCGTCCTGGCCGATGCCGACGCGGCCGGCGCCCGTGACCACCTGACGGGAGACGAAGAAGGGCGTGAGGTGGCGCACGATGTCCGAGAAGGGGGTCTCCCGCTTCATCAGGTAGTTCTCGTGCGTGCCGTAGGAGGCGCCCTTGTTGTCGGTGTTGTTCTTGTAGAGGTGGATGGGCTGGGCACCGGGGAGCTGGGCGGCCCGTTCGGCGGCCTCGGCCATGATGCGTTCGCCGGCCTTGTCCCAGAGGACGGCGTCGCGGGGGTTGGTGACCTCGGGAGCGCTGTATTCGGGGTGCGCGTGGTCGACGTAGAGGCGTGCGCCGTTCGTGAGGATCACGTTGGCGAGGCCGATGTCCTCGTCGGTGAGCTGGCTGGCGTCGGCGGCCTCGCGTGCGAGGTCGAAGCCCCGGGCGTCCCGCAGCGGGTTCTCCTCCTCGAAGTCCCAGCGGGCCCGGCGGGCCCGGTGCATCGCCGCCGCGTAGGCGTTGACGATCTGGGACGAGGTGAGCATGGCATTGGCGTTGGGGTGGCCGGGGACGGAGATCCCGTACTCCGTCTCGATGCCCATTACTCGCCGTACGGTCATGCGGCCCTCCTTGCCCGGCGGAGCCCTCGGTCGTGGGCTCCGCTCGCGTACCGCTGGCGCTCCGGTGCGTGTGCGGTGCCCGTCCCCGCACTGCGCGACTCGGCGGTAGGAAAGAGCCTAGAACGCCTCTGCGCTGGTGGGGAGATCATTTGCGTCATTGCCTTGCTCGCCTCGGTTCCGGTTCTGGCCGGAAAAACAGTCGGCTGCGGGTACCCGGTGAGGGCACCCGCAGCCGCCCTGTGTTTTACAGGTACTGTCCGGTGTTCGCCACCGTGTCGATGGAGCGTCCGGTGTCCGCGCCCTGCTTTCCGGTGATGAGGGTACGGATGTACACGATCCGTTCGCCCTTCTTTCCGGAGATCCGGGCCCAGTCGTCGGGGTTGGTGGTGTTGGGCAGGTCCTCGTTCTCCTTGAACTCGTCCACGCAGGCCTGGAGCAGGTGGGAGACGCGGAGACCCTTCGAGTTGTGGTCGAGGAAGTCCTTGATCGCCATTTTCTTGGCACGGCCGACGATGTTCTCGATCATCGCGCCGGAGTTGAAGTCCTTGAAGTAGAGGACTTCCTTGTCGCCGTTGGCGTAGGTGACTTCCAGGAAGCGGTTTTCCTCGGATTCGGCGTACATGTGTTCCACGGCCGTCTGGATCATGCTTTCGACCGTGACCGACTTGCTGCCGCCGTGCTCACCGAGGTCGTCGGCGTGCAGCGGAAGGCGTTCGGTGAGGTACTTGCCGAAGATGTCCTTGGCCGCCTCGGCGTCCGGACGCTCGATCTTGATCTTCACGTCGAGCCGGCCGGGGCGCAGGATGGCGGGGTCGATCATGTCCTCGCGGTTGGAGGCGCCGATGACGACCACGTTCTGCAGGCCCTCGACACCGTCGATCTCGGCGAGCAGCTGGGGGACGATGGTGTTCTCCACGTCCGAGCTGACACCGGAGCCACGGGTCCGGAACAGGGACTCCATCTCGTCGAAGAAGACGATGACGGGGGTGCCCTCGCTGGCCTTCTCCCTCGCACGCTGGAAGACCAGACGGATCTGCCGCTCGGTCTCGCCGACGTACTTGTTCAGGAGCTCGGGGCCCTTGATGTTGAGGAAGAAGCTCTTGCCCTGGGCCTGGCCGGTGACCTCGGCGACCTTCTTGGCCAGCGAGTTGGCGACGGCCTTGGCGATGAGCGTCTTGCCGCATCCGGGGGGTCCGTAGAGCAGGACACCCTTGGGCGGGCGCAGTTCGTGCTCCTTGAACAGGTCCGGGTAGAGGTACGGCAGCTCGACCGCGTCGCGGATGGCCTCGATCTGGCCGCCGAGACCACCGATCTGCTCGTAGCCGATGTCGGGGACCTCTTCGAGGACGAGCTCCTCGACCTCGCTCTTCGGGACGATCTCGTAGACATAGCCGGAACGGGGTTCGAGCAGCAGGGCGTCACCGGGCCGGATGTTCACGTCCAGCAGCGGCTCGGCGAGCCGTACCACGCGCTCCTCGTCGGTGTGGCCCAGCACGAGGGCCCGCTCGCCGTCCTCGAGGATCTCCTTGAGGGTGACGATGTCACCGACGCGCTCGTACTCCATGGCCTCGACCACGTTGAGCGCTTCGTTGAGCATGACTTCCTGGCCGCGCCTGAGGTCGTCCAGGTCGACGCTTGGGCTGACGTTCACCCGCAGTTTGCGGCCGCCGGTGAAGATGTCGGCGGTGCCGTCCTCGTTCGCCGTGAGGAAGACACCGAAGCCGGCCGGCGGCTGTGCGAGCCGGTCGACCTCCTCCTTGAGGGCCACGATCTGGTCGCGGGCCTCGCGCAGGGTGTTCGCGAGTCGCTCGTTCTGGGCGGACACGCCGGCCAGGTTCGTCTGCAGCTCGACGATCCGCTCTTCGAGAATCCTCGTGTGTCGCGGAGAGTCGGCGAGCTTGCGTCGCAGGACGGCGATCTCCTGCTCAAGATAGGCGATCTGCTCGGACGGGTCGTCGGACCCTCGTCCCGGGCGGATGCCGCGGTTCATGTCGTCGTCGTGGGCTGCCACGGTCCTCACCTCCTCCAAGGGGAGCTGGACGCTTCCAGACCCTACCTGGGTGGGTGTCGATTGAAACCCCTAGATCACAAAGACTGTCAAGGTGTGTCGTCGGTCACCCATTGCGTTCTCCCTCGTGCCGGGTGGATACCCACTCAACGCGATTCAGAAGCGGCGTGTTCCAGGTCTGGAGTGGTCAAAACCCGTCGTTACTGACCGGAGTTGTCCGCTCCAGTGCCGGTTCAGGGGTTGTGCCCCGGTGGCGGATTTCTTACACAGAGCAACCGCTCGGATGTGGCGCGTGATGATCGGAGTGGGTCGCGGGTTGGCTCAAGTCGATCGATCAGGTGGCCGGGCGCCGCCGTCCCGCACGGCGGAAGGCGCCGTGCGCGCGGGCCGGGGGCGCGTCGGGAGGGCGCAGGAGGAGGGTGCGCGAGGAGGATGCGCGGGCCGTTGCGGGCCGGAGGTAGGGTCGAAGGCGTTCAACACCCGCCGGGGCGGGACCGGGTGACCCCCGGTCCGGCCGTCCGGCGCTTTCGACGGCAGGAGAGATGACCGTGCAGCAGGAGGCCCTGGCCGGCGACGAGGCGCTCGAGGTCTGGATCGACCAGGATCTGTGTACCGGGGACGGGATCTGCGCCCAGTACGCCCCGGAGGTGTTCGAGCTGGACATCGACGGCCTGGCCTATGTGAAGGGCTCGGACGACGAGCTGCTGCAGGCGAAGGGGGCGACCGTACCGGTGCCGTTGCCGCTGCTCACCGATGTGGTGGACTCGGCGCGGGAGTGTCCCGGCGAGTGCATCCACGTGCGCCGGGTCGCGGACCGTGTCGAGGTGTACGGGCCGGACGCGGAGTGACTTTCCGGCCACCCCGCGTGGCGTCGGCGCCGGGCCCTTCGGGCCTGCGCGGCCGTCAGACGCTGTGGGCGGCCGCCGGGGTGGAGCGGACGAACGCGTGGCCGTTCCACTGCCACTTGGCACTGGACTTCAGGTCCGGGCAGCAACTGGGCACATTGTCCGAGGAATAGCCGAGCAGGGTGGCGGTGACCGCTTTGCCGGAGACGGCGAAGTCGGTCACGGTGTACCGGTCCTTGGGGTCGACCAGGGTGGCGACGACGCGGGGGGTCGTGGCGCCGGCGGCCTGGGTGAGGACGTAGACGGCGTCGGGCGGGGTGCCCATGGCCGAGTCGCAGTGGACCACCGCCACGGTCTCCGGCCTGCCGTCGCCGTCGAGGTCCCCGGTGGCCTTCTTGACGACCAGTTCCTTCACGGGGCCGCAGTCGAGGGGGAAGTCCACGCCGGTGGTGCTGGGCGGCGCGGCGGCCGCGGGGGCGGGCTTCGTGCCTGCCGAGGCGGCGGGCTGCGCGGCCTTGGCCGAGCCCGGCTGGAAGAGGGACGACAGAGCGACGACGCCGGCCACGGCGGCGGCGGTGGCCAGCCAGTGCATGGGGCGGGTGTCGGTGTGAGCGAGCTCCGGGACCACGGATTGCTGCACTAGGAGTGTCTCCTGTGAGGCCTGTGCCGGTGGGGGTGGCCTGCATCGTGCCACACGTCACAGCGGGGTGGGAACGGCGGGGTGGGCTTTCGCGGATGGCGGGGATCCGCGGTCCTGTGGTGCCGTCGACGGGCCGGCTGTGGTGGCGTCAACGGGTGAGCGCCGCGGCCGAGTTCCGGTGGGGTCCGGGGAACTCGGCCGCGGCGCTCGTACGTTGTCGCGGCAGCGGGGACGGGCTCAGCGGCCGGCGCCGCCGTCGGCGTTGGGGCCGTCGTAGTCCTCGCCGTAGGCGCCCTTGGCGGGGCGTCGGCGGCGCATGGGCGGCTCGACGCCGTCGGCGAGGCGGCGGGCGGTGAGCAGGAAGCCGGTGTGGCCGATCATCCGGTGGTCCGGGCGGACGGCGAGGCCCTCCACGTGCCAGTTGCGGATCATCGTCTCCCAGGAGGTCGGCTCGTTGAAGCAGCCGATCTCGCGGATGGACTCGACGGTCCGGGCGAGCTGGGTGGTGGTGGCGACGTAGCAGCACAGGATGCCGCCGGGGACGAGCGCCTTGGAGACGGCCTCCAGGCACTCCCAGGGGGCCAGCATGTCGAGGATGACCCGGTCGACGTCGGTGTCCGAGAGGTTGTCCTGCAGGTCGCCCACGGTGAGCTGCCACGCGGGGTGCGGGCCGCCGAAGTAGCGCTCGACGTTCTGCTGGGCGATCTCGGCGAAGTCCGCGCGGCGCTCGTAGCTGTGCAGCATGCCCTGGTCGCCGATGGCGCGCAGCAGGAAGCTGCTGAGCGAGCCGGAGCCGACGCCGGCCTCGACGACGCGGGCGCCGGGGAAGATGTCGGCGAAGGACAGGATCTGCCCCGCGTCCTTGGGGTAGACGACTGCTGCCCCGCGGGGCATGGACAGGACGTAGTCGGGGAGCAGGGGGCGCAGCGCGAGGTAGGCGACGTTGCCGGTGGTGCGGACAACGCTGCCCTCGGGAGCGCCGATCAGTTCGTCGTGCGGGAAGGAGCCCTTGTGGGTGTGGAAGTTCTTCCCGGCTTCGAGCGTGAACGTGTAGTGGCGGCCCTTGGGGTCGGTCAGCTGTACCTGGTCCCCGACCTTGAAGGGCCCGCGCCTGCGGGCGGCACCGGTCGGTTCGGACATGTGAACAGCCTACCGGGGTTTGCGGAGGGCACCGACCACGGTGGAAGCGGCCCGGCTCGCGGCTGGGGCGGGGGTCCGGAACCGTCTCGCGCGGTCGCGGCGTCCATGCCGGTTGACGCCTGACGGGCCGGCGGACGGGAGGGGCGGTCATGGCGGACGGGGGCGGGGACGGACCGGGCAGAGGCCGGTCACAGGCCTCGGGCGGTGCGCTGCTGGTCGGGGCGGCGGTGGCGGCGTTCGCCTGCTGCTACCTGTTCACGGTGATGCTGCCCACCACCGTGCGGGAGTACCGCGCGTACCGGGCGGCCGAGGTCTGTGCGGACTCCGTGCCGGCCGGACCCGCGGAGGACTGCCTGCGCACCGTCACCTTCACGGTGCGGGACACGGTGGTCGACGGGCACGGGGGCTTCGCCCCGCGACGGCACATGCGCTTCGAGGCGACCCTGTCCGGCACCCGGTACTGGAACGGCGTGGTCGCGTTCGGCGACCCGGGACCGGTGCTGCGGCAGCTGCGGACCGGGGACCGGGTCGACGCCGTGGTCTGGCGCGGCACGGTGATGCGGCTCCTCCGGTACGACGACGAGCAGGCCACCACCGACGAGCCGCGCGACGAGCCGCAGATGTTCGCCGGGCTCGGCGTGACGGCGGCCCTCCTGGCGGCGCTGGCCGCGTGGTTCGGCCTGGTGCGGCTGGTCCGGCCGGACGACCCGGATCCCTGGACCTGGCGCCCGCTGGGGCGCTGGCTGCTGGGCATCGTGCTGGTCGCCGGACTCGGCTGTGCCTACGGCGCGCTCCTGCTCCATGTTCCGTGGCAGGCCGTGACACCGGTCGCCGTGGCGCTCACCGCGGTCATGTCGGCGGTGCTGATCGCCGTCCGGCGGCGGCAGCGGCGGGCAGCGGCCGTGACCGGGAGCGGCTGAGCCCCGCTTCAGGACGGCGGCGCTGGGCCGGGCCATGGCCCTGACGAATCTCAGCTGGGCCGGGCCATGGCCCTGACGAAGGCCCGTTCGACGTCCGCCGCCGACAGGACGCCGTAGATCTCGCCGGTCTCCTCGACCACCAGGTACTCGGTGGCGGGGGTGGCGCGCAGGACGTCGAGGAGGTCCTCGCCCGCGAGCTCCGCGGAGACGCGCATGCCGTCGGTGAGGTCCTGGGCGAGGCCGCTGACGGCGACCCAGGGGCGGCGGTGTTCGGGGACGCCGACGATCGCGGCCTCGCGGACGAGGGAGAGCGGGTTGCCGTCGGCGTCGACGACGACCAGGGCGCGGGCGCCGGCGGCGTTGGCGCGGCGCAGGGCCTCGGAGAGCGGGGTGTCGTTCTCGACCGGGACGGCCCGGCGGGTCAGGGTGCGGGCGCGCAGTTCCGGGAGGTGTTCGCGGAGCCGGGCCATGCGCAGGCTGTTGCCGGCGCCGGTCCAGATGATCGCGGCGAGGATGGCGGCGAGCAGGGCGTCGGTGACGGCGTCCATGCCGCTGCTGTCGTCGGCGCCGCCGCCGAAGGCGCCCCAGTGGTTGAGCAGCGGGAGGCCGATGAGGACGGAGACGGCGAGGGCGCGGCCGACCCAGGCGGCGGCGACGGTGCCGCTCATGGGCCTGCCGGTGATCTTCCAGACGACGGCGCGGAGCATCCGGCCGCCGTCGAGGGGCAGGCCGGGCAGGAGGTTGAAGGCGGCGACGATGAGGTTGGAGACCATCAGGCCGGCCAGCAGGACGCCGGCGACGGTGCCGGGCTCGACGGGCTGCATGGCGAGGTAGAAGAGGCCGGACAGGACGAGGGAGAGCAGCGGGCCGACGAAGGCCAGCACGAACTCCCGGCCGGGGGTCTCGGCCTCCTTCTCGATCTCGGAGACGCCGCCGAAGAACTGGAGCTGGATGCGGCGGACGGGGAGATCGAAGCGGATCGCGGCGACCGTGTGGGCGAGTTCGTGGACCAGGACGGAGGCGTAGAAGGCGATGGCGAAGAAGAGGGACACGAGGTAGCGGGCGGCGCCGAGTTCGGGCAGCACGCGGTCGAGCTGGCCGCCGAAGACCCAGGTGATCAGCGCGGCGACGACGAACCAGCTGGGGGCGACGTACACGGGGACGCCGAAGGGCCGTCCCATGAGCAGCCCGCCGCCGGGTTCCTTGGGCCGTTGCTGCGGCGGCTGTCCCTTGGCGATACCGGTGGTGGCGATACCGGTGGACTGCGCGGGGCCCGGCACGTGGTCCTGCCCGTCGCCTTCGCCGGGGGCGCCGGGAGCCGCGGCGGGTGGCTCCGCCTCGGGAGGTTCCGGGGCCGCGTCGGTGCGTGGCGCGGGCGCCGGCTCCGGCGTTTCCGGCTGCTCGGGTGACTCCGGCGCTTCCGGCCGCTCCGGCGTCTCCGACGGTTCCTGCGGCTCCGGTGATTCCTGAGCCACCGGCTGCTCGTCGGGGGTCCGCTGTGTCGGTTCGGCGTTGTCCGACCGGGGCTGCCCGCTGCCGCCGCTCACGTCCACGGTGTCCCCTCGTTAGATACGTCTTCTCTGGTCGATGGTATGCGGCCGTCGTGGCGTGTTTCGCCCCGGCACCCCCTGTGTTGGCCGGGCCGTCGCGCGGGTTGGGTGACTGTCAGTGGCGGGCCGTATGGTCTGTGGTCATGGACAGCAGCATCGGGGACGCCGCGCAGGATCGGGGCGCGGTCGTCGCGCAGGGAGAAGGGCCGGTCACGGCGGTGGCGGGGAGGGCGCCCGCGCCGCCGGCCTCGCTGTCGCCCTCGCGGGCCAGTGACTTCATGCAGTGTCCGCTGCTGTACCGGTTCCGGGTGATCGACCGGCTGCCGGAGAAGCCGAGCGAGGCGGCGACGCGCGGGACCCTGGTGCACGCGGTCCTCGAGCGGCTCTTCGACGCGCCCGCGGCGGAGCGGACGGCGCCGCGGGCCAAGTCGCTGATCCCGGGGCAGTGGGACCGGCTGCGGGAGTCCAGGCCGGAGCTCGGGGAGCTGTTCGCGGAGGATCCGGAGGGCGCGCGGCTGGCGCGCTGGCTGGGTGAGGCGGAGCGGCTGGTCGAGCGCTGGTTCACGCTGGAGGACCCGGTCCGGCTCGAGCCCGTGGAGCGGGAGCTGTTCGTGGAGACCGAGCTGGAGTCGGGGCTGCGGCTGCGCGGGATCATCGACCGGGTCGACGTGGCGCCCACGGGCGAGGTGCGGATCGTCGACTACAAGACGGGCAAGGCGCCGCGGCCGGAGTACGCCGAGGGCGCGCTGTTCCAGATGAAGTTCTACGCCCTGGTGGTGTGGCGGCTGAAGAACGTGGTGCCGAGGCGGCTGCAGCTGGTCTATCTCGGCAGCGGTGACGTGCTGACGTACGACCCGGTCCCCGCGGATCTGCAGCGGGTGGAGCGCAAGCTGCTCGCGCTGTGGGAGGCGATCCGGGAGGCGACGGAGTCGGGCGAGTGGCGGCCGCGGCCGACGAAGCTGTGCGGGTGGTGCGACCACCAGGCGCACTGCCCGGAGTTCGGCGGCACTCCCCCGCCGTACCCGCTGCCGGTGAGGTCGGCGGAGTCCGCGGACCCCGTGCAGGGCAGAATGGGCGCGGACTAGCAGAAGGAGACTCACCGTGGCCATCCGCGTCCTACTGGTCGACGACCAGCCGCTGCTGCGTACCGGGTTCCGGATGATTCTGGAGGCCGAGCAGGACATCGCGGTCGTGGGCGAGGCCGGAGACGGCCTTCAGGCCCTCGACCAGGTGCGCGCCCTCCAGCCCGATGTCGTGCTGATGGACATCCGGATGCCGCGGATGGACGGCGTGGAGGCGACCCGGCAGATCACCGGTCCCGGCCGGGACGGCCCGGCGAAGGTGCTGGTGCTGACCACGTTCGATCTCGACGAGTACGTGGTGGAGGCGCTGCGCGCGGGTGCCAGCGGCTTCCTGCTGAAGGACGCCCCGGCCAACGAACTGGTGCAGGCGATCCGGGTGGTGGCGAACGGCGAGGCGATGCTGGCCCCTAGCATCACGCGTCGCCTGCTGGACAAGTACGCGACGCATCTGCCGTCCGGCGAGGAGCCGGTGCCGGACACCCTGCACACCCTCACCGACCGCGAGGTCGAGGTGCTGAAGCTGGTCGCGCGCGGGCTGTCGAACGCGGAGATCGCCGCCGACCTGTTCGTCAGCGAGACGACCGTGAAGACCCATGTGGGGCATGTGCTGACCAAGCTGGGACTGCGGGACCGGGTGCAGGCGGCGGTGTACGCGTACGAGAGCGGCCTGGTGCGCCCCGGCGCGCAGTAGGAACGCGGGTACGGCGTACGACAGGGAAGGGCGCCCCTCTCCGTGGAGAGGGGCGCCCAAAACATAGGGAGGTACCGACCGAAGATGGTGGTGGAGCG